>SLAA01000021.1 GCA_007127105.1 Spirochaetales bacterium | reverse complement strand
TCGACAGAGGGCGGCGAAGAATACTGAAACGTTGAGGTGCTGATTGGCACCTCTTAGTAAAATCAAGAGCGTTAGTCTTCCGAAAGGTGTTCCATGCTATCGCTTTTGAAAAAACAACAAGGAGAAGTTAATATGGCAACACTTGGCAAAGACGAAATTCTAGATGCGATCGCGGGAATGACCGTGCTCGAGGTTTCCGAGCTGGTAAAGGCTATGGAAGAGAAGTTTGGTGTTACTGCAGCAGCTCCAGTAGCCGTTGCGGCCGCTGGTGGCGGTGGCGGTGGTGAAGCCGCTGAGGAAGCTGAGGAGCAGACCGAGTTTAACGTAATTCTGAAAGGTATCGAGGAAGGCAAGAAGATTCCCGTTATCAAGGAAGTGCGAGCAATCACCGGTTTGGGGCTCAAGGAAGCCAAAGAGCTTGTTGAGGCCGGTGGTAAGGCTGTAAAGGAAGGTGTCTCGAAAGACGAGGCAGCGACCATCAAGGAGAAGCTTGAGGCAGCGGGCGGTACGGTTGAAGTTCAGTAATCATCGCATCGGGAAAGTTTTTATAGCGTAATCTCAAGATACCGCCGGCTACCGGGTAGCTGGCGGTATCTCCTTTTTCTGCGCCGGTTTGGGAATCTCATAGCGGCGGGAGGTAGTGAATGTTCGATCGTAGGAAAGATATAGACCGTCTCAGAGTTGGGGCCGGAAGTAACGAAGTCATGGAGTTGCCGAACCTGGTGGATATACAGTTGGCATCTTTTGAACGATTCTTGCAGCGCGAGCGTATGCTGGCGGGTGAAGGTCCGTTGTTACAAGGGCTCGAAGAAGTTTTTCAAGGCACCTTTCCTATAGAGAGTCAAAGTGGCGATATGCGCCTTGAGTACGATCACTACATCCTTGATGAAGCAGCGTCCAAGCTCAATGAAATGGAGTGTAAGCAGAAGGCAATTACTTTTGCTGCTTCGGTAAAGGCGCGAATTAATCTGATATTCCTTGAAACAGGCGAGATTCGTCAAAAGGACATTTACATGGGGGACATCCCCCTCATGACAGACCGTGGTACCTTCATTATCAACGGTGCCGAGCGAGTGGTTGTCAGTCAGATACACCGGAGTCCCGGTGTGATTTTTTCTCATGAGAAGGGTATCTACTCATCAAGAATCATTCCTTACCGTGGATCATGGCTTGAGTTTGAAATCGATCAGAAGAAAGAACTGATCTATGCCAAGGTAGACCGAAAGAAAAGAATTCTTGGAACCATTTTCCTCCGAGCTTTGGGTTTTGATACTCGCGAAAAGATCATTGACCTGTTCTACAAAACGCTTGTAATGCCTGTTAAGGACGAGCCGGAGGCAAAAGAAGCCCTGGTCGGCGCGGTTTTTGCCCGTGAGGTTTTCGTCACCGAGGACGGGCAGAATAAGAAGCTGTATCGCGCCGGTGAGAAGATCCATCCGCACGATGTAGATGCACTTATTCATAGTAGTGTAAATGAGGTTACCGTTATTGAGACCGGTAACTCTGACTCACTGCATTCCGAGATCATTCTCAACTGTTTCGAGCGCGAAGAGTCTAAGTTTGCCCGAGAAGACGGTGACAAGGATGAGCCCTCTAAGGAAGACGCTCTTTCGAGTGTTTACGCGGTTCTCATGCCGGGTGAGCCTATAACTATTGAGAGTGCGGACAAAGACTTCAACTCTATGTTCTTCACGACGCGGCGCTATGATCTTGGTAGGGTGGGGCGTTACAAACTCAACAAGAAATTCAATTATGACGATCCAGTTGAGGATCATATCCTTACTCGTGACGATATCGTGAACACCATGCGTTATCTCGTGCAGGTGTATATTGGCGAGGCTAACGTTGACGATATCGACCACCTTGGAAATAGACGCGTGCGCTCAGTGGGCGAGTTGCTCGCCAACCAGCTCAAGACTGCCTTCGCTCGCATGGAGCGAATTGCCAAGGAGCGAATGAGCCTCAAAGAGACCGATACAATCAAGCCGCAGGACCTGATCTCCATAAAGCCGGTTGTGGCGGCTATTAAGGAATTCTTCGGCTCGAGTCAGTTGTCGCAGTTCATGGATCAGGTAAACCCCTTGTCGGAACTCACGCACAAACGGCGCCTGAACGCGCTTGGCCCAGGCGGGCTTTCGCGTGACCGTGCTGGCTTTGAGGTGCGTGATGTGCACTACACCCACTATGGGAGAATGTGCCCGATTGAGACTCCGGAAGGCCCAAATATCGGGCTCATCGTTTCGCTTGCTAACTATACCCGGGTGAACGCATACGGCTTTCTTGAGACGCCTTACCGCCGGGTTGTCGACGGCGTTGCAACTCGTGACATCGAGTATCTCTCCGCAATGGATGAAGAGCGGCACTATATCGCGCAGGCCAACGCTGTGCTGGATGCAGATGGGCGCTTTCAGACGAATATGGTTTCGGTTCGGAAGAGTGGTGACTACACAACCAAGGCTCCTGAAGAAATCGAGTACATGGATGTCTCGCCCAAGCAGGTTATTTCGGTATCGGCCTCGCTCATTCCTTTCCTTGAGCATGATGACGCCAACCGTGCCCTCATGGGTTCGAACATGCAGCGACAAGCTGTGCCGCTCGTGTTTCCTGAACCGCCGCGTGTTGGTACGGGTATGGAGCGCAAGTGCGCCTATGACTCCGGCGTTTTGGTCAAGGCACGGCGAGCGGGAGTTGTTGAGTATGTCTCCTCAACCAAGGTGATTCTGAAGCCGACTAAGGCGAGCACTGCGGAGGAGCGGGACGAATATCTCATGGTCAAGTACCAGCGTACAAACCAGGATACCTGCTACCTGCAGAAGCCTATTGTGCAGCTAGGACAAAAAATAGCTGAAGGTGATGTGCTTGCCGACGGGCCTGCGACATTCCGCGGTGAGCTCGCGCTCGGCCGCAACTTGTTGGTTGGGTTTGTGCCCTGGAACGGATACAACTACGAGGACGCCATTCTCATTTCCGAGAAGGTTGTTAAAGAGGACATCTTCACCTCCATCCATATTAAGGAGTTTGTCACCGAGATACGGGAGACCAAGCTCGGGCCGGAGAAGATAACACGCGATATCCCCAACACCTCGGAGCGAGCCCTCGATCAGCTCGACGATGAAGGTGTAGTGCGCGTGGGTGCCAAGGTGGGCTCCGGTTATATCCTGGTTGGTAAGGTAACCCCGAAAAGTGAGACCGAGACAACACCGGAGTTCAAGCTCCTGAACTCAATTTTTGGTGAGAAGGCTAAGGAAGTTCGCGACACCAGCCTACGGGTTCCGCACGGAATTGATGGCACGGTCATTGACGTTCAACGTCTGCGAAGAGGTGAGGGCGATGACCTGAGTCCCGGAGTGGAAGAGGTTGTGAAGGTTCTTATTGCTACCAAGCGTAAGCTGCGTGAAGGTGACAAGATGGCGGGGCGGCATGGTAACAAGGGTGTTATTGCTAAGGTGCTCGCTGAAGAGGACATGCCCTACACTGCTGACGGAACGCCTCTAGAGATCTGTTTGAATCCGCTTGGTGTTCCTTCTCGTATGAACCTCGGCCAGATTCTTGAGACCGAGCTTGGTTGGGCTGCGAAATGGCTGGACGAGTGGTATGCAACTCCGGTATTTGAGTCTGCCACCAACGAACAGATTGCCGCCAAGCTTAAGGAAGCTGGGCTACCAAGTAGTTCCAAGACAACATTGTTCGACGGCCGTACCGGCGAACGATTCGAGAACGACGTGATGTGCGGGTACATGTATGTTCTCAAGCTGCATCACCTTATTGACGACAAGATGCATGCTCGGTCTACCGGCCCCTACTCGCTGGTTACTCAGCAGCCTCTGGGCGGAAAGGCCCAGTTTGGCGGGCAGCGTCTTGGAGAGATGGAGGTGTGGGCTCTGGAAGCCTACGGCGCCGCTAATACTCTGCAAGAATTATTGACTATCAAAAGTGACGATATGAATGGGCGCGCCAAGATCTATGAGAGTATTGTTAAAGGCGAGCCTTCGAGCTCAGCAGGAGTTCCTGAATCCTTTAATGTGCTTGTTCAGGAGCTGCGTGGACTGGCGTTAGATATCTCGATTTTCGATTCGAAAGGCAAGCAGGTTCCTCTCACCGAACGTGATGAGGAACTTATCAACCGCAAAGGAAGCAACTTCTGAGGTGGCAGCAGCCGGATGAGACGATGTTCGAGGTGCGGAAGAAGCGCAGCAGGAGGCGGAGATAGATGAGAGAAATTCAGGATTTCGATAGCATAATGATTCAGCTGGCCTCACCTGAGAAGGTACGGGCATGGAGCTACGGAGAGGTCAAAAAGCCGGAGACTATCAATTATCGCACGCTCCGTCCCGAAAAAGATGGCTTGTTCTGCGAGCGTATTTTTGGAACCACCAAGGAGTGGGAGTGTTACTGTGGCAAGTTCAAGTCCATTCGCTACAAGGGCGTCATTTGTGACCGTTGTGGCGTCGAGGTAACCCACTTTAAGGTGCGTCGGGAGCGGATGGGGCACATCGAGTTGGCCTCTCCGGTGTCTCATATTTGGTACTATCGTTCGGTGCCGTCACGAATGGGGCTGCTGCTTGATCTGACTATCTCGGCCCTGCGCTCAATCCTGTATTACGAAAAATACATCGTTATTGACGCAGGCGACACCGACCTGAAAAAAATGGATCTCTTGACCGAGGAAGACTACGCCGAGGCGAAGGATCGCTACGGACTAGGTTTCTCAGCAGGCATTGGTGCGGAGGCGGTGCGTACCTTGCTCGAGGGTTTGGATCTGGACTCGCTCTCCGCCGAGTTGCGCATCGAAATGGTCGAGAAGGGCGCAAAAGCCGACAAGCGCTTGCTCAAACGCATAGAGATCGTTGAGAATTTCCGGGATTCTGGCAACCGGCCCGAGTGGATGATATTAGACGTCATCCCCGTGATTCCACCGGAGTTGAGGCCAATGGTCCAGCTTGATGGTGGCCGTTTTGCAACCTCGGATCTTAACGATTTGTATCGCCGTGTAATTAATAGAAACAACCGCCTGAAACGACTGATCGCTCTCAACGCCCCCGACATCATTATTCGTAATGAAAAGCGAATGCTGCAGGAGGCGGTGGACGCGTTGTTCGACAACTCCAAGAAGAAGCGGGTTGTCAAAGGCGCCTCGAACCGACCACTGAAGAGTCTCTCGGACATGTTGAAGGGTAAGCAGGGGCGATTCCGGCAGAACCTGCTTGGTAAACGTGTAGACTACTCAGGGCGATCGGTCATTGTAGTTGGTCCGGAACTAAAGCTGCATCAATGCGGCCTTCCGACAAAGATGGCATTAGAACTCTACAAACCGTTCATCATGAAGAAGCTGGTCGAGAAAGATGTGGTTTACAACATCAAGAAGGCCAAGACGCTTGTTGAACAGGAGACGCCTGAGGTGTGGGCGGTGCTCGACGAGGTTGTAAGGGAACACCCGGTATTGCTCAACCGTGCGCCGACGCTGCACCGGTTGGGTATACAGGCCTTTGAGCCTGTTCTCGTGGGTGGAAAGGCAATTCGACTCCATCCCCTCGTTTGTCACGCCTTTAACGCCGACTTTGACGGTGACCAAATGGCGGTGCATGTACCGCTGACGCAGGCTGCGCAGATTGAGTGCTGGATGCTGATGATTCCGTCGAGGAATCTTCTCAACCCCGCTAACGGCGATCCTATTGTGTTCCCTTCGCAGGACATGGTTCTGGGTATTAACTACATGACCCGTGACCGCCCGGGAGCAAAGGGAGAGGGCCGTTATTACAGCTGCCCCGACGAGGTGCTAATGGCTCGCGACGCTGGTGCGGTGGACTACCAAGCGCTCGTCAAGGTCAGAATGGACGGTGAGTTCGTGGAGACTACCGCCGGACGTATCGTGCTCAATAGTGATTTACCCCCGGAAATCGGATACATCAACTACTCTATGGGCGAGAAGGAGCTCCGTAAACTCATAGCCAGAGTATATGCCGAGTACGGGCCGCATACCACCGTTCGTATGCTTGATACAATCAAGGATATGGGTTTCCGCTACGCAACTCTGTTTGGCGCTACCATTGGTATGGACGACATCATGATCCCTGAGGTCAAGGTGGAGATGATTGGAGCGGCCAACACGGCGGTAGAGTCAATACAAAAGCAGTACATGCAGGGCCATATCACCAACGAGGAACGCTACAACCGTGTAGTCGAGGTATGGAGTAAGGCGAACGAAGATCTTACCAATACCATGATGAGCACCCTCAAGGAAGACCGCGGTGGTTTCAATCCGGTCTACATGATGGCAAACTCCGGTGCTCGAGGTAGTCGAGGTCAGATTCGGCAGCTCGCGGGAATGCGCGGACTTATGGCCAAGCCTTCTGGAGATATTATTGAGCTCCCTATTCGGTCAAACTTCAAAGAAGGACTTTCTGTCATTGAGTTCTTCATTTCGACGAACGGAGCTCGAAAAGGTCTAGCGGATACTGCGCTTAAGACTGCTGATGCTGGTTACTTGACCCGGCGCCTTGTTGATATTGCTCAAGATGTTGTGGTGAACGTGGAAGACTGTGGCACCATTAACGGGCTTGAAATGAAGGCACTCAAGGACGGCGAGGAGGTCGTCGAGCGTCTTTCAGACCGAATTAAGGGCCGTTTCACCCTGGAGCGCGTCAAACATCCTATTAACGGTGAGGTGTTTGTTGATGTAAACGAAGAGGTCAGCGACGAGGTTGCGGAGGCCATTGAAGAGGCAGGCATAGAGTCGGTGCGAATTCGTACCGTGCTTACCTGTGAGGCTCGTTACGGCGTGTGTCGCAAGTGTTACGGTCGGAATCTGGCGGATAACCGCACCGTCAATATAGGTGAGGCGGTGGGGATTATCGCCGCCCAGTCTATTGGGCAGCCGGGAACACAGCTCACCATGCGTACCTTCCATATTGGTGGTGCCGCGACCAAGGCATCCGAGGATAACCGTGTCTTTTTGAAGTACCCCGTGTTTGTCCGACGGATCGAGGGTCAGTTTGTTGATATAGATGAAAAGACTCGGTTATTTACCCGAAAGGGCAAGGTATTCGTCGCTCGGGTGCTCCAGAAGATTGAGATCCAGAAGGGAGACAAGGTACTCGTTGCCAACGATGACAAGATCGTCAAGGGGCAGGCCGTGCTGACTCGGGGTAAGGAAGATATCTTTGCCGGGGATAACGCCTACGGAGTTCTCATGGACAACGCTTTGGTGTTGGTCGCTCAGGAGCAGCGGGTAGAGGTGCGGAACGGTGCTCAGCTGCTGGTTTCCGAGGACGACATCGTTGAGTCGGAGGAGTCAATAGCGACCTTTGACCCGTTCAGTGAGCCCATTATCGCCGAGCATGATGGTACTGTAGTATTTGAAGATATCGTGCAAGGCACTACCCTCAAGGAAGAACTGAACGAAGATACCGGTAGGTTTGAGAAAAAGATCACCGAGTTCTCCCTTGAAAGCCTGCAGCCACGATTGGTGATTAAGAGTAAGGATGGCACAGAGCTAGCTCAGTACTATCTACCGGGTTCCTCCTATCTTAACGTCGAAAACGGCGAGGAAGTGAAGGCGGGTCGCACCTTGGCTAAGCTGTTGCGTGAGAGCGCCAAGACCGGTGACATAACCGGTGGTCTGCCACGTGTCGGTGAGTTGTTTGAAGCCCGGCGACCCAAGAACGGTGCGGTGCTCTCGCAGATTACTGGCACAGTCTACTTCCGTCCGGTTGCGAAAGGGAAACGTGTAATCGTTGTTGAGGATCCGTACGGCAATGAGTACAAGCATCTTATTCCCATGGGTAAACACCTGCTGGTACGCGAGGGGGACCCAGTGGACGCTGGTGAGCCACTGTGTGAGGGTGCTACTGACCCACATGATGTGCTTCAAATCCTTGGTGAGAACGCGCTTCAGCGCTTCCTGGTGAACGAGGTACAGGAGGTCTATCGGCTGCAGGGCGTTGCAATCAACGACAAGCACATTGGCGTAATAATTCGTCAAATGATGCGCAAAGTCGAGATTATGCAGGTGGGGGATACAAACCTCATCCATGGACAGCAGGTTGATAAATACAAGTTCAACGAGGTGAACCGTAAAGTCATGAAGGATGGCGGTCAGCCAGCTGTCGGGCGTCCGGTGCTACTGGGTATCACCCGAGCATCGCTCAACATTGAGTCCTTCTTCTCGGCGGCAAGCTTTCAGGAAACTACCCGGGTCTTGACGAACGCGGCCATTGCTGGCGCTTCGGACGAGCTGCGTGGATTGAAAGAAAACGTCATTATAGGGCGTCTCATTCCAGCCGGTACTGGTATGCGCGGCTATAAGAATGTCAAGCTCTATGACGAGAATCGTGAAGATCTCGATGTTCGCATGCAGCAAATCGTTGAACAACGTGCGCGCGAGCGAATTGAGGAAACCGAGGAAGAGGATATCAAGGAAGAGGCCGAGACCTACTAAGTATGTGCAGTAGCAGGCCGCTTCCGGGCAGCCCCATTCTGGCGCTATCCGGAGTGGCGAGTAACGATTTTTCTGACAACGTATTGACTTTTTAATATGAGCTTGCTACAGTGCAGGCTCCACGGCGACGCTAGGAGATTTGAAACAACTATGCCGACGATTAATCAGCTGATCCGCAAGGGTCGCAAAACACAGTTGAAGAAGACAAAGTCCCCCGCACTGCAGGAATGTCCGCAGAAGCGTGGAGTTTGTACTCGCGTAATGACAATTACCCCAAAGAAGCCGAACTCGGCTCTGCGGAAGGTCGCTCGTGTACGCCTCACAAATGGAATTGAGGCTACGGCTTACATTCCTGGTATTGGCCACAACCTCCAGGAGCACTCTGTAGTGCTTCTGCGCGGGGGTCGTGTAAAAGACCTTCCGGGTGTACGTTATCATATTGTGCGTGGTGCTAAGGATACGCTCGGCGTTGACGACCGACGAAAAGCGCGTTCCAAGTACGGTACCAAGCGACCGAAAGCATAGGGAAGGATAGGGAATATGCCTCGCAGAAAAGTTGTACCGCACAAAGCTATACTTCCGGATCCGCGTTTCGGAAACCAGACTGTAGCAAAGTTTATTTCACGCATGATGGTGGACGGAAAACGCTCCACTGCAACAAAAGTATTCTACGATGCGATGTCTTCACTTGAAGGAAAGACCGACAAGGACGAACTGACGGTCTTCTTAAAGGCCCTGGAAAACGTGAAGCCAAGCGTTGAGGTTAAGAGCCGACGAGTTGGTGGATCGACCTACCAGGTTCCGGTTGAGGTGCGCGACAGTCGGCGAGAAGCGCTGGCTATGCGTTGGTTAATCAAGGCTGCTCGAGACCGCTCCGGCAAGTCTATGAGTGCGAAGCTCGGTGCTGAAATCCTTGATGCGTTTAACACCACGGGTACCGCTTTTAAGAAGAAGGAGGACACGCACCGCATGGCAGAGGCCAACAAAGCGTTTTCACACTATCGATGGTAGGCCGATTGCGCGCAAGCGTAATCTGGTAAAGCGCGTACCAAACCAATCAACCGTTGCGGCTGTGTGCTGCATCGGGTGGTAAGGTGGTCGGGCGGGAGCTGCGGAAGCGGCCCATGAAAAACCCCACCTGATTGTTCTTTGCTCAAAAGAACTCAACCACCTTAATTTGTTTGTCGCTTGTTTGTGTTTCGTGTTTCGATCACCCGGCGGCATGTTTTTATGTGCCTAAGCGTGTACCGGAAGGCCGGTACATGATAGATACAGATATTTATCGAATTGCTTTCTTACGATACCGCTAAGGAGGGCGTAATGGCGAAGGAAAAATTTCAAAGGAAGAAGCCGCACATTAACGTCGGCACAATTGGTCACGTTGACCATGGTAAGACGACGCTGACGGCTGCTATCACTATGTACTCTGCAAAGGCTACTGGTGGTAAAGTTATGAGCTATGAGGATATTGACAACGCACCTGAAGAAAAGGCTCGAGGAATCACGATCAACACTCGGCATGTTGAGTATGAAAGTGCCGAGCGCCATTATGCTCATGTTGACTGTCCGGGGCACGCTGACTACATCAAGAATATGATCACTGGTGCGGCGCAAATGGACGGTGCAGTGCTTGTTGTATCCGCAACCGACGGTGCTATGTCGCAGACCAAAGAGCATATTTTGCTTGCTCGACAGGTTGGTGTTCCGGGAATTATCGTCTTCATTAACAAGACCGACCAGGTCGATGATCCTGACCTCATCGAGCTTGTTGAGGAAGAGATGCGTGACATCCTGAACTCCTATGACTTCCCCGGGGATGATGTCCCAATAATTAAGGGAAGCGCCTTCAATGCAATGAACAACATCGAGGACGCTGAGGCGACCAAGTGTGTCCAGGAGCTCTTGGACGCGATGGATACCTACTTCCCTCTCCCTGAGCGCGATGTTGACAAAGACTTCCTGATGCCGATTGAGGATATTTTCTCAATTCAGGGCCGTGGAACGGTTGTGACCGGGCGTATTGAGCGCGGAATTGTCAAGGTCAACGACAAGATTCAGATCGTTGGTATTCGTGACACGAAAGAGACCGTGTGTACCGGTGTTGAGATGTTCAACAAGCTCCTCGACCAGGGTGAGGCCGGTGATAACATTGGCGCGCTTCTTCGTGGCGTAGACAAGGAAGAGGTTCAGCGTGGGCAGGTACTGGCAAAGCCAGGCTCTATCACCCCGCACACCAAGTTCAAGGGCACCATCTACTGCCTGAGCAAGGAAGAGGGTGGTCGACACTCTCCGTTCTTCTCCGGCTATCGTCCGCAGTTCTACTTCCGGACAACAGACATTACCGGAACGGTTAATCTGCCAGCCGGTAAGGAAATGGTTATGCCGGGAGATAACAGCGAGATTGAGTGTGAGCTTATCCATCCAATTGCGATGGACAAGGGGTTGCGCTTCGCAATCCGAGAGGGTGGCCGTACCGTGGCGAGCGGACAGGTCACCGAGATCATCGAGTAAGTGTTATGAGGGCGGGCCTTGATGCCGTCGGTGTCGAGGCCCGACTTTTCTGGAGGAATAATGGCGAGCGATAAAATCCGCGTACGGCTTCGTGGTTTTGACATTGAGTTGATTGACCAAAGCGCGCGGGCGATTGTGCAGACGGTTCAGAAATCTGGCGCTAAAGTGGCCGGACCTATTCCTCTGCCGACTCGGATAAACAAGTTTACGGTTTTGCGGTCTCCGCACGTGAACAAGAAGGCGCGTGAGCAGTTCGAAATGCGCACGCATAAACGGTTAATTGACATTATTCAGCCGACCTCGGCCGTGATGGATTCTTTAATGAAGCTTGAGTTGCCTGCGGGTGTAGATGTAGAGATCAAGCAGTAAGCTTGATTTTGGGCATGAGTTTAACCTGGGGCCGGACGGGGTTCGACCGACTGTGAGGGAATAGACATGATTGGGCTGATCGGAAAAAAGGTTGGGATGAGCCAGGTTTTCGGCGAAGATGGGCAGTTGATGCCAGTCACCGTAATTGAGGTTGAGCCGAACGTAGTGATCGGTAAACGCACTCAGGAGAAAGACGGCTACAGCGCGGTAGTTCTCGCGGCTTTTGATCAAAAAGAAAGCCGTGTGGGTAAGCCGGTGTTGGGGCAGTATCCGGAAGGTGTTTCGCCGAAGCGTTGTGTTCGGGAGTTTCGGGATTTTGCCCCGGAGTGTACCGTTGGAGAAAGTGTTTCACTTGAGGTTCTGGAAAACGTGGGCTTTGTCGACGTGGTTGGTACCAGCAAGGGAAAAGGCTTTCAAGGCGTAATGAAGCGGCACAACTTCGGCGGTGGGCGCGCGACGCACGGTTCTAAGTTTCATAGGGCAAACGGATCAACCGGTATGGCTGCGTGGCCTTCGCGCGTCATTAAAGGCACGAAGATGGCGGGTCGTATGGGCGGTGAGCGCAGCACCTCGCAGAGTTTGAGGGTGGTGCGCGTTGACGCTGAGAAGGGAATGTTGCTCGTAAAGGGCGCAGTACCTGGTACCCGTAATAGTTACGTGTTCATTTCGAACGCAAAGAAGAAGTGAGAGAAATATGGATGCTAAGGTTCTTTCTACTGAAGGAAAAGAGCAGAAGACCATACAGTTAAACGACAAGGTTTTTGGTCGGGAGTATAGTGAAGGCGCGGTGTACCACGCGGTTCGAAATGAACTTGCGAACGCACGTGTCGGAACTGCAAAGACCAAGAGCCGAAGTGAAGTCATTGGAAGTCGACGTAAACCTTGGCGACAAAAGGGTACCGGACGTGCGCGTTCTGGCACTCGGCAGTCACCAGTTTGGGTCGGTGGCGGTACGGCCTTTGGGCCCATACCTCGTGACTATTCTTATCGACTGCCTCGTAAGATGAAGCAGACCGCGTTCCGGAGCCTGTTGAGTAAAAAGCTCGCAACTGGTGCGTTGGTGATTGTTGAAGATTTCCAGGTTGAGTCCGGTAAGACCAAAGATCTAGTCGGTCTGCTGTACGGGTTGTGTGGTGGTGAGCGCAGTGTTCTCATCATGAAGGATGAAGACCGGATGGTGAAGCGTGCTGCGAACAATGTTCCGTGGCTCAGCTACCAGGTGTACTCTCGACTCATGGCTCATGACCTGTTCTACGCGCGGAAGATTATAGTTATGGAATCTGCGGCGGTAGAGCTGGGAGTGCAGTACGGCGAGAAAAAGGTTCAAGGTGAGTAAAGATGGATGCACGATCAATCATTATTGAACCGGTGGTTACCGAGAAAACCAACCAGCTTCGTGAGAACAATAAGTATGTGTTCCGCGTAGATGCGCGAGTGAATAAGCTTCAGGTTATGGCAGCCATAAGTGAGCTCTTCTCGGTCAAGCCGGTAAGATGCAACATGGCAAATGTTAAAGGGAAGCCGAAGCGGCTGCGCTACAAGAAGGGATCAAGTTCCTCTTGGAAGAAGGCGGTTGTGACGCTCTCTCCCGGAGATACAATTAGCATCTTCGAAGGCGCGTAAGGCGGGGGTTAGCAGTGGGAGTGAAGAAGTTTAAACCGGTCACGCCGGGAAGTCGTTTCCGGACCGGGTTGACATTTGACGAGATCGATCTTGATGGCCCCGAACGAAGTCTCACAACGGGACGGCCTTTTAAGGCAGGGCGTGGTGCAGGTGGTCGTATTAGTGTCCGCCGCCGTGGTGGTCGGGTTAAGCGACTGTACCGCGAGATTGATTTTCGAAGAGACAAAGACGGTATTGAGGCAAAGGTTCTCGGTATTGCTTATGATCCATTTCGCAGTGCTAACGTCGCGTTGGTGCAATATCTGGATGGTGAGAAGCGATACATTCTGGCGGCAAAGGGCATGAGCGCAGGCGATGTAGTACAGAGTGGTGACAACGCACCGCCAGTACGTGGAAATGCGTTGCCCCTTGAGAGTATTCCGCTGGGATCATCCGTTCACAATCTGGAACTGAAGCACGGTCGGGGCGGACAGCTTGTGAGGGCTGCTGGCGCTGGTGCCACCGTGGTTGCCAAGGAAAAGGACTACGTAACCGTACGACTGCCGTCCGGTGAGTTGCGACTGGTATTCAAGAAATGCCGCGCAACTATGGGATCGGTTGGTAACGAAGATCATATGAACGTTTCGCTGGGCAAGGCTGGGCGCTCACGTTGGCTTGGGCGGCGGCCGAAAGTGCGAGGCGTCGTTATGAACCCGGTAGACCATCCGCATGGTGGTGGTGAGGGGCGTACTTCCGGTGGACGACATCCGGTGTCGCCTTGGGGTACCCCGACAAAGGGTTACAAGACGCGAAAGAAGAACAAGCCTTCAGGTAAGTTCATCGTGAAGCGTAGGAAGTAGGAGTAGGCAGTGTCGAGATCAATCAAGAAAGGGCCGTTTATCGCCAAAAGCCTGTATTCCAAAGTGGTAGCGATGAACAAGTCGGGCGAAAAGAAAATGATTAAGACCTTTTCGCGCTGTTCAACCGTTATTCCTGAGATGGTAGGAATTACCATCTCCGTCTATAACGGAAAGACGTGGGTGCCGGTTTATATCACTGAGAACCTGGTTGGGCACAAGCTTGGCGAGTTCGCACCGACGCGTCTGTTTCGAGGACATGCTGGCTCCGACAAAAAAGCCGGGAAGAGATAGGGAATCGCTATGGCTGAGAAGACGGGATATAGAGCGCACGCACGTTACCTTCTGGTTTCACCTTTCAAGGTGCGTCGTGTTGCAAATGTTGTGCGGAAGAAACCATACAGCGAGGCTATTGCCATTTTAGAGAACGCTCCACAGAAAAGTGCGAAGCTTCTTAAGAAGGTCATTCAGTCCGCGGCGGCGAATGCGCTGTATCAGAATAAGAACCTGGATGAAGACATGCTCTTCGTTAGGGATCTTCAGGTAAACGAAGGGCCACAGGTCAAGCGTATGTGGTTTCGCGCGCGCGGGCGGGCGGATTTGATTCTGAAACGAATGAGTCACATCACCGCTGTGGTGGACGAGATCACGGGAGAGTAGTGTGGGACAGAAAGTAAACCCGATTGGACTTCGACTGGGAATTAACCGGACTTGGCGCTCAAAGTGGTTTGTGGATCCGCGTGAGTATGCAGATACGTTACACGAAGACCTAAAACTGCGACGCCTCTTGGCTAAGAGCCCTGAGACGCGCAACGCCGAAATCGCAGATGTCGAAATTATCCGACATCCGCAGCGAATTACCTTGGTGATTCATACCTCGCGTCCCGGTGTCATCATCGGTACTCGTGGAGCGAACATCGAGAAAATTGGCACGATGTTGCAGAAAGAAGCGGGCAAGAAAATTCAAATCAAGATTAAGGAAATCAAGCGGCCGGAAGCGAACGCCCAGGTTGTTGCCCTTAATGTTGCTCGTCAGTTGAAGTCGCGATCATCGTTTAGAAGGACGTTGAAGATGGCAGTGTCCGGTGCTACCAAGGCCGGAGCGCAGGGTGTCAAGATTCGGATTGCGGGGCGGCTCGGCGGGGCTGAGATGTCTCGTCAAGAGAGTCAGAAGGATGGCCGCGTGCCACTTCATACTCTGCGGGCGAATGTTGATTACGGGTTTGCCGAAGCCTTTACAACTTTTGGAGTGATTGGCGTGAAGGTCTGGGTCTTCCACGGTGAGGTGTACAAGCACAGCCGGAAAGAGGACGCTGGAGTTTTGGTCAAGAAGCAACGTGAGAAGACTGGGGCGAGGAGTTAGACATGCTGAGTCCGAAGCGTACAAAATACCGGAAGCGAATGCGGAGGGTCGGCACATCGCTGCGAGGCCGTGCGACCCGGGGTAACAAGATCTCCTTTGGGGAGTACGGACTTGTTTCACTCGAGGCTGACTGGATCACAGCGCGGCAGATCGAGGCCGCTCGTATCGCTATGACACGACACATTAAGCGTGGTGGAAAGGTTTGGATCCGGTTGTTCCCGGACGTTCCCTACACAAAGAAGCCGGCTGAAACTCGAATGGGTAAAGGTAAAGGTAGTCCGGAGGCTTGGGTTGCGGTTGCCAAACCCGGCACCGTGATGTTTGAGCTTGCAGGCGTTAGCCGTAGCCTGGCCGAGTCCGCCATGGCACTTGCGGCAAGCAAGCTGCCGGTGCAGACCAAGTTCGTCGTTCGCGGCGAGATATAGGAGAGGCACATGCGAGACTCGTTTCGAGATTTGACCTTTGAGGAGCTCGTGAGCAAACGCGAGGAGCTGAAAAAGAAGTACCAAGAGCTGCGGTTTAACATGGTTATTGGCCATGTCGACAACCCGCTCGAGAAGCGACTGCTCCGCCGACGCATCGCTCGGTTGAACACATTGATTTACAACCATCCCGAGCTGGAGAAGGTACAGGAGTAGGTTATGGAAACTGAGAACAACGCACCTGAGACGGTTGATGAAACCGCCCAGAAGGCAAAAGGTAAGAAGAGCTTCACCGGACTGGTTGTGAGCGACAAGATGGAAAAGACCATTGTAGTCGCTGTAGCAAAAAGACGTGAGCATCGATTGTACAAGAAGTACGTTAAAGAGACCAAGAAGCTTAAGGCGCATGACGAGAACAACGAGGCAAAGATCGGCGATCGCGTACGCGTAGTCGAGGCTCGCCCAATGAGCAAAGACAAGTGCTGGAAGCTAACCGAGATTATTGAGCGCGCGAAATAGGCGCGATCGGCAGGAGGAGTTGAAATGATTCAAATGAACAGCTTTCTCAACGTTGCCGACAACAGCGGTGCCAAGCGCGTTCAGTGCATTAAGGTGCTGGGTGGTAGTAAGCGAAAGACCGCCAGCGTAGGTGACGTTATTGTGGTTGCGGTAAAGGATGCTCTTCCAAATGCGCCGGTTAAGAAGGGAAATGTCGAGCGTGCGGTGATCGTACGAACTCGCAAAGAGTACCGGCGACAAGATGGAACATACATTCGGTTTGATGATAATGCCTGCGTCATCATTGACGCTGCGCAGAACCCAAAGGGCAAGCGAATTTTTGGGCCTGTGGCTCGCGAGCTGCGAGATGCAGACTACATGAAGATTGTATCGCTCGCACCGGAAGTAGTGTAGGGAGGGCGCGATGAAGAAGAAAGAAGAGCGCCAGGAGCCTAAAAAGTTTCGGATCAAGAAGGACGACCAAGTGAAAGTCCTTGCCGGAAAAGACAAGGGCAAAATTGGCCGCGTTCTGAAAATCGACTCCGACAAAGATCGTGTGTTGGTTGAGGGCGTGAACATGGTTAAGAAGGCTATGCGTCGTCGCAGTGAAAATGACCGCGGCGGAATCATTGAGCTGGAGGCTTCGATTCACATTTCTAATGTATCGTTGCTTACCAAGAACGGTGATACAACCAGAATCGGATACAAGTTCGAAGACGGCAAGAAGGTGCGTGTGGCCAAGAAAACCGGAGAGGTGATCTAATATGGCCGCAACTGTAGCAGCATATGTGCCGGCTCTACGCCGGAAGTATAATGACACGGTAAAGAAAGAGTTGATTGAGGAGTTTGCTTACAAGAGCTCAATGCAAGCTCCTGTAGTTGAGAAGATCGTACTTAGCATGGGTGTTGGTGAGGCCATTCAGAATAAGAAGCTGCTCGATTCAGCAGTGGAAGAGTTGTCTCTGATTGCTGGACAACGGGCGGTCAAGACCAAGGCTAAGAAATCGATCTCTAACTTCAAATTGCGTGAAGGCATGGAGGTTGGAACCAAGGTGACTCTTCGGGGTGACCGAATGTACGACTTCCTGGGGCGTCTTATTGACGTAGCGCTTCCGCGGGTTAAGGACTTTCGAGGTGTAAATCCAAATGCGTTTGACGGTCACGGGAACTACTCGTTAGGTATTACCGAGCAGATCATTTTCCCGGAGATTGACTACGATAAGATTGATAGAGTAAGCGGTCTTAATATCGCGATAATCACCACGGCCGAGAACGATCAAGAGGCCCGTCGGCTTCTCGAAAAGCTCGGCATGCCGTTCCGGAAGTAGGGCGAGATAGGAGAAGCGAGGGTTTCATGGCAAAGAAATCAATGATTGTTAAGGCACAACGCGAGCCTAAGTTTTCCACAAGGAAAGTAAACCGCTGCCGCGTGTGCGGGCGGCCAAGGGGTTATATGCGTAAGTTTGAGATGTGTAGGGTTTGTTTCCGAAAGCTGGCGAGCGAAGGAATGATTCCCGGAGTTACAAAGTCGAGCTGGTAGGAGGACACGGATGAGCGTTTCAGATCCAATCGCCGATATGCTAACCAAAATCCGTAACGCCAGCATGGCGCGGTTTGAAAAGGTTGACATTCCGACCTCGAAACTCAAGCTTGAGATTGTGAAGATCTTGAAGAACGAAGGTTACATCAAGAACTTCAAGAAGATTGGACAGGATGATCAAGACCTGATCAGAGTCTTCTTGAAGTACGACGAGCGCAAAGCTCCAATTATTCATGGTCTTGAGAAGATTTCGAAGCCGGGACGTAGAGTGTATTCGGGTTACAAAAGAATGCCCCGTGTATTTAACGGGTACGGCACCGTCATCGTTTCGACTTCAACCGGCGTAACAACCGGGCGAAAAGCGAGCGAAAAAAAGGTCGGTGGCGAGTTAATTTGTTCGGTGTGGTAAGGGGAGCTGTATGTCACGAATAGGGAAGCTACCGATACAGGTTCCAAGTGCCGTTAAGGTCACCGTCTCCGAGGCTGAGATCTCGGTGCAAGGTCCTAAGGGCACGCTTACGCAGTCGTATCAACCGGAAGTAACAATCCGGCAGGACGGCGACGCGTATTATGTGGATCGTAATAACGACTCCAAGCGTGCGCGCGCTATGCATGGACTGTATCGACAGTTGTTGTTCAACATGGTCAAGGGAGTCAACGAAGGCTTTCAGCGGGATCTTCTGATTACCGGTGTAGGTTATCGTGCGGAGGTCCAGGGGAAAGTGCTTATGTTGAACCTGGGATACTCGAATCCAATCGAGTACGCAATTCCCGACGGCGTAACGATCGCCTGTGAGTCACCGACGAAAGTGTCTGTGTCCGGCGTGGATAAACAACAAGTCGGGCAGTGTGCGGCTGAGATTCGGTCCTTGCGACCGCCTGAGCCATACAAGGGCAAGGGCGTGAAGTACGTCAATGAAACCGTACGTCGTAAGGTCGGTAAGTCCGGCGTTAAGTAAGGCAAGGTGACGCAATGAAGAGAGTAATTGACAAGACGAATCGTCGAAAACGCAGGAAAATGCGCGTTCGGCGGAAGATAAATGGTACTGCGGAACGTCCACGACTGAGCGTATTTAAGAGTAATCGCTACATGTACGTTCAAGTAGTGGATGATGTGAGCGGGAATACGTTGGCCTCAATTAACAGTGCGTTCGGTGAGCTTAAAGGCTTGCGCGTAAAGGTTGAGGATGGCGTGAAGCTTGGTGAAGAGCTGGGTAAGCGTCTGAAGGAACAGAAGATCGAGAAAGTAGTCTTTGACCGCAACGGTTATCTGTATCACGGTGTCGTCAAGGCCATTGCCGACGGTACCCGCAAAGCTGGCATTGAGATTTAGGGGGCAGTAGTGGATCAGGGGCATGACAAAGAGTTTACCGAAAAGCTGATCAAACTGAATCGTGTAGCCAAAGTCGTGAAGGGCGGTAGACGCTTTTCGTTTTCGGCCCTCGTAGTTGTCGGCGATAAGAACGGCCGCGTTGGTTATGGGTACGGTAAGGCGAATGACGTCGCCGAGGCCATCCGCAAGGGTGTCGATAAGGCTAAGAAGAACGTGATTCACGTGCCAATGAAGAAGAGCACGATTCCGCACGAGATTCATGGTTGCTTCAAAAGCGCTGAGGTGCTGTTGAAGCCAGCGGCTCCCGGTACAGGTATTATTGCTGGAGGCCCGGTACGAGCAATCATGGAAGTGGGTGGAATTAACGACATTCTAGCTAAGTCACTCGGCTCCGGAAATCCGGTGAACATCGTAAAGGCTGTGTTTGAAGGACTTGAGAATCTGATGGACGCTCGCACCGTGGCACGTAATCGTGGCAAGACTGTGAAGGAAATGTGGGGATAATCACATGGCTAAAAAGGTAAGGATCACGCTTGTGCGGAGCCCAATTGGACGCAGACCTTCGCATCGCGCCACGGTTCGTTCGCTTGGTTTGCGCAAGATAGGCCAAACTGTAGAGAAAGAAGTGAACCCAGCTATTATGGGAATGGTTCAAACGGTTTCGTACATGGTCTCGGCCGAGGAGGTTGAGTAAGCATGGAAGAGTTAAGAGCGCCGAAAGGTGCAACCAAAAACCGCAAAATTCTCGGGCGCGGACCTGGGAGTGGAAAGGGTAAAACCAGCGGTAAGGGCCACAAAGGTCAAAACGCCCGATCGGGTGGTGGAACACGTCCTGGCTTTGAAGGTGGACAGATGCCGTTGTATCGGCGTGTCGCACGTCGAGGGTTCTCCAACTATCCTTTCAAAGTTGAGTATGAGGTTCTAAACGTGGGTCGTCTCGAGACCGCCTTTAATAGCGGTGACGAGGTGAATATTGAAGTACTGCGACAGCGTCGTTTGGTAAGTCGAAACGCGGTTCGTGTGAAAGTGCTCGGCCAGGGCGAACTAACCAAAAAATTGAACTTAAGCGGTGTGAACGTATCAAAGAGCGCAGCTGAGAAAATTACGGCGGCAGGCGGTACGGTTGCAGATAGCGAGCCCAAGGACCAGGTAGAGGCAAATGGCATCGAATCCGATAGCTGATATTTTTCGCATTCGGGATCTCCGCGATCGAATTCTCTTTACGATGGGAATGTTGATGATCTATCGCATAGGCGCGGTCATTCCTATTCCGGGAATTAATGTGAACGCGCTGCGAATGTACTTCCTCGCTGAGGCTGGTACCGGCGTGTCCATTACGGACTACCTCGACTTTTTCGCGGGAGGGGCTTTCAGCCGCTTCTCGATATTCATGCTCGGGATTATGCCGTACATCTCAATGTCGATCATCATGCAGCTCATGTTGGTGGTTTTCCCGAAGCTCAAGAAGGTCTCCGAAGAGGAAGGCGGGCGGAAGAAAATTACCAAGTGGACGCGATATGGTACCGTGGGTGTCTGTATCATTCAGTCGTTCGCAGTAACGATATACGCTGACAGCATTCCGGATGCTATCGCAATTGCTCGCGGTGCGTATATTCCCATTTCCATGCTGAGTGTCACCGCGGGTACGATATTCTTGATGTGGATTGGTGAGCAAATAAACCAGAGAGGTATTGGTAACGGTATCTCGCTGATTATTTTCGCCGGGATTGTGGCTCAGATGCCTGACGCAATTTGGATACTGGTGACTGCGGTACGCGCGGGCGATCTTAACCCGGTTTTTGTTATCGTGGTGTTTGCAATGTTCGTAGCTGTAGTCGCGCTCGTAATATATGAGCAGCGCGGCCAGCGTAAGATTCCGGTGCATTATGCAAAACGCGTAGTGGGGCGGAGAATGTACGGTGCTCAGAACACCTATGTTCCGTTCAAGATTAACCCCTCGGGTGTTATACCGGTAATCTTTGCATCATCAGTCATGACATTCCCGTTGCAGATAGCTCAAGGTATGGGGCCCGGTGTCCGGTGGTTGCAGTCGGTTGCCTATTGGTTGCGACCGGATGGTTCAGCGTATTTGATCACCTATACATTGTTGATTGTGTTCTTTGCATACTTTTATACGCAGGTGACGCTAAACCCGATCGAGATAGCAAAGAACATCCGTGAAAATGGTGGTTCGATCCCAGGCATACGGTCCGAGAAAATGGAAGAGTACTTCACCCGGATTCTGAATCGTATCATACTGCCTGGTGCAATATTTCTCGCTTTCATTGCGATCATTCCGACCATTGTGCAGGCGTTGTTCAATTTCCCACTGCAGGTAGCCTTCCTGATGGGTGGTACTTCGCTGCTCATTATGGTTGGTGTTGACCTTGATCTTATGTCACAAATCGAGGGGCACCTGCGAATGCATCATCACGATGGGCTTACGAAGAAAGGAAAGGTCCGCTCGCGGAACCTGTAGAAGGGGTTATTCATGAAGGTACGAGTAAGTGTAAAACCTATGTGCGATAAGTGTAAGGTTATACGTCGAAGAGGCGTTCTACGCATCGTGTGCTCGAATCCAAAGCACAAGCAACGACAGCGATAGGCTAGGGGGATTAGCGAATGGCTCGTATAGCCGGTGTAGATTTACCGAATAAGCATGTTGATATAGCGCTCACATATATTTATGGGATTGGTCGCTCGGCGGCGCGGGAGATTTGTCGGAAAACCGGCATTGACCCGACGATCCGGATGAATGACCTTGGGGCGGAGGACATTAACAAGCTCCGCGCCGTACTCGAAAACGAATACAAGGTCGAGGGACGACTCCGCACCGAGGTGTCGTTGAACATCAAGCGTCTGATGGATATTGGATGCTACCGAGGGCTTCGTCACCGAAAGGGACTTCCTCTCCGTGGACAGCGCACGCGTACGAACGCACGCACACGGAAAGGGAAGAAGAAGACCGTAGCCGGTAAGAAGAAGTAATCGGCGGAGGATTAAGCTTTGGCTAAGACAAAGAAGAAAAGAGAAAAAAAATCCGTATTTGAAGGCAATGTCTATATACAGGCAACCTTCAACAATACGATTGTCACCGTCACCGATCTGGCCGGCAATAGTCTTTCCTGGGCTAGTGCCGGAGGGCTTGGCTTCAAGGGAGCCAAGAAGTCTACGCCGTATGCGGCGCAGACAACCGCCGAGACGGCTGCCCAGAAGGCTATGGACTATGGCCTGCGCGAGGTGCATGTTTACGTTAAAGGTCCCGGAGTCGGGCGTGAGTCGGCTATCCGCTCGCTAGGAGCTCTTGGGTTACGAGTGCGTTCCATAAAGGACGTAACTCCAATTCCTCATAACGGATGTAGACCGCGCAAAAGTCGTAGAGTGTAGTAGCAATCTCAGGGAGGACAAGAATGGCGCGAAAGAACCTTTTGAAAGGTTTCAAGAAGCCGAAAGGAATCACGTTTGAGCATAGCGAAGTAAGTCCGAACTATGGGAAATTTGCAGCCTACCCTTTTGAGCGGGGCTACGGTACCACGGTTGGGAATACACTCCGCCGGATCCTCCTCTCCTCGATACAAGGGTACGCGGTTACGGCAATACGGCTTACCAGTTATGACGCCGATGGCAACGCGCATGTGCTTTCGAGTGAGTTTGAGGCTGTGCCTCATGTCGTAGAAGATCTTCCGGACATTATCAGCCGTCTGAAAGAGCTTGATGTGTCTTTGCCAGGCGATATGGACCAGCACAGCGTATTGCTTGAGTTGAAGGGTAAAAAAGAAGTTACCGGGAAAGATGTGGCTGCGGCTGGAAATATCGAGGTGCTGAATCCCGATGTGCATATCATGACGCTGATGCCGGAGGCGCATTTGGAACTTGAACTTCAAATTGACCTCGGGCGCGGATATGTACCCTCGGAGATTAGCGAAAAGTATGTGGATGTAATAGGCACCATCGCAATTGACGCAGTGTTCTCCCCAATTCGGCGGGTTAAGTATGAGGTGGAAGACACTCGTGTTGGGCATCGATCAGACTTCGACAAACTGGTCTTTGAGTTATGGACCGACGGGACGGTAGCCCCGGAAGATGCGGTGGCCGAAGCTGCAAAAATCGCCAAGGATCATTTTTCTATCTTTATCAACTTCGATGAAGACCAGATCCAAAGTGATGAGGACATCGACGAGGAAGAGGAGAGGATACGAAAACTTCTTGAAACTCCGGTTGAGGAACTCGAGTTGTCGGTTCGATCAAGCAACTGTCTTAAGAATGCAAACATCCGTAATATCGGGGATCTGACGACCAAAACAGAAGAAGATATTTCCAAGACTCGGAACTTCGGCAAGAAGTCCTTGCTCGAGATCAAGGAAAAACTCAAGGAATGGAATCTGAGTTTGGGGATGACCGACTATAGTCAGCTTCGCAACTCGATTCGCATGAAAAAGCAGAAGGAAGAAGAGCAAGACAATGAAGCATAGAGTTGGGTTCAATCCTTTAGGACGCAAGACGAGCCACCGAAAGGCGCTCCATCGGAATATGGTGACTTCTCTTTTCAAGTATGAGAGAATCACCACAACAAAGGCAAAAGCGCGTGCTATACGGCGCACCGCTGAGAAAATGATTACGCGTGCCAAAGTGGACAGTGTTCATAACCGCCGCACAATTGCCGAATCTATCTGGGATAAGGCAATTCTTGCGAAACTATTTACCGATATCGGTCCGCGCTTCGAGTCGCGACCGGGCGGTTATACGCGAATGCTAAAAGTCGGTACGCGTCAGAACGATGCTGCCGAAATGGTTATTCTTGAGTTAGTCGGTAATGAGCCAGAGGCACCAGCCGACAAAAAGAAGAAGCCTAAGTCTGCTAAGAGCGAATCGCCGAAGGCCGAGAAGCAGAAGACGGAGAAGCCAAAGGCCGAAAAGCCCAAGGCCGAAAAGGCTTCGGTTGAGGGCTCCGCGTCTGAGGCCTCTTCGGTTGTGGAAAGCTCAAGCGCAACTGAAGAGAAGGTTTCTGAGACGGCAGCGGAAACGGTGTCTGAGGAAGCGGTGTCTTCGGAGTCTGAATCTGAGGAAACTGAGGATAGTGCCGAGAAGAGCGAATCATAAGAGCCCGGCTCGGTTCGAGACTCTTTTTTTCTCAAGAAAGACACCTAGATTAACTAGGTGTCTTTACTTTTAATAACGTAGATCTGCCTTTCATGTCAGAAGTGTTGCAAATGTGTAGCTCCTGTTGCCCCGTAATGCTGGATTTCCGTCCTGTTTGTGTCGATAATCGAACTGATGAGAACAAGTATTTTCCACAGAGGTAGGCCCGGGTAATGACTTCGCCTCAGAAAACGGCGCTCAGCCTACTTATCGCTGTCATCGCGTTCAGCGCCTTCTCAATACTCGCCTTCTCCGGACTCTTCGACTATATCGAAACAAATTTCTATGACCCGCGGGTTACACAGACGGTTGAGCGTCGGCTTGGTGTCGGTGTTGATAACGCTGATCGTTTCCATAGTCACAACCGTGATCGCTTTGAAGCAATTCTTGCCGAACCCGCGTTTCGCAACGTCTTTAGAGTTAACCAAAGTGTTGCCGACATCAACTCTCGCGATCGGCTTGTAGGACTTCTTCGCGAAGAGATGTCTGCATTCTCCGGCTTGCGATTCGTTGATCTTGCTCGGGAACGGCTCTGGTTGAGTACTTATGAGCAGGATATCGTTACGAGAACGCCTACGAGCAGAGAGTACTCGCCTCTGAGCGAGGTCGATGCACCAGTTGCGCCTGGGGATTTAGGTCTCGAGGAGGCTGTCAGTTTTGCGTATCGTTTCGAACCCGAACTGAATCAGTTCATCTATCGCTTCCTGATTTACGATGAGTTTGACATTGCTCGCGGCACGGCTTTGGTCTATGTAAATGGGCACGGGCTATCCACCAGCCTTATTCGCGCAGGTACACTGGGCCCAGGGCAAGAGGTGCGTGTTGTCGATGAGCGTTCAGTGCTGCTCAACGCTATGGATACCCATGCAGAAGAGTCTGGGGCCGTGCTGCGTGAGTTGAGATGGAATGCACAGCAGCGCAGCGCTCCGAGACCGGTCATAGAGTTGGGTGACCAGGGCTTCGTCGTTTTCCGGCAGGAAGCAGAGTTTGGGAATGCCTTGTGGTTAGCTCCTGAGCGAGAGTTCGAGATGAGCGAGCCAATGCGCTGGACTTTGCTCGGAGCATCCTTCGTCACCATTTTTCTATTGGGGTTCTTACTTCTCAACTTACGTCAAGACCCCACGGTTGTGCTTTCTCATCGCGTTAAGCGGTTTCAGATCGACTTGCTGCGAGAGTATATAGAGAACAAGGATCAACTGGACTGGGACCGCTGGAAAGGTGAGATCGAACGACGCCGCAGCGATGTTGATAAAGAGATCAAGCGTGGTCTAGGCCGGTTAAAAAAGCAAGACGAATCCGAGATAGATGCACTGCTTGACAAAAGCTGGGAGGAGATCTTTCAGGTAATTGGCGGATCGCGTAAACAGCCCGCGATAGAAAGCAATGTTGATTTTGGTCGCTTGGAGAAGATGATCGAGCGCGTGGTCGCCAGTTTTCAGGCTGGTCAAATGTCACCAATAGTTTCGGGCACGGCTAAGGATGATTCCACGCACTCCGTGCCAGCAGGCGCAGAGAGTGAGGAGTCGGAGGAACTTGAGGAGCTTGCCGAGGAGCCCGAGGAGCTTGAGGAGTCGGAAGAACTTGAGGAGCTCGCCGAAGAGCCCGAAGAACTTGAGGAGTCGGAGGAACTTGAGGAGCTCGCCGAAGAGCCTGAGGAGCTTGAGGAGTCGGAAGAACTTGAGGAGCTCGCCGAGGAGCCTGAGGAGCTTGAGGAGTCGGAGGAACTTGAGGAGCTTGCCGAAGAGCCTGAGGAGCTTGAGGAGACGGAGGAACTTGAGGAGCTCGCCGAAGAGCCCGAAGAGCTTGAGGATTCCGAGGAACTCGAGGAGCTTGCTGAAGAGCCCGAAGAGCTTGAGGAGTCGGAGGAACTCGAGGAGCTTGCCGAGGAGCCCGAGGAGCTTGAGGAGTCGGAAGAACTTGAGGAGCTCGCCGAGGAGCCTGAGGAGCTTGAGGAGTCGGAAGACACAGCGGATGAGTTCGAGGTTGTGGATGAACCGGAGTCGGCCTGGGAGGAAGCTGGCGCTGATCTGAAGGCCGAGCTGGATACAGTGCAAGAGGACTGGGAGTTGGGTACCGAGGAAGGCGCGGTTGACCAGCACAGCAGCGTCGTGGCGGGAGATAGCGTAGAGGTCGAGGAAGTATCTGACGAGGATGACGTAGATGTGTCTGAAACGGTTCAGAGTGAGTTTCCACCTTTCGGAATCCCGAATGTTGGTGATAGTGTCCACGGGCAGGAGCAAGATACGGCGGTAGATGATGAGCATGACGAGGCCTTGGAACCGCTGGTGTCGCCTGATGAGGGACTCGAAGTGTTGGAAGAGGTTGATGACTTTGAGGATGAGGAAGCTACCGAGATCGAAGCAATCGAACCGTCGTTTGGTCTTATCGATTACGGTCCAAGTCTTGTAAGGCGGATGCGCACAGAAACTGCTGGGAGTGCTCCGCGGACGTCGGAGAGCAAGACTGAGGATGAGCGGTATACGGAAGTTGGAAGTGATGAGGAGCCAGCTTTGGCGGCTGTCGAAGAGCCTGAGTCGGTTGATCTTGATGAACCTACAGCCGTTGAGGATTTAGATGATTCGGAAAGTGAAGCAATGGTTCTGGATTTTGGCGACAATGACAAGACAGTGGCGCCCGATGCTTCCGACGAGTCCGATGCTTCCGAAGAGTCCGCCGAGTCTGCCGAGTCAGCCGAGTCAGCCGAGTCAGCCGAGGTAGAGATCCCCGAAATTGACGACTGTGACATACTTTCAATGCGGGGCTTTTTATCAATTGTCAAGGCGGCCGGGGCGCGTGTCGCGGTCAGGGTAGAGGATGAAGACGGTGTGCCACGGATTGACCTTGCCATGTATGAGAGCGAGGTGGATACCGAGCCAGACATACAAGAACTGGTCGATTCGATTGTTGATAGTTCACACCGCCCTGACTCCAGGGTCCATGATGAAGACTCCTTGGTTGCCGGAATCGACTCTCTTTTTGACATTAAGGACCTTGGTTTCGATCTTACAGAAGGCGTTCGAACGGATGAAAAAGGATCTCATTCTTACCCGACCGCTGGCAGTTCCAAGAAACGCTCGGCTCTTCTCATTAACGAGGACGGAGTCCTCTATGATCTTCATGCAGCTGGTTATCGCAACTCCGACAGCGGAATGGTGAAGTCTCTTATAGCCTTCACACGAATCTGGAGGGCACAGTTCGGTCTGCTGCTTCTGCCGTACGACGATGGGTTTCATGTACAACACTCCCTGGGTATCCCCGGTGAAGACACGGGGTTGTTTGTTATACCAAAGTCGTCGGATTTTGCTGAGAAAGTGATGAATCGAAGATTGGTAGCGCTGCTACGGGGCCCCTTAGGGGAGCACAAGAGACTCATTGGGTTCTCCGGTGAGGCTGCATTCTCAACCGGGCAGACCTTGTTTCTTCCCATCAAGTTCCGTGCGCTTTCGGGTTATGCGTTACTTGGATTGCGTTATGATACCTCAAGTATTCAAGCAGTCCTGGAGCGGGCAAATCTCGACGCAATTCAAGTCCACACCGGTAGATAATTCCATACCAGCAGTTGGGAAAAGGCATGGGAAAATACAAATGGTGAAATCCATGGAAGGAACCGATTTACCGGGGTACTGGGTCTACTTTCTGCAAGTTAGGGATGGTGCATTGTACTGCGGGATCACTTCCAATGTGGAAAGGCGTCTAAGACAGCATGCCACAGGAAAGTCGGGGGCGCGATATACAAAGGCCCGACGACCGGTCGCGATGGTTGGGTGCTGGTTCGTGGCATCGGGGCGGGGTACGGCTCAGCGTGTAGAATGCCTCCTAAAATCGCTCAATCGAAATCAGAAGCTGCAATTGGTTGACAACCCAGATCTGATACGAGACGTTTGTGGGCAACTATTGGCTGAAGAAGACATCCCGGTGCCTGATTCAGTATTTGCCCACCTGCAAACCTAGCTAAAGCCGAGCGGGTGGCGCCATAGGTATCTGGAACGACTCCTACTCAAGAAACTGAGCTCGCATTGCAGCTATTCCATCTGCTAGTCGTTGCCGATCATTTGCGACCTTAACTTCCTGGTCAAAAATCTGTTTTGCACGTTCAATGAGGTCGTGTTCGAAGGCTGGAATGGTGGTTGAACTAAATTCCTTCTTTGAAACGATGGGTATGGTCCGCCCGTGGGTAAGCTCTTCCAAGAGTTGAGTCCCAAAGCTTGATTTCAAGAACGCGAGAAAGGTTATGGCTTTCTCCCATTTATCGTCTCGAAAACGAATGATGAGCATGTTGCTGCTGGGAATCCATGGTTCGTCCATGTGTTCAGGCAGAATGGCAGTCTTGCCGATGGTTCCTACAATTGTGAGGAGCAGGTCGTAAGGTTCCAGCCGGTACTTTTCCGCCTTATCAAGCATGCTCTGCACCCTGATTGTTCGTTCTGGTGACCTCACGTAACCAGCTTCCGGGAAGTCATTAATGGATACAATTCGGAAGTCCCGACCCATAGGGGAGTTTTCATCCTTGATTAGTGGTGCACGGAGGATGACGGCTTCGTGCTTCAGGACGAGGCCTGGTCTTCCTGCAACGTAAAGTTGGTTATGTATCGCACTTGATTTGACGTTCATGTGAGCTCCAAAGCATCAGAGTAAAATTGACTATATGGAAATAGTAACTATATCTTACCCCAGTTGTCAAGAGAATTTACAATTCTATTCTTCTAATTGACATTTTACCATGAAACATGTATTTCGACATCACTCGTTGCGGAATGCGGGGTATCATGCGCTACCCACGGGTACCACGCCCCGCTCACTGAGGACGAGGCGTAGCGGGGTGACGGGTGTGTGATTCTCCATAGGCCTATACAACTGGCTAAGGCCTGTTGTATAACTCCACGATGATGGAACTTTTTGATTTCAACGAACAAGTACGAGTCCACACCGACGGGGGGTGTCATGGGAATCCGGGTCCGGGCGCCTGGGCTTATGTGGTCGAACTAGGCTCCGATACCGTGGAAGGCGCAGGTTACGACGCCGCTACGACCAACAACAGAATGGAACTCACAGCGGTAATTGAGGCACTGGGCTACATTCGCTCGCGCTTCCGGGGTACCGACAAGGCCGAGAGCACGCCCCTACCTGAGGTGGAGATCCACACTGATAGTCGGTACGTTCAACAAGGAATCACTTCCTGGATTGAGTCATGGGAACGTAATGGCTGGAAAACAAGCGCAAAGAAACCGGTAAAAAACCAGGAGCTCTGGCGCAGACTGAGGGAACTACAGCTGGAGATGAAACCGCGTTGGTCTTGGGTTCGGGGACATGCTGGCAACCCTCTCAACGAACGGTGTGACGAGCTCGTCCAGATTGCGATTGCTCAAAAGAAATAGGATGAAACTTTAACATGTGACGAAGCAGCAGCTCCATTTCGGATGTAGTAGTGAAATGGAGGTTGTATGAACGTAGTAAGTTTCGTCCCGCTGGGATTTGACGGGGAACTGGTTTCGGTTGAGGTTGATCTACGTCACGGTTTACCAGGCACCGAAATTGTTGGCCTTCCTGGTGCGGCAGTTCGAGAGGCGCGGGAGCGTATTCGAGTTGCGCTCGCCAATAGTGGCTTTGTCTATCCCCCTCTAAGAATTCTCGTGAACCTGTCACCCGCCGATGTTCCGAAGTTTGGGGCGGGCTTTGATCTTGCAATTGCAGTGGCGCTCTTGTGTCGATCTGGCCAGATTCCGAGCACTATCAAGGGACCTACTCTAGCCATTGGAGAACTCTTACTAGACGGGAGCGTGCGACCTGCACGCGGAGTCCTCTCAGGCGTCGCGGTGGCCTATCGGAGCGGGATAAGCCACTTTACAGTGGCTCGAGAAGGGTTCCGGGAGGCCCAAGCGTTTGGCAAAGGGCGCATTGCCGCTGTTTCGCATCTGCGTGATTTGCGATCCGCCTTCCTGGATAGCCCAATCAAGCTGGAAGAAACCGAGGAACCTGGTATCGAGACATCAAATGTCGGGAGTTCGAAGCTCGAGCTGGGTACCGTTGCGAGCGGCGCGACCGAGATCGTGCCAAACTTTCGGGACATGCGTGGACGACCGGTTCTCAAACGAGCCTGCGAAATTGCGGCCGCTGGGAGGCACAACCTTTTGCTGTCTGGACCTCCTGGATGTGGCAAAACCATGGCTGCTGAACGGCTGTTTGGACTCTGCCCGGACCTGAGCCATGAGCAGGCGGTTGAGGTGGCTCGCATTTACTCCACGGCTGGTCTGTTTCAAAAAGAGATCCAGAATAGCCGCAGACCACCAGTTCGCGCACCCCACCACACAGCATCGGCTGAGGGCATGATCGGGGGTGGCCGCTATCTTGCACCCGGTGAGCTATCGTTAGCTCACAACGGCATTCTGATCCTGGATGAAGCACCCGAGTTTCGCCGGAGTGTACTCCAAGGCCTACGGGAGCCGCTTGAGAAGGGCCTGGTGCGGCTGATTCGAGCCGAACGGCGATATTGGTATCCGGCCGACATTCAGCTGCTCATGACGGCGAACGCCTGCCCGTGCGGCAACAACGGCGCGCTTGGCCGGCGTTGTTTGTGCAGTCTATCCGAGATCCACAACTATCGGAAAAGACTAGGGGCAGCATTGTTGGACAGAGTAGAAATCCGAGTATGGCAGGCGGAAGAAGCTGGCGCGGGGCAGGTGGTCGGAGACGGCAGCCAGACTACTCTGGGGGGGCGCGGTTCATCGGCGCCTGTGGATGCGGCGGATGCGGCGGATGAGGGGAGTTCAGAAGTGATGTCGGCACGGGTGCATGCTGCTGTTGCTTGTCAAGAAGGACGCTACCGGGCGTTCCCATTCGAGAGAAACGGTCGCGTTCCGGGAGCCTTGCTGCGCCGACTGGTGAATGCTACTTCCTCGGCCGAGGCTGTGCTCAACGCGGCTGTACCGAAGCTCGGCCTCTCGTCGCGAGCAGTGGACGCAATTCTGCGGGTGGCACGCACTATCGCGGATATCGACGGAGATGACAGCGTGGGCAGCTCGTCCATGATGGAGGCTATCCAACTACGAAGGGACGATCGATAGCTCAGTTCCTTGAGTGCTGGCTCAGCCTACCTGTTGACCCAAAGCAGTCGCCCGGATAGCATCTAAGGACTATCATTTTCTAAAGGCTGCCGCTGAGTGAGACCCTTCGAAGTTGTATCAAAATATAGTCCATCTGGTGATCAGCCGGAAGCCATTGCAAAACTGGTGAAGGGTGCTCATGATCGGGCTAAGTTTCAGACGCTCAAAGGCGTAACTGGATCTGGAAAGACCTTCACAATGGCCAAGGTCATTGAGGCTATGCAACTACCGACCTTGGTCGTGTCTCACAACAAGACGCTTGCCGCTCAACTGTACCGGGAGTTCTCTGAGTTTTTTCCCCACAACGCGGTGGAGTACTTCGTCTCCTACTATGACTACTATCAGCCAGAAGCCTATGTCGCGTCGAGAGATCTCTACATTGAAAAAGACGCCTCGATCAATGAAGAAATTGACCGCCTGCGGCTGTCGGCTACCACGAACCTGCTTGAACGGAGCGATGTGATTGTGGTTGCGACGGTTTCCTGCATCTATGGGCTTGGTAGTCCGAGTATGTATAGGGAAATGCGGGTCCGGTTCGATGTAGGGGTGCAGGTTGATCTTAGTGAGGTGCGGCTGCGCCTGGTCGCGCTGCAGTATGGTCGTAACGATGCAGTGCTGCAACGCGGTAGCTTCCGTCTCCGGGGAGACGTCTTGGAGATACAGCCTGCATATCTCGAGCATGCATATCGGGTGGAGCTTGACTGGGATAGCGTGACGCGGATTCGGAAGATAAACCCTTTGACAGGAGAGGTTCTTGAGGAGCTGGAAATGCTGTTGGTCTATCCGGCCAAACACTTTGTCCTCCCAGAGGATCAGGTGCGAGGCGCGGTGAGCCAGATCCGTGCCGAACTCAACAGCCGCTACGAGCAACTGGTACAGGCACGCAAGCTGGTGGAGGCACAGCGACTGAAAAGCCGCACCGATTACGACATCGAGATGCTTCAAGAAATGGGTTACTGTCCTGGAATTGAGAACTATTCTCGACAACTGAGTGGGAGAGCCGAGGGCGAGCGCCCTGCAGTTCTTATTGACTACTTTCCGGAGCAGTTCCTCACCTTTGTCGATGAGTCGCATGTGACCTTGCCTCAGGTTCGTGGTATGTATTCCGGGGACAGGGCACGAAAGACATCATTGGTTGAGTATGGCTTTCGGCTGCCTTCTGCCTTGGACAACCGGCCGCTCTTCATTGACGAGTTTGAGGGGCTGCTCGACCGGTGCATTTTTGTATCGGCGACTCCTACTGAGGACGAAGTACGCCGCTCAACCCAGGTCGTAGAGCAAATCATTCGTCCGACTGGATTGCTGGATCCGAAACTGAGTGTGCGACCCACGGAAGGACAAATTGAAGACCTCTATACAGAAATTAAACTGCGGGTAGAGCAGAATGAGCGCGTCCTGGTGACCACCTTAACCAAGAAAATGGCCGAAGACCTCACCGACTATCTTGTCGGGCTAGGTCTTAAGGTCAGATATCTTCATTCCGAGATTGAGACTATTGAGCGCGTTGAGCTGCTTACCGATCTACGGAGCGGTTTGTACGACGTTCTTGTGGGCATCAACCTACTCCGTGAAGGCATTGATTTGCCTGAGGTGTCCTTAGTTGCGATATTGGACGCAGACAAGATAGGTTTTCTTCGCTCTGCTGTATCCTTAATACAAATTATTGGGCGGGCAGCGCGCAACGTCAATGGTGAGGTCATTATGTACGCGGATCGGGTTTCCGATGCCATGCGTACAGCGATTGACGAAACAGATCGACGTCGCGCCCGCCAGCTGGCCTACAACACGGAACACAACATCACACCGCAATCGGTGCACAAAGCAATAGCTGACATCATTGTTCGCCGAAAGTCGGAGAAGCAGGCAATTGAAAAGAAAGACCTAGCAATTTTGGCTGGCAGCTACAACTTAATGCTGCCGAAAGAACGGAAGGCGTATATCAGAGAGCTTGAACGACGCATGCTCGAGCATGCAAAAAACCTGGAGTTTGAAGAGGCGGCAGTTATCCGCGACGAAATTGAGTCACTGAATGACGGACCGCTGAAGCCCCCGCAGAAGGCGGATGCCCGGCACGAACGAGGACCTATACATGAGTAGTCCTGGGCCGAGGACTCACGACAAGGCGACAACTCATGGATGTACGAGGGGGTTCTGGCTTCACGTGGCGGTGCTACTCATTGGGGCCGCCCTGCTCAGCGCCTGCGGCGCCTCCAGCACGGGCGATGATCTGGAAATGCCTGCTACTCCGGTGCTATCTGCACGTGAGAGCTTTGCGGTCATTGAGCAGGCCTACTCACCGCTGCACCAGGAAGCCGAGTCCAGCTCGTCAATTCTGGCTCAGATGCGCCGCGGTTCGGTGGTTGAGATTGTTGGCCGCACGGCGAGTCGCGAGCAACTTGATGGGCGCCTGGAGCGTTGGTACAGAGTCCGATACGTCGATAGCGAGGGGTGGACCTTTGGGGGTTGGATTGCGGTCTTCGAAACTCGTGGTCGAGCGGAAAACTATGCCCGGACCTTAAGCTATGACTGAGAACATTGTTGCCGTCTTACCATTTGTACTTCCTCCTCTACTCGGCGCAGTTATCGGTTACGTGACAAACGCAATTGCCATTCGCATGCTGTTCCGACCGCTACGCGCCTATCGTATCTTTGGAGTTCGAGTTCCCTTTACGCCCGGAATTATCCCGCGACAACGGCATGAGTTGGCAAAGAGTATTGGCAGCATGGTTTCCGAGCGGCTGCTGACCGAGGATATTATTCGTGCCCAGATAACCTCGGCTGAGGTTCGCGAAGGTGTCACGCGTGGGGTCGCGGCCTATACCGAGCGAGCCCTTCATGGCGTCCCCGCATCAGAGAATCCGGATGAGGAGGATCGAACCGCACGCAAGCTTCGTCCGACGGTTGAGCACACAGTGACTACCGTGATTCGTGGATTTCTTTCCTCGGATGAACTTGCCTCCCTGGTGGGTGATTCTCTCTCTCATGCGTACGACGCTCTCAGTGAGCTGCAGGTGGGAATGCTATTGCCGAACCCTGAACAGTTAGAGGCCTTGCTGGAAGAAGGCTTGCGCAAGCTTCCTGAGGCTGAGTTGTGGGAACGAATTATTGAGACAGCTTCGGGGGCCTTGGCTCATGAGTTACAAGCCGATAGACCTTTAGGTGAGTACCTTGGTGAAGAGGGTCCGGAACGCATCCGAGAGCTGGTTGAACGTTCCTATGATCCGGTACGAGCGGCGGTACTCAAACGACTCAGCCTTCCCGACGCGAAACGTGAGTTGACAATCCGAGGGAAGGTGCTGCTTCGCGACATTCTGGATAAGCTGAACTCCTGGCAACGACTTCTGGTTTCCGCCGGACAATATGACCGTGTGTTAAGTGAGCGCATGCCGGAGATTGTTGACGATCTCCTGCTAACTCTGGAGCAGGCCTCTGCCGAGCGTGAGAATAGAGAGCTGGTTGTTGGTACGGCAATGAACAATATTGAGGTTCTCCTTGAGCGAGGTGTTGCTGATCTGTGTTATGACCTGAAGCTCAATCCCATGGAGTGGCTGGTTTACCTTTTTCATACTATGGCTCGTAGTCTCCGAAATGATGAACAGCGTCGATCCTTGAGCAAGGTGCTGAGCTTGGAAATAGATCGTGTGCGAACAATATCCATTCGTGAACTGGTCGAGGATGTTTTTGGAGTAAGCCGTGATGATCTGGTTCTCAAGCTTGGTGAGCGTCTCACTGAGTTGCTTCGAAGGGATGAACTGCGAAATAGAATTGCCACCGGAGCAGTAGCTCTCATTGAGCGATTCCTGAATCGGGCAAGGAGCCGACCCTTATATCAGTTGCTGGCGCTTGGGCCAGCAGAGAAGCAGCTCATTGACGAGGCCATTGCCCGCCGAGCCCTTGCCCTCATTGAGGCTCGTTTGCCCGAGATTATCTCGGTCATGGATGTTGAGGCCCTGGTGGTTCGTAAGGTGGACGGACTCGATACCGCGAGTGTTGAGCGTCTGCTACTCATGGTGATTGCCCAGCATCTTAAGTGGATCAATGTCTTTGGCGCCCTGTTGGGAGCGTTTATTGGTGCATCACAGGTGATCATGTTGCGCTTTTTCTTCTGAGGGGTGGGTAGGAAAGGAGTTACAAGTCCTCGGCGATTGCGTTTTCTAACTCCTGGACAAACCAGTCGAACAAGGCGTCGATACGGACGCGTAGGCCCTCCTGTGCGAGTCCTCCAAAGCCGGACATGATTGCGGGCGCTCGCATGGCACCGTTGGCGTAGAAGTACATTCCGTTCTCGGTAGGGAGTACTACGAACTGCAGAATGAAATGATCCGGACGAATCACCGGGATAAACCCCATGCGAATAGTTGTGAGGTTTGTCATCTCAATATGAATAACGCCTGAGTCGTAGAAGTGATTGACCTTATACATGTTCCGTCCAAATCCGTCGTCGTCCTGGAGAGCAAAGAGCGACGCTTCTTTGGGGATACTCTGTACCACCGGATCGGGAATCCGACGAGCGGACTCTGGATTGTTTATGGCATAAGCCTCTTTATACAGAATTTTGCGGGTATTGCTGTTCTCTACGGTGTACTCCAGACCTTCCATTGTGCTTATTGCGCGGGTAAGATTGTAGAGACGTTGTGGTGCAAGCGTGTGCGCCTGGGTATTTGGATGAAAGTAGAGCGCTTCAAGCCCAAAGCTGGGCGACACTGCGGCGGTAGTGCGAACTATGCGCTCAGTGGCTGCGACCGCAGGGGCCAGATGCGAGGTGACGCTTCGTCCGTACTTGTAATTAAGGGCTTCGCCTTGGAGTAGACTTTCGATATCGCTGGGGTCAAGCTTGGGAAACAGGGACCGTGTTGCGCTGTGAGCTTGCTCTGCCTGGAGTATAGGAGGCGTCCCGAATACCTGTCCAGTGAGCAGTAAGCTGAGGAAGATTGCATAAAGGAAGGTGCTCATGATACATTTGAGTATACCTATTCAACGAAAGCATGCGCAAGGGGACAAATGGGACACGTGGTAGCCATTACCGGCGGCGGAACGGGAGGACATGTTTTTCCTGGACTGGCCGTTATAGAAGCCTTGCGCGACTACGGCATTACCGATGTATGCTGGATCGGTTCAGCTCGTGGTGTTGAGCGTGAGATTGCCGAGTCCTGGAATATACCCTTTTATGCTGTTCCGGCTGGCAAACTCAGGCGCTATTTCTCGCTCCACACCTTTCTTGATGCCTTCCGTGTGCCTGCCGGGTTTCTTATGGCACTCTATCGACTTAGAAAGATTTCTCCTGCGTTGGTTTTTTCTAAGGGCGGATATGTGACTGTGCCGGTTGTTGCCGCAGCCCGCGTTCTAGGCATACCCTGTTATACCCACGATTCAGATCTCGACCCTGGATTGGCAACCAAGCTCAACAGTCGTATGGTCGACAGAGTCCTGGTTGCGTACGAGAAGAGCAAGGACTACTTTGCGCCTGGTCTCAAGGCCAAGGTTCTGGTGACCGGGAACCCGGTTCGCAAGGCGATATCGGCCGGTGATGCCAGTCGTGGCCGTCAGTTTCTGGGGCTTGGTGCCGACGAGCGTCCGGTGTTGCTCTTTCTTGGCGGAAGTCTCGGAGCGACCGAGATTAACGATCTGGTGAGTGGAGCTTTGTCGCGCTTACGAGAACGGTGCTGTGTGGTTCATCAGACTGGTAGGCAGGGCGGCCGCCTGGACAAGCCCGAATCACATTCCGAGGATGCTTCAGAGCAATCTGCTCCAAGCTACTACGCAGCGCCGTTCTTTTCCTCCGAGTATCCTGACATTCTTGCAGCCGCCGACCTGGTCGTATGTCGGGCGGGCGCTGGCACGGTCTGGGAGTTGGCCGTCACCGGAACACCGGCGCTACTGATTCCTCTCGGGCTTCAGGGCTCCCGTGGTGACCAGATTCGAAATGCCGAGTTATACGCTGATAGTGGCGCCGCCAGGATCCTTCCAAGTGGAAAAACCACGGTCGAAACCCTTGTGGCTGAGATTTGGAGAGTGCTCGATGATCCCGAGCAGCTGCAGCGCATGAGCGCCGCTGCGCGTACCTTTGCGGGCCCGGATTCCGCGGACCTCATTGCATATATGATTAGTTGCCAGATATACGGTACACTTGCGGCCGATGGCGAGAGGTAGAGACCCATGGAACTGGCACCGGTTGATATTGTGTTTCTCATCATGGTGGTGTTTACCACGATTCGTGCCGGAATTCGTGGCTTTGTGAAGGAGATCATGTCGGTTGCCGCCTTGTTCTTGGGAATAGGAGGCGCGGTGTTGTTCTCTGGAGTCTTGGCGGAGCATGTGGAACAGAACTTTGGAGAGTCGGTTTGGACTCAGGTCATTGCGTTCCTGGCTCTGTTCCTGGTCATTTACCTTGTGGTTAAGATCTTCGAGAACGCTCTCAACAGGCTTATAGAGCGAATACACCTGGACAGCCTTGATCATGCAGCGGGCTTTTTTCTGGGAGTGGTGGAGGGCCTCCTGCTGGTCTTCATTCTGCTGCTTCTTATTCAGGTGCAGCCTATTGTGCGCCCTGAGCTTCTCATTGCCGAAAGCGTCTTTGCGCACACTCTTCTGCCTCTCTTGCCCTTTGCGGCACAATTCCTTAATTTGACGGCCGGAAATGTTTGAAAATATTCTTTCGCAAGAGCACGTAGTAAAGCAACTCACCGAGGACCTCAAACTCAAGAGCCTCCCCGCAGCGCTGCTGTTCGAAGGCCCAGAGTTCAGCGGTAAGCTGTCGGCTGCACTTGAGCTTGCTCGGACACTTGGTTGTCGTACTGAGTCAGCACCTTGGTCTTGTCGGTGTTCTTCCTGCAATGCGCACCGGTTGCTATTGGAACCTCGGACGATTCTCATAGGTGATCGGTACTTCATGCAGGAAATTGTGGTAGCGGAGTCTGTGCTGCTTCGTGCCCGCAACGATGCTGCGGTCTATCTGTATCAACGTGCGGTTCGCAAGCTGGCGCGACGCTTTGACGATTTTCTCTGGGAAGGCGATGAGCCTCGTCTTGGGAAAGCTGTGGCACCTCTCACCAAGATCTCCGACGCATTGGATGAAATCTCTCCGGGCTCTGAGCTACCAGCTGAGGCTGCGCTTGAGAAGCTCTGTAGTGGTATCCGAGACTCGGCCAAGAAGCTGTGTGAGCTACTTCCGACCGACAATATTCCAGTCGATGTTGTGCGGCGAGTGTCTTCCTGGTCACGTATGACGGCGGGAGAGGAGCCAAAGGTTGTCATGTTTGAGAATGCAGATCGCATGCAGGAGAGCTCCCGCAATGCACTGCTGAAGATACTGGAGGAACCTCCCAAGAACTCGTACTTCATCCTCCTGAGCTCACATAAGCGCGCGCTCATGCCTACCATCCTTTCTCGGGTACGGCCATACCACTTCAATGAGCGGGAACCGGAACAGGCAACTGAGGTGTTGCGGCGCATTTTTCGCGACGACTCGACACAGAGTTCTAGCCTATCTGAGTACTTCGTGCGGACAGGCTTTGCAGGTGAGGTGCCGCTGGGCAACTTGACCGAGGAGTTCCTTGAGTTAGTGCTCGGAAACTCGCAGGATGATGTGCGAACGGTTCTTGACCGTGTTGACAAGCACCTGAAAACGGCTGGCGGAGTGGAGTGGGCGCGTCGTTTTCTTGAAAGCTTGACGAATCGGTTGCGCGGCATCTTTCGGGACTCATCTGTGCAGATAGAACTATCCAAACTTGAACAATGGACAAAGACGATTGAGGCTCATCGTGAGTACATTGAACAGTATCGAGTACCCACGATACAGGTTCTTGAAAGCCTCTACTTCAAGATGAAAGGATAGTCATTGCGTGCGAAAGTTCATTCAGCGAGCTCTTAATAAGCTCGAGAAACTCGACAGAGAGCGAATACATCAACTCATCTACGATATCGCTGTGGAGAATGAACGCCTTGAACTGGTGCTGAACTCCATGAATGACGGTGTGCTGGTTGCGGATGAGAATCATCGGTTGGTACTTCACAACAAGCCGGTGGAACGGCTGCTTCCCCTAAACTTGGCCGACCCGGGCGAGGGGTTCATCTGGGAGCTGATTGCCGACCCGCATATTGCGGTCTTCGTGGAGCGGACGCTACTGGAACAGGAATCCATTATGGACCAGGAGTTTGCTATAGATGCTGGCGGGCTTACCCGCATTCTCTCCTGTAGCGTCATGCCATTAGTTCGTAATGGTACCGTGCAGGGGAATATTCTGCGGGTCGAGGATATCTCGGAGAAGCGGAACCGTGAAGCGCGGCTGCGTCGTGCTGAAAGCCTGGCATCCCTTACAACACTGGCCGCCGGAGTTGCTCATGAGATCAAGAATCCGTTGGGATCAATAGGCATACACATTCAACTGATACAGCGAGCCCTCGCGGCCGAGGGCATTCGCGAGAGCGCCTCGGTGCAGGGTAACCTGCATGTAATTAACGAAGAAATTGAACGACTCAACAAGATTGTCGTAGACTTCCTCTTTGCTGTGCGTCCAATGGACGTGACCCTGGAGTACGGCGATCTTAACCGTCTTTTGCAGGAACTCCTGGATTTCGTCGATGTTGAGCTCGAGGAAGCCGGAATCTCAATTGAAACAGATCTCGCCGGTGAGTTGCCCGAGTTGCTTCTGGATGATAAGTACCTCAAGCATGCCTTGCTCAACATTGTGAAGAACGCTATTTCGGCCATGCCGGAAGGTGGGACGCTGAGGTTGGACACCCGCTTGCGAGGCGATGAGGTAGTGCTGCGTGTCATTGATAACGGAGTAGGGATGTCTGATCAGGTGCTTGAGAAGATTTTTGAACCGTACTTCACTACCAAGGATTTTGGTTCCGGTATTGGATTAACTCTGGTATATAAGGTGTTGCGGGAGCATAATGCTGAGATCTCGGTGGTATCACAAGAAGGAAAGGGCACAACCTTCACGATAACTTTCCGTGTGCCACAGAAAGAACAGCACCTCCTAGATTGGCATGAAGAGGCGGACGCATGAAGTTTAATGTTCTCGTGGTTGATGATGAAAAGAACATCCGCGAAGGACTTGGAAAGGCGCTGGAACTCGATGGGCACAACATCTTGCTGGCCGCTGACGGTCAGGAGGCATGGGAGACCATTGAGAACGAGGAAATAGATCTCATTATCACCGACCTTCGGATGCCGCGCCTTTCTGGCGAGGAGCTCCTCAAGCGGGTTGTGGACTCCTATCCCACCGTACAGGTGATCATTCTCACCGGCCATGGAACCATTGAGACCGCTGTCCAGGCCATGCGGGATGGTGCTTTTGACTTCCTCACGAAGCCAGTCAACCTGGATCGACTATCCTTGCTGGTACGTCGAGCTCTGTCGACCAGGGAACTAGTCTTACAACACCGGGCTCTCCAGGACGAGCTGAGCAAACACAGAAACTTCTCCAACATTATTGGAAAGAGTACCGAGCTGAAACAGGTTTTTGAGGTGGTGAACCAGGTGGCGCCTACAAAGGCTTCGGTACTGATCACCGGTGAAAGTGGTGTGGGCAAGGAACTCATTGCCGATGCCATTCACAATCTGTCGGGTCGTAAAGAGAAGCCGTTAGTGAAGGTGCATTGTGCCGCCTTGTCTGAAAGCCTGCTCGAAAGTGAGTTGTTTGGCCATGAGAAAGGTTCCTTCACCGGTGCGGTCTCACGCAAGAGGGGCCGCTTTGAGCTGGCCCACATGGGCACCATCTTCCTGGACGAGATCGGGGAAATCAATCCTAACGTGCAGGTGAAGATACTGCGAGTTCTGCAGGAGAAGCGGTTTGAACGCGTTGGAGGTGAGGAGACAATTATGGTCGACGCCCGTGTCGTTACCGCCACCAACAAGGATCTCAAGGTTGAGATTGAGAATGGACGATTCCGCGAGGATCTGTACTACAGGCTGAATGTAGTCAATATTCACATTCCCCCCTTGCGAGAGCGCAAGGAAGACATTCCGCTCTTGGCGGCAGCCTTTATTAAAGAGTTTGCTGCTGAGAACGGCAAGCCGGTAGAAGGAATAGATTCCAAGGCGCGCTCTATGCTGTATAACTACTCCTGGCCCGGAAATATCCGTGAGTTGCGTAACACCATTGAAAGTGCTGTTGTGATGTGTAAGGGGAATATCATTCAACCGGATGATCTGCCGCCTGGAGTCATGCAAGACTCGGACAACGACTTCATTCGCATCGCAGTCGGGTCAAGCCTAGCCGAGGCCGAGCACGAAATCATTCGTAGCACTCTCAGCGCAAACAATGGCAACAAGAGCAAGACCGCTGGCGTCCTGGGTATTGGACGCAAGACACTACATCGGAAACTGAGCGAATACGGAGTTGAGAACGAGGTGTCCGAGGTGTCCGAGGCGGAGATGTCCGAGGCGAGTGAGAGTGATACTTAACGGCGAGTTTCGTAGTCCTTGATCCTGCTAAACGACGAGGATATCCGCGTGAATATCTCTGTTGCTATGCGCAGCTTCTCCTCCGAGACCGAGGACCAGCGATCCGGATGGTAGCGATGCGCCAGTCTCTTATAGGCGGCTGCCACCTCCGTAAAGGAGGCTCCCGGCTCTACCTCAAGCGCCTGGTAGTCGGCGTGCAGATATGCAGGTGCCGACTCTTTGTGTGGGCTGGCAGGTGGCACTTGGTCGCCACGAACGAAGGCCTCTAGTTCCTCCATCGCCCTGAGATAGTCCTCGTCCTGTGTTGTGCCTGTGTAGCTGTGGCTGTTCTCGTACTCGTTTAGCACTCGCCGGATGAACGACTCAAGCTGCGAAATCACGTTGCGTCCTTTGGTGGTAGCGCCGAGGCCGCCGCCACGCTCGCACTGGCCGAGAAGAACTCGTCGTGGAGGGCGCGCACGGCGAGATCCGCATCACCCTCATTTACCACCAGTGAGAGATTGATGTCCGAGGATCCAAGAGAGATCATTCGAACCGATATACTTGAGAGCGCCGAGAACACCCGTGCAGTAAAGCTGCCGGTGCGCCAGAGGCTCCGGCCGACCAGTGACACAATTGCCTTGCCAGACTCAACCGAGACCGAGCCGTACTGCTCAAGATCCTGAATGACAGGACCAAGGTCCAGCCTACCTTCCACAGTGGTGGATATGGTTACCTCCGATGTAGTGACCAGGTCTACCGAGATTCGGTGCTCGGCAAAGACCGAGAAGATTCTGCTCATGAAACCGTGTGCGTGTAGCATTCGTGAACTGGCAACCGTGATAATGGTTATTCCCTTCTTGGAGGCGAGTGCCGCAAGGCCCTTTCTATCGCTGAGCTCCGATATTCGGGTTCCCGGCGAAACGGGATTGCCGGTATTTTTCACCCATACGGGAATGCGGCGACGAATGGCTGGCTGAATAGTGGAGGGATGCACCACCTTAGCGCCGAAGTAGGCAAGCTCGGCGGCCTCCTCATAACTAATTGCGGGCACCGTCATGGCCCCATCAATAATTCGGGGGTCTGCAGTCATAATGCCGTCGACATCGGTCCAGATCTGCACTTCATCCGCACCGAGTGCACCACCAATGATGGTTGCACTCCAGTCAGAACCACCGCGCCCAAGCGTGGTTGTGACACCCTTCTCGGTTGCTGCGATGAAGCCCTGCACTACCAGGAGCTTTCCGGATTCGGCCGGTACGAGGCGACGGACCAGGTCGTCGGTTGCGGCGAAGTCCGGGACGGCCGCCGTAAAGTTTTCATCGGTGCGAATGAAGTCGCGGCTGTCGAGCAAGCGGCAGTCTATACCACGTTCACGGGCAGCAGCCGCAATGACGGTTGTCGAGAGAAGCTCTCCAAAAGCCAGAATAGCGTCCTGGGTACGCGGTGTACATTCCTTTATGAGGACAAGGCCGTTGACGAGGCTCCGGAGCTCACCAAAGAGCGTCTCAAGCCGGGCGGCGACCCGTTCGTGTTCACGACCCGAGGCTAACTGTTCTGCAGCCTCGGTGTGCAGCAGTTCGAGTCCAGAGATCTCGTTCTCAGCATGTGCGCGATCCCCGGCCGCCGCAGATGCAGCGATGCCGAGCAGCCGGTCCGTGGTCTTTCCCATAGCCGAGCTGACGAGCACCGGCGCCTGGGCAAGGCGGTCGGACGCAATGTCCACCACCTGCCCTATCCAATGGGCATCGCGCACCGAGCTCCCACCGAACTTGATAACGATCATGAGTTCAGGTATCCGAGTTTAACAAAGGCTTCGGCGTTAAGAATGGCGGCTCCAGCGGCACCACGGACGGTGTTGTGCCCAAGCAGTACCAGCTTCACACCCATGACCGGGCATTCTCGCACACGCCCAACAACGGTTGCCATTCCATTCTCAAGCCATAGGTCTCGCAATGGTTGGGGACGGTCGTTTTCTTCAAGGACCACAATAGGCTGCTTGGGTGCGGAAGGCAGATCCTGCAGCTCAGCGGGACCCTGGAAGCGCATCAAACACTCCTTGACCTGTTCAACACTTGGTTTGCGCTTGAACCTGATGGATACCGATTCCGTATGTCCGTCAAAAACCGGCACGCGGGTACATGTGGCACTTACGGCGAACTCAGCAGATTGCACGCCCTTATCAGTGAGTGTCCCAAGAATCTTCATTGGTTCAGTTTCCAGCTTGTCTTCTTCATCTCCGATATAGGGCACGATGTTTCCCATGATGTCCATAGATGCCACTCCAGGATAACCTGCCCCTGATATGGCTTGGAGGGTCGTTACCTGTACTGCCTCAATCCCAAACTCGGCATGCAGCGGGGCGAGCGCCATTGCCAGGAACATGGTAGAGCAGTTGGAGTTGGTGATAAGCGCACCTTTGTGCTTCTGGCGCTTAACCAGGGCAAAATGGTCGCTGTTGATCTCGGGAATGATGAGCGGCACATCCGGATCCATGCGGTGGTTCTTGCTGTTGCTTATGACAACATGCCCGGCCTCTGCGTAACGAGACTCGGCTTCGCCAGCCACCGAACTGTCCAGCCCGGAAAAAAGTATCCGCGAGGCGAGCGGTTCCTCAATTGATTTAACTACAAGGGCTGCGTAGTCTGCAGGGATAAGGCCCGGTTGTTTCCAGTTACAGGCTTCGTGGTAGGGCTTGCCTGCGCTTCGTGGCGAGGCAACAAGTTCGGTGATTCGAAACTGAGGGTGATTGTGAAGGAGCGTGACGAACTTCTGTCCGACCGTTCCTGTAGCTCCAAGCACTGCAACCGGAATCTGATTCATTGGTATATCCTTCTAAAATTCTTGGCACATTTTCTTGCGCGCAATGGTAGTAATGCACCCGCTTACTGTCAAGGCGGCTGTGCCTGGTGCAGCTTAGGAGTCTTGCCTTGCCTTCCGGCTATGACGTATCATGGGAACGGGAGATATTGATGCAAGAACAATTTGCCACGCAGGTGGCCGCGGCGCATGACTCGGTTCAACGCAGAACGGACGCTCGCCCTTCCTTTGGAGTGATACTGGGATCCGGCCTCTCGGAGGCTGCAGAGGCATTTGAAGGCGATGTTGTCGCGTATGGTGACATCAAGGGTTTGCCCGAGCCACGAGTTGCCGGTCATAGCGGAACACTTACGGTTGGAAAGACTACCGCCATTATGGCAGGGCGTTCCCATTTTTACGAAGGATATTCCCTTGACCAGCTCGTGTTGCCGGTATTTCTGTTGCACTCAATTGGGGTGCGAACTCTGGTACTTACCAACGCCGCTGGCGCCATTAACCCGGCTTATCGTCCCGGTTCCATCGTGCTGATATCAGACCACCTGAACCTGCTGGGAGTCAATCCCTTAACTGGTCCGAATAATGACAGCTTGGGACCTCGCTTCCCAGACATGACCGAGGTCTACGATGCAGGACTGCGCGGCCTTGCTCGTACAGTTGCGGGTGAAGACCTGGCCGAGGGTGTGTACGCAGCGGTTCCTGGGCCGAGCTACGAAACGCCAGCCGAAGTACGCATGCTCAAGACTCTCGGCGCCGATTTAGTCGGGATGTCTACTGTGCCTGAAGCCATTGCTGCGCGCTATCTTGGTATGAAGGTGCTCGGCCTCTCGAGTGTGACAAATGCCGCCGCCGGGCTTGGCGAAGGCACGCTTGACCATGCAGAGGTGGTCGAGGTCGGGAGATCTATCCGTACCCGACTGATCTCACTTATTGAAGGATTGTCCGCCGCTCATTCTCATGCAGATTAGTGAGCGAATCTCGGCCGAGGCTTGCGAAAAGCTTAAAGCGGCCATAGACGAGGTCGACGGTGCCGAGGTGCTTGCCGTATGCGAGCTCGACCAGGACGGCGTCATAGTTTCCGTGAACATTGCGGCCCGCGGCGGTGCGAGTTCGGTGCCAGCCTTGTATCCACATATGGATCGTGGCAGCGTTGTGGTGCACAACCACCCATCGGGCGAACTGCGACCGAGTGCGCCAGACCTTGCGGTGGCGGCCGAACTTGGGAATCGAGGCATCGGTAGCTACATCGTCAACAACTCCCTGAGCGAAATCTTTGTTATTGCCGAGCCACTACTCCGCGCTGAGTTGCGCCTCCTTAACATTCCGGAGGCGGCGGAGTATCTTGAGCCCGGAGGTGCGGCATCTCGGACAATTCCCGGATATGAGAGCCGTGAGAGTCAGATCCAGATGCTGTGCTCGGTTGCTGAGGCATTCAACGAGGATCACCTCACTGCCGCCGAGGCGGGCACTGGTGTGGGGAAGTCTTTTGCCTACCTCCTTCCCGCAATGCTGTGGGCTGCATCGAACGAAGAGCGGGTGGTCATTTCGACTGCAACCATCAATCTGCAACAGCAACTCATAGAAAAGGACATTCCGGCCGTGAACAAAATGTTGCCGGAACCGGTTCAGGCGGTTCTGGTAAAGGGCCGCGGGAACTATCTGTGTTGGAATCGTCTCCAGGAGATAACTCAAGAGAACGAGTTGTTTGGCGAAGGCGAGGAAGAGCTGGTAGGCATACAGGCCTGGGCGGAAAACAGTGCCGACGGATCCCGGAGTGATGTCCCGTTCATGGTGCCGGACTCGCTCTGGATGAAGGTGCGCTCCGAGGCCGACAGTTGCCTCATGTTGCGTTGTGCCAATCGCGAGAAGTGTTTTCTTGCAAAGGCTCGAAGAGCGGCGGCTGGCGCGCGGGTTCTGGTGGTGAACCATCACCTGCTGTTCTCGGATCTGGCTATTCGCGTGCAGGGACTCGGTTTTGAGGGAACTGCGGTCTTGCCGCCTTTTCATCGGATCATTTTTGACGAGGCTCATAACATAGAGGCAAGCGCAACCTCTTTTTTCTCGGACAGCCTCACCTCGGCCGCGTTGCGGCGGAACCTTTCGCGCCTGCTTCGCACCCGTCGCACCCGCCGTATAGGTTTGCTCATGCGAATTCAAGAGGCCGGGTTTCTCAATGACGAGGCTCTGACTCGAATTGAGTCCGCGCTGGCGCAGCTGGAAACATCTATCAGCGCGGCAGATGCCGACACACTTCAGGTACTCAACGGCCGCTTCAACCTTCGCCTTCTCGGTACCGAGGGAGAGCTGTATCGTAGCAGTCTTTTTCCTGCCTTAGACACATTGAGACACGACTTACTGCATTTCATTGGCCTCCTGAGTGACCTCTATGCGGTGCTCAACGACGAACTCTCGGACTCCGCAGAAGCGTATGAGTTGAAGGGCGCTATTCGCAGGCTCGAGGGGTCAGCCGCGTTGTGTCGGCGTTTTGTTGAACATGAGGACGATGCTGGGTCGGTGTACTGGATTGAACAGCGTCGGAGTGAGACAGGGGTGCCGACCCCGCGCCTGCAGCGCACGCCGCTCTCTATTCGTGAAGTCATGGAAGAGGCGGTCTTCACGCCGTACAGCACCGTGATTTTCACGAGCGCGACGCTCACTGTTGGTGAGAACTTCAGCTACTGGGCGGGGCGGGTAGGGCTGGATGTCGGCGATGAGAGAACGCGATTGCGAGTGTTCCCTTCACCTTTTCGTTACGACACCAATGTGCTGTTGGGTGTGCCGAATGATGCGCCAAGCCCCGACTCCGTAGACTATGAGGCATATCTGGTGGAGTTTGTTGCAAACGCACTCCTCATTTCCGAGGGGCGAGCCTTGGTGTTATTTACCTCATACGACATGCTGCGTCGGGTCGCCGATGCGGTTCGGCCCCGCCTTGCCGCCATTGGGGTTGCCGTTATGCGCCAGGGGGATGACGAGCGGTCGCGGCTGCTGCGTCGTTTTGTTCAGGAACCGGCAACAGCCCTTTTTGCTACCGACAGTTTCTGGGAAGGTGTCGATGCTCCCGGTGAAACCTTGCAACTTGTCATTATCTGCCGCCTGCCTTTTCGTGTTCCTACCGACCCCGTGCTGCTTGCCCGCATGGACTACATCAAGGCCCAGGGCCGTAATCCTTTCTTTGAGTTGGCTCTACCGGCCGCGGTCATGCGGCTCAAGCAAGGTTTTGGACGGCTCATGCGGCGCGGCGACGACCGTGGCGTTGTGTTCATAACCGATGTACGACTGACAACCAAGAGTTACGGAAAGGTCTTTCTTGACTCGCTCCCGGGGCCTCCACGCAGTATTGAAAACACCGGCGAACGCTTGCTTGAGGAACTCGAGCGCTTTCTCTATCCCTGACGCCGCACCACTGCACAAAAAAGCCTCCGCCGAGGCGGAGGCTGATGTGGTCGTACAACTCGCAAAAAGCTGTATAACGGTCTTACTCTACCACTGCGATGAGATCCTGCATCTTAACGATGAGGTGCTCAGCACCGTCAACCTTGATGTTGGTTCCGGCGTACTTGTCGTACATGACCTTGTCTCCAACTTTGACCGTAATGGCTTCAGTGTCGTCACCGACGGCCTTAATTACACCGGTCTGGGTCTTCTCTTGCGCTGTTTCGGGAATGAAGAGACCGCCTTTGGTCTTTTCTTCTTCCTTCTCGATCATGAGTAGTACGCGATCACCAAGCGGCTTTATTTTCATGTGTGTTCCTCCTGTCGGTTCTATCCGTTGCGTGGTGTTTGAATGTTCGATTGTATGTGAGAATATACGCGCATGGCCGATGGAGGTCAAGAAGTAATACGGCATTGCCTCTACAGCCTCACAGTTCGTACATTTAGGGTGTGAATCATCAAACGCTTCTCCGGAAGAAATACAAGCAAAGACTTATTCCAGAGTTATCCGCTGGCTGTCCGGGATACGCATGCAAAGCAGGGTTACGTACCGAGTTGCCGGTAAAGGCTCCAAAGGCATGGTACCTTATCCGGGGCCATCAATACGGAACACGCAGGCGCATGGCCTCTCTGTACCGTGCTGCGGCAATGGAGGCTTTGCGAAACGGTGGGGGTGATCTCGCCGTGGCTTTACTGGTCAACGGAGTGAGATACTGCAAACGCGGCCCGGCCAGGCGGCGGTTGATGAGTGTGAGCAACGAGTTTGGGATGATTCGTAGAGCTTCCTTTGAGGAAGATGCACGGCATGCGTTTTTTGGGGTGCAGTTGAGTCGGTACCTTGCTCGTAAGCGCACGCGTCGCATTGCGACTCCGGCAGAGGCGGACATGTTGCTCCAACTGCTGCTGGAGAGTTGGCAGGAGCAGCGGGATCAGGTTATTCGCGCTGACGTCTCTGCGACCGAGTTGATGGAGGCTTTTGGGCGCGTCCGGATTGTGTTTCCTTACGTTGAGTTGCCGCCTGACTTTCGAGATCCAATGATTGAAGTGGATTTTGACCGCGGTGAGCGTCTGCAACCCGAACGCAGGTGCTGGTGTGGAAGTGGATTGAGTCATTTTCGGTGTCATGGGCGCATTCCTGGCGCCGTAGAACAAGGAATTGGGAAATTTTGGCCCACAAATTCGCGTTAATTGCATAGGTGGGTTGTTATGACCCATCACCACGACTCGATATTTCCACCCCTAATTGTTTCGGAGTGTAAATGTCTACCGGGTAGGGAATTAGAATTGTCTTAGAATCTCCAAAGATAGGCACGCATATTGCATGTTTAGGGTAGGAGGTTCGAATGTCCGCAGCAACAGCAAGCAAGACCACCAAACCCAGGTATCAGCGTTCCAGCAGCGACGATGAAAACGTCCTATCAATTTACCTGAAAGAAATTAACAAAATTCCTCTGCTTACCCGCGCCGAAGAGAACGAGTACGCACGAGGAGCCGCCGCAGGCGAACAAGCATGTAAAGACAAACTTATCCGGGCTAATCTCCGCTTTGTAGTGAACGTAGCGAAGAAATACCAGAACCAGGGACTACCGCTTTCCGACCTCATTAGTGAGGGAAACATCGGTCTCATGAATGCTATTGAAAGATTTGATGTCGACAAGGGTTACCACTTCATCTCCTACGCAGTGTGGTGGATCCGTCAGGCCATTCTTAAGGCAATCTGTGAGAAGTCACGAATGATCCGGCTGCCTCTTAACCGTGCTAACGAGTTGGTTCAGATTGAAAAAGTACGGAAAGAGATTCAGGGTAGCCGTAGCGAACACTCAGAAATGCAGCAGATTGCCAAGACCTTGAACATGAACCAAGAACATGTAGAGGACCTCGTTAACATATCGCGGGAACTGATTTCTCTTGAGACACCGGTGTATGCAGAGAAAGACTCATCACTTCTTGGTGACTTCGTCGAGGACCAGGGCTACAAACATCCGGAGACCGTTGTGATTGAGAAGGCTCTCAAGAACGACATCAACGAAATCCTCTCGACATTAAGTGACAAAGAATCAGAGATCGTGCAGTATCGGTTTGGGCTCAACGGACGTAGTCCACTTTCGCTTAAGGAAATTGGAGACCGGTATAGCCTGACGAAGGAACGCATTCGCCAGATTGAAAAGAAGGCAATTAAGCGGTTACAGCATCCTAAACGGAGCCAGTTGCTGGAGTCGTACATCGCATAGATTACAGATAGACCATTAGTAGCGTAGTAATTGGGGTTTGATATTCGTTTTCGGGTATCACACCCCTTTTTTTGTTGTATCTCCACGGTTATCATATACAATAACAGCAACATCATACGAAGCACCGGTGAGGGGGTATTGGCTTATGCCGGAAAAGTACGTTTACTCGTTTGGAAATGGCACAGCAGAGGGTGGAAAGGATCAGCGTGACTTGCTCGGGGGTAAGGGCGCAAACCTTGCAGAGATGAGCAAGACAGGCGTTCCGGTACCACCAGGTTTTACTATCTCAACAGATGTCTGTGAGGAGTACTACACTCAGAATCGCAAGTATCCGTCAGGACTCGAGGCTGAGGTTGAGAAACACCTGAGCAATCTTGAGAAGATTCGCGGGAAGAAGCTTGGCGATGCCAAGGACCCGCTGCTTGTTTCTGTGCGTTCAGGTGCGGCGGCTTCTATGCCGGGAATGATGGACACGGTCTTGAACCTTGGCCTGAACGACAAAGCCGTTGAGGGACTCGTTGAGGTTTCTCAGAATGAACGGTTTGCCTGGGACGCATACCGCCGTTTTATCAATATGTTTGGGGATGTTGTTATGGGCATTCCTCATGCCGAGTTCGAACATGAGCTTGAGAAGATTAAGAATAAGCGTGGGGTAGATCTCGATACCGGATTAACTACCGAAGACCTAAAAGAAGTTGTAGAGCAGTACAAGAAGGTCTATAAGAAACACACGAAGGATAGTTTTCCGCAAGATCCCAAAAAGCAACTTTGGGCGGCAATCAACGCTGTATTCGATTCATGGAACGCACCCAAGGCTCTGAAGTATCGCAAGATCAACAATATCACCGGACTCAAAGGTACGGCTGTGAATGTGCAGTCCATGGTCTTTGGTAACCTCGGAGAAACGTCCGGTACCGGGGTAACTTTTTCTCGCGATCCGGCCACGGGGCAGAAGATCTTCTACGGCGAGTATCTGCAGAACGCACAGGGTGAAGATGTAGTTGCGGGCATTCGCACACCAATGGCAATCAGTACACTCAAGAAAAAGAACCCTACCATCTATAATCAACTAGTCGATGTAAAAGACAAGCTTGAGGCTCATTATAAAGACATGCAGGATATGGAGTTCACCATTGAACAGGGGCAACTCTACATCCTCCAGACACGCAACGGTAAACGAACAGGTGCGGCGGCTATCAGAATTGCTGTTGACATGGTTGCCGAAGGTGTTTTTAGCGAAATAGAAGCACTGACCAAGGTTACACCTGAGCAGCTTGACCAGGTCTTTCATCCTATGATTGACCCCAAAGCCCGCAAGACAATTCAGCCCCACGCCAAAGGACTCAATGCTTCTCCTGGTGCAGCTACCGGGCATGCGGTCTTTACCGCCGACGAAGCCGAGGAATGGGTGGAGCAAGGCAAGAAAGTTGTTCTTGTGCGTAAGGAGACCTCGCCTGAGGATAT
>SLAA01000101.1 GCA_007127105.1 Spirochaetales bacterium | reverse complement strand
CGCGCCACCCGGCCCCGCCGCACCACGTTGATTCTTCCCCCCTGCTTGTATACACTGCCCGCGGAGGCTTTATGGGTTTTGTTCCAATGGCGGCAATTCTTGGGTGTGTAGTGCTCATGTTTCTTGCCCGCAAAAAATCTGAAGCATCGGTTCAGTTACTGGACCGTACCGAGCTGCAGCAGGTCGCAGCGGTGCTGTCGCAGACGCGCCGAACCGTCTTTATACCCTCTGTGGGCATGCTGGTTGCCGCAGTGCTGGTACACCTTGTGCTTGACATCCGTCCAGAGTCCATTGCGCTGGCTGCCTTGTTGGCGGTGCTGGGGCTTACTACCTTTGCCAACTATCAATCTCGTGCGCAACTGGCAGCCTTGGACCTGCCCGACCTGTACATGACCACGCTCAGGCAACGACATCTGCTTGAGTTCCTGGCCATGCTTTTTCTCATTGTGGGAATTGGGGCGACGGCCATAGGACTGGCTTGAGTACCTACGTCGTCGGCGACATACACGGCAACCATCAAGGCCTCCTTAATCTCCTCAGCGAGCTCGAGTTTCGGCCAGGGCGTGACCGATTGTGGTGCGTTGGAGATATCGTCAACCGTGGGCCCGGCTCGGTAGACTGCATTCAGACCATAATGAGTCTGGGGAACTTGGCGCGCTGTGTCATGGGGAACCACGAACTGCTGCTCCTTGCCTGTGCCTGGGGTTTTGCAGAGACGGTGCCGGACGCGCTAAAGCCGGTACTGACCCACCCGGACTCCAGGTCGATGTTGTCCTGGGTGCGTGAATTACCCTTTCTTATCCATGACCGCCGCCATGACGTGCTCGTAGTGCATGCAGGGTTGCCGCCACACTGGAGGCTGTCACATGCCCGCAAGCAGGCAAAGCGCCTCCGCAATATCATGATCTCCCCCGAGGGTCCGGAGTTCCTGCGCGAGGCCTTTGCGCGCTCGCACAACGCTCCAGAGCGCCTGCATGAGGAACTCGCACCACTCACGGACGGCGCACGGCATGACGACGGCCCGCAGCACAACAGCGGTGCACCAGGTTGCGGTGACAACTCACCCTACTACGCGGTGCACGCACTTACCATGCTCAGACGCTGTGGCCCCCTGGGTGAGCTTGCGGTGAAACGTGACGAGTTCGACGGCCCCGGGAGCGATGAAGGATTGGAACCGTGGTTTGAGTATCCGCGGCCGGGGAGCCGTGCAAAAAAGACGCACTACGTTTTTGGGCACTGGGCCGCCCTGAACGGAGTAGAGCGTCGATATCTTCACGGTTTAGACACCGGCTGCGTGCGCGGCGGATCACTCACGGCCTACGAAATTGAGGCCGACAGGCTGCACCAGATCTCATGCAGTGACATGACCTGAGCTCCCGGCACGCGAGCACCCCGGCACCCCCGGCCGCGACCTGCCAGCAGTGACCCGAGCAGCAGTCTAGAGCGCCCGCTCCATGGCTTTCACCAGCCAGTAAACCGAACGATTATAGGGAGTCGACAGTCCAGCGATATCGCCATACTCGACAATCTTCCCGTTAATGAAGTCAATCTCGGATCGCTTGCCAGCCTCGCGGTCAAGCAGCATGGACGGCTTATGCTCCTTGCCCTCACCTATGTATGCTAAGGCTTCGTGATAGTAGTTCCAACCGAGCTTAATCTCGTTGGCGCGCGCCACGGCAATGCCTTCCTTGATAATCTCTTTTGAGAGGCGCTGCGAGTAGGGGTCGTGCCAGGCCTCGCGCATGTTCATTCCGGTAAGCGCACACAGCGCGTTCAGTGCGGCGTTCAGTATCCCTTTGCGCCACACCATGCTAATGAGGTCGTCGGCGCGCTGGGTTGGCATTCCTGCGGCGCTCAATACCTGTGCCACCGTCACCGCCCGGAGTTCCTGCCCCGGATTGAGTTCCTGCACATAATGCGGCGGCTTATCAAAGCTAACCATAACCTGACCTGCGCTGCCAAGGGCTACGCCGTGGTTGATAACTGCCCGCAGCACCCGTGTCCGGCCCAGGGTCTCAGCTATGACCTGCTCAGTATCAATTCCGTTCTGCCAACTGATTACCGTTGCGCTTTCCGACAGGAACGCGGCCAACGCGTCACAAATGAGCGGCAGCGCATTGGCTTTCACCGCAATAAAAACCAGTTCCGGCTTGTGTCCAGACAGCGCGTCGACCGAGGCCACCACCTCCGCTGGCCCGGTTTCCAGCTCTATCGCACCGGAGACCTTTACCCCGTCGCGAGACAGCGCCTCGCGACGCTCGCGGCCTACCTCGCAGTACATGACGCTGTGCCCCGCGTGCTGCAGGTGTGCGCCCAGGACCGACCCGACCGGGCCAGCGCCAATGACGGCTATACGCTGCGGGATCATTCTGAAAACTCCTTGCGAAGATCGTCAAACTCAACCGGCTGCAGTCCTGCAGCTGCCAGAATTTCCAGAGCCTTGTCCGGATCACTAAAACGGAACACGGTCAGCGACTTACCCTCACGAACCGGAAAGGCATACATATGCAGCACATTTATGTACTGCTCCCACAGGGGTTTAAGCACCCCTGCAAGGCTGCCGGGCTCATCGGGAATACGGAGCGCAATGACCTCTTCAATGCGAGCCGGAAGCTGCATCTCCATGACTACGCGGCGAGCACCCTCCAGATCCGACACAAGCATGCGGAACGCACCGGCTTGCTCGTTCTCGGAGAGCATCATGACCCGAATGCTAATGCCTGCCGCTGCAAATGCCTCGGACACGCTGCAAAGCCTTCCAGGCTGATTCTCAAGCTCTACACACAGTTGTCTCAAACTCACCACCTACCTCCCTCATACCTGCTGATGCCTCGCACCGCGACCGATAAGGTTTGGGTTATGTATACACAGCAAAGGGGTGGGGTTTCAAGCTCACAACCTATGCGGAGCCGAAACCGTTGCTTACAAATGGCACAAAACGCACATAAATTCCGTGTTCAGTCTCAAAGCGAGCTCCTGTTCGCCTCACCTTCATGAGTTGCTGCGCTTCCTCACCTATGGGGCCCACAAGTCGGCCATTATCCGCAAGTTGTTCAAGCAGTGGTTCGGGCAGTTCCGGAGCCCCGGCGGTGATAAGAATGACGTCGTACGGTGCGAACTGAGCCAAGCCTTGATACCCGTCACCGGTGAAAAAGCGGATATTGGTGTATCCAAGCTTCTGGAGTCGGTTCTGCGCGGCCCGGGCCAGGGTAGCGTTCAGTTCAATGGTGAAGACCTCATGCGCAATCTCGGCGGCAATTGCGGCCTGGTACCCGGAGCCGGTGCCAATCTCCAGGACGCGGTCCTCGGTACCGATATCGGCCCAGTCACTCATATGGGCTACGATGTAGGGCTGAGAGCAGGTCTGTCCGTTTCCAATGGGACGGGCGTGGTCCCCGTAGGCATTCTCCAGGCTGTCGTTCGGCAAGAACCGGTGTCTCGGCACATGGCCCATGGCCTTGAGCACTGCTGGCGAACGGACATCGCGCCCGGCAATCTGCGTCCGTACCATGTGCTCGCGTAGTTTGGCTGCCGTGTCTTCTGAGGCCTCTCGTTGGCGTTTCACGTCACTTACAATGTACCACTGAACACCTTCGCCGTCTGAGTTTTTGTTTACGTAATCTCGGTGATCGAGTATGATTGGGGAATTATGGAAGGGTTGTATGCAGAGTGAATATATAGTACTTGGTGGCGGTTGTTTCTGGTGTCTTGAGGCGATATTTTCGCGGGTTCCGGGAGTCCTTTCGGTGACACCTGGCTACGCAGGCGGGGAGCTGGCCTCACCAAGCTATGAGGCGGTGTGCAGTGGCACCACCGGGCATGCTGAGGTGGTAAAACTGGAGTTTGACCCACAGCAGATCACCCTGCCCAATCTCATGGAGCTCTTCTTCAGGGCTCACGACCCAACTACCTTGAACCGGCAGGGGCACGATGTTGGCACCCAGTATCGCTCGGTCGTATTCTATTCCAGCCCGGAACAGAAGCACGCTACCGAGAAAGCAATGGAGGAGGCTGCCGGACTCTACCGCGCGCCCCTTGTTACCGATGTGCTGCCTGAACCACCGTTCTACCCGGCAGAGAGCTACCATCACGACTACTACAAGAACAACCCTCAAGCAGGCTACTGCCGGATGGTTATAGCCCCAAAACTATCCAAATTGAAGCTGGAATAGGCAGGTATACTCTATGAACACGACGCAAACGAGTTCGACGAATAACAGCAACAAGAAGAGCCTCCGCACCGTGCTCTTCGTGGCCATCCTGGGCGTAGGCCTGGTAACGGTTCTGGCAATTAGTGCCCTCGCCCTGGTAACCATTTCGCGTAACAATCGCCAGGCTATGGACGACCTTGAGCTGGAGCTAAGGCGGGGTTTTGATCTGTATCTGCGCTACCAGGTAGAGACCGCCTATACCATGCTTGACGAGGTATATCGACAGCATGAAATTGGGGAGCTGAGTTACGACGAGGCCTTTCGGCTCGGAACAACGCTGCTCCGAGAGATTCGCTACGGCCTGGAAGCCACCGACACTACTGACGGGTACTTCTGGGCAGATACGAGCGCGGGGGTGAATGTTGTGCTCTATGGCAACGAAGCCGTAGAAGGCACCTACCGTGACGATCTGCAGGACGCGCTCGGGAACTATCTTATTCAGGATATCCGCGAGGCGGCAATGCAGGGCGGTGGCTTCACCGACTACTACTTCCCCCGACCCGGCGAGACCGAGGCCGAGCCAAAGCGCGGCTACAGCCTGTATTTTGAACCCTTTGATTTGGTCATTGGCACCGGTGCCTACACGGCAGAAATTGACGCGCTCCTTGCCGAACGCGAGGCCGAGCTCGCGGACCGTTTCAACGCGGCATTTATGACCTTTGTGCTTGTTGCCCTCATTGGACTGGGAGTTACAAGCGGCTTCCTGTACTACGTTACACGACGCGTCCTTGGGCCCATTCGGCGCACCGCGGCCGCGCTCAACGACGCGGCAAAGGGGCAGGGTGACTTGACTCGCCGGCTGCCGGTGAGCTCCCAGGACGAGATTGGCCAGCTGGCCCAGAGCTTTAACGACTTCAGTAATTCATTGGAACTCATGATCATTAAGATCCGCGGTTCGGCAGGTCGCCTGGATGAAACAGGTCTGGGCCTGGCCTCGAACATGGAAGAAATGGCTGCGGCTGTGAACCAGATTGCGGCTAACATAGAAAGTGTCGCTGGTCTCATTGAACGGCAGACCCAAAGTGTCGGCGACTCAAGCAGTGCGGTAGAGGAAATTGACCGCAACATCAACTCTCTGGAACAGATCATTGAGCAACAGGCAGGAGCGGTGACCGAGTCCTCGGCCTCTATAGAACAGATGCTCTCAAACATCAGCTCCATTGGACGCAGTGTTGAGCAGTCCGACAGTCGCATCAAGGAACTCGTTGGGGCAGCCGAGGACGGAAAGCAACGGGTAGGTGCGGTCAACAGCAGCCTGCAGGAGGTCGCCGCCGAGTCGGACAGTCTCCTGGAGGCCAACCGCGTCATTGCCACGGTTGCGGCGCAAACAAACCTGCTGGCCATGAATGCGGCTATTGAGGCCGCTCACGCCGGACAGTACGGACACGGCTTTGCGGTGGTTGCTGAGGAAATCCGGGCATTGGCCGAGAAGGCTTCACAGCAGGCCAAGGCCACCGGCGCCTCACTGAAGAGCATTAAGGGTCTCATTGACGGTGTTGCTGACACCTCCGACGCAGCAGAGCAGAAGTTTGCCCTGGTTCTGGAGATGATCCGTGAGGTCAGCAGACTTGGCGCCGAGATACGCCAGGCTCTTGAGGAGCAGAATACCGGCAGCCGCGAGATCATGACCGCGCTCGAGCACATGAACTCGCTCATGACGCAGGTAACCACCGGTGCGCAGGAAATTGGAACCGGCCGTGCTGCAGTCCTCCAGGAGGTTGGCAAGCTCCAGGAAATCAGCCGTCAGGTGCGTGAGAGCATAGACGAGATGCAGACCGGAGTTGGCGAGATTAACACCTCGGTTACGAATGTCTCGGTAATGAGCGGTGAGAACAAGGAACTCATTGGGGGTCTCGTGGAGTTGGTGTCACAGTTCGAGGTGTCGGAGACCGAGGAGTCGGTATCCGGGGCTTCGCGGGCCAAGCCATGAACGCGTGCGCCCAGTAAACACACGCTTTGACTGAACGAGAACAGTTTCTCTATAGCGAAACACTCAATCTTATCCGTGCGCGCCTGCAGCAGCAGGCGCAGGATATTCTGCGCTCCTACCGTGTGTTTCGGGACCCCTTACCCACCTTTCAGGTGCTCATATTCCGGGGCGGGCGCAGGCTGCTAGGCTTCTATCAGCCGCTGCCGCACCGCATTTGCATACGCGAGGCCCTGGTCTACGGCAACCATGAAGCCATTCTCGCGCATGTTCTGCGGCATGAGCTGGCTCACCTTGCGGCGTATCAGCACGACGGTGAACTTAGCCACGGCCCGGCCTTCAGGCGCTGGTGTTCGCGGCTGGAGATTCCCGGGGCGGCCGGGTGTCGGTTGGAGGGAGTGCTGGACAGCGATACAGCCGCCGCGCTCATAGACCACAGCGCTGCGCGGGAGCTGCAGCCCGAGGCCCGGCGGCTCGCGGCCAGGGTGCGCAAGCTCCTTGCCCTGGG
>SLAA01000057.1 GCA_007127105.1 Spirochaetales bacterium | reverse complement strand
TGCGCTGAGCTGTTCAATTGCCTGTTCCAGTTCATCTGGAGCAGGCTGGCTGTTGTGGGCAGCAGGGTGTTCGGTAGCGCCGCAGAGCGGGCAGGGCTTGCCGTCCTCCAGCAGGTGGCGGAAGTCTTCCAGTTGTGCAATGCGCGCGAGGAGAGCCTGCTCCCGCAGCAGTTTTTCTTTTTCGGTGCGATACTCCCGCAGGAGCTTGTCACCAAGCAGATTGGCCAGCGCGGTGTGCTCCTGTTGCAGCTGCACCGCCGAGGCTTCAAGCTCCTGGCCTATGCGTTCACTCTGTTGCTGGCGTTCTTCAAGCGCGCCGGAGGCCTGCTCAAGCTGGGCCGCAGCCGCCTGCTCCGCGCCCTCTCTCTGCACAATGGCTTCCTGCGCCGCGGTAAGCCCGCGCAGCTGCTCCTCTATACCGGTTAGGCTTGCAGATAGCTGCTCATCTGCGGCGTGCTCGCGTAGGTAGCGGCGGAGCTCCTCTAACTCTGCCTCGGCCGCCGCCCGCGCAGACTGCTGGGCTTCTTTGGCCTGGGCAGCCTCATCTCTCTTGGCAGTGTCCTGGGCACAGCTTGCTTCAAGCTCGGCAATGGTGGTGCGTTGGGACTCCAGTTTCTGGTCAAGGGCCCGTAGCGCCCGCAGCCGGGGGGCGGCAGTGGCAAGCTGCTCCTTGGCCTGTGCGGTCTGCGCCTCTGCTTCCTTGAGTGCTACAGCTTGGGCTGCAGCGTCGGCCGCCAACCTGGGAAGTGCAGCCTCCTCATCCTTGAGCGCCGCCGTGTCGTCCGCCTGGCTCCTGCGCGCTGCGCTGAGGCTGGCGTACACGCCGTCTAAAGCGGCCGCGCGTTCTGCGCGTTCAAGCCGCGCGTGTTCCGGACTGAAGGCGTCGATATCGATCTGAAGCTGCTTCTCTTGCTCCGCAAGACCCGTGATCTCACGCTGCAGTTCCGCTATGCGCCGCAGCCACGCCACGGCCGCCGCCGTCTCTGAGGCCTTCAGCGCGAGCTTCTGCTCCTCGGCCTCCCTGGCTGCCAGCGTCGCTTCAAGCTCCTGCTCCTGCTCGGCGTCCAAAACTCTCATTCCGGCTGTCTCGGCCTGCAGCAGCTTAAGCGCTTCCTGTTCCTCGCGCCGGCGCTCATGCACCCGGACAGATATCTTGCTGTAGATATCTGTGCCGGTGATCTGCTCAAGAATAGGGGCCCGCTGGTCCGGCGCGGCCTGAAGGAACACCGCAAAGCCGCCCTGGGCCAAGAGCATGGAACGCGTGAAGCGCTCAAAATCCATGCCGGTGACTGCCTCTATCTGGTCGGCTACGCCTTTAAGTTTGGACTCAAGAACTGCACCTGAGTCCGCATGCGAAATCTCGTGCTTGGGCGCCTGTAGCTCACCGTCTGGTTTTTTTCGGGATCGATGCTGGCTCCAGTGACAGCGGAAACGCCCGGACTGCGTCTCAAACAGCACCTCGGCAAAGCACTCACCGGTGTGTCGGGACATGATCTCGTTAGCGCTCTTGGTGAGCTTGTTCAGCCGCGGCGTGCGTCCGTACAGCGCCAGGCAGAGCGCGTCCAGAATTGTGGACTTGCCTGCGCCGGTGGGGCCGGCAATAGCAAAGATTCCGTCAGAACTAAAGGCCGGGTCTTGCAGGTCTATCTCCCACTCACCAACGAGTGAGTTAAGGTTCTGAAAGCGCAGCTGGAGAATTCGCATGATGGGCCTCTTTACTCGGCGTGTTCGTCGGTTTCATAGAGTGAGGTGAGGGTCTCCCGGTATGCGCGCAGCAGCTCCGGGCGCTGCTCCTGCGGCACCTCATGCTGGTTCAGGCAGCGCTCAAAGACGTCCTCTACCGTAAGCTCTTCAAGTGTGTCCTCTTCTTCCAGCCGCCTCAGGACGCGGTCAATAATGCGGTTGTTCTTGACGCGCAACAGCTCCAGCTGTGTGCCGGAGACCGCCGACTCAAGGCTCTCGCGCAGGTCACTCTTGAGCTCATCGCCTTCATAGATCACCTCAAGCCAGGCGTCTGCGCCGTCTGCCGCCAGCTCCACAAGACGGTTGTTGATCTCGTTCCAGTCACCGTTGATCCGCTCCAGCTGCTGGAAGACCGGGATAGGAATGAGTTCCACGGTGGGGCCCGGCGGGGCGTGGTCGGCGCCAGCCGCGGACTGGGCGCCAGCCGCGCCCAGGGCGGAGGCACCGCGCTTGCCGGCCGCTCCCGGTGTGTCCGGGCCGCCCCACCAACTATCAATGTCATGCTCAAAGCTGAGCAGACACAGGCTCTTTTGTTGACCGGCCTCACCAAAGCCCATTGGCACCGGGGAGCCGCTGTAGCGTATGGTCTCCCGGCCACCGACCTTCTGCGGCACATGCAGGTGACCCAGTGCTACGTACTGAAAACAGGCAGGGAAGACTCCGGCGCCAACATGCGCCAGAGACCCAACGTAGAGCTCGCGCACGCCGTCACCCTCCAGCGTTGTGCCACCCGCGGTAAAGAGGTGCCCCATGCCAAGGATGGGTATATCTGCCTGCGAGTGTGCGCCGGACGCAGTCGCACCACGTACATCGTCCCCCAGCTCCGCACGCTTCTGCTCCGCGCAGGCCCCCACCGCAGCGTAGTGCGCCCGGATGCCGTCCATCAGCTTCTGCTCCTTGTCCTCCAGGCTCTCACCGGCCTCGGCGGTGCGGATATCGCGGTCACGCAGATACGGCACGGCACATACTATAAGCTCCGGTGCGTTCTGCTTGTCGCGGAGTACCAGCACCTCATCGGCCGGGTCTTCGGAAGGGTTGCCGACAACATGCACATGCAGCGCCTTCAGCAGTTCCCGGGGGGCGTTGAGAAATGAGGGTGAGTCATGGTTTCCGGCAATAAGCACCACGTGGCGACAGCACGATGCGGCTACCCGGCAGAGAAAGCGGTAGTAGAGTTCCTGGGCCCTATTGCTGGGTGCGGTCGTGTCAAAGACGTCACCGGCCATAAGTAAGACATCGACCTGGTTCTTCTGAATGGTATCCGCCAGCCAGTTCAGAAAGGCTTCAAACTCCTGGTAGCGCTTTCTGCCGTAGAGTGTGCGGCCAAGATGCCAGTCGGCGGTGTGAAGAATTTTCATTTCAAGTTTCCGGAGTTGGTGTGGAGAGTCAGAGTGTGAGAGAAAACACCAGCGCGATAAGCCATGGGACAACATACACCGAAAGTTCTGAGGCTTCAACACGAGCGTCGTCGGTGCGGTGGCGCACAGACGCCACACGGGGCTGTGGGTATCGTTGGGTATCATGCGAACTGTGCGCTTGGCGGCTTGTTGAGAGGGTGCCGGCGAAAGGGAAGGTCGTGAAGCCAGCAATACTAACTGCGTTTTTTGTGGGGCGTGAAGAGGCCCAGTCAGCATTTTCTCGTCTCAAGGGCCGGAGGCACCAACGCATCGCGGTTATGCATAAAGACTCGGATGGTCGAGTAAAGACTCGGTCTCCGCTGCTGCAGCGTAGGCTCAATCGTAAGCTACTTGCAGGTCACTCGCGACTTCTTGCAACAGACGAATCCGCCGTGATCTTGCAGGCTCCCACCGCCTCGTTACAAAGCCCGGTTGCCTATCTGCGTGAGCGCAGCGAGAACCTACCGATCCTCTTTATTCTCAACCCGGAGCACATCGGAATCATTGACGATCTAGGTACCGTTGCCACACCGTTCCCGCCCATCCAGATTCAGGAGCGAGCCGCGCTCCTGGCCTCTACCAGCAAGGTGAGTTTCAAGCCTGCGAAACGCACGTTGTTGCTTGATCGCCTGCAGGACATGCGCGCGTGGATAACCCCGGTGTGCACGAATCTGTCCGAGGCCGTGGCTCTTGGACAGCGGGCAACGCCGGTTGTTGAGTGGATTCTGGACAACCAGTACATCGTCGACGGCAGCATACAGGACGTTCAGCAGAATCTGTCGCGTCGCTTTTACCGTGAGCTTCCCGTGTTGAGTGACGGCCCGTATTCTAAGCTTCCGCGTATATACGGATTGGCAAAGCAGCTCGTCACCGACACCGGCCTGCGCCTTGATCGAGATACCATTGTTGAGTTCATGGAGGCCTACCAGTCGGCCGCTATACTCACCACCGCGGAGTTGTGGGCAGTTCCCCAGATGCTCCGGATTGCACTTGTCGAGAGCATTGTCTCGCTTTCCTCCCGCGGCCTCACCGAGCTGAGGGACCGGGAGAATGCCGACTTCTGGGCAAACCGGCTCATAGTCGCTGGCAGACGTGACCCCAACCACCTCTTCCCGATAATGGCCGAGCTCACAGAACGCTATGTCACTCCAAGTCCCCATTTTGGATTTCAATTGCTCGATCATCTGTACGGAGAGGAAGCTATCTCGATGTTGGTCAAGAGCTGGCTGGAACGAGTCTTTCATAGCCCCATAGATGATCTGAATGCAGGTGAACAGGACCGACAGGCGAAGGAGCAGATTGCGGTTGGAAATGCGTTCACCAGCCTGAGGGAGCTTGCGCAGGTAGACTGGAGAGACGTTTTTGAACAGGTTAGCCGCTTGGACAGGCTGCTTCGACTTGATCCGGCCGGAGTGTATTCGAAAATGGATTTTGCTACCCGTGACCATTTTCGGCGTTCCGTGGAGCGGAGTTCCCGGCGGTCCGGTCAAACTGAACTGGAGGTTGCTCAGGTTTGCCTTGACCTGGCATCTGAAGCCCAGAGCAGTGAGGCCGGGGCTGAAGCATCCACCGTTCTGTTGGACGGTTCGTCCCACATAGGATCCTATCTGATCGGAGATGCACAAGGGGTGCTTGCTCGACGGGTGGGCGCGAAGGGGGTGCTTGGCGAGCGCCTGCGAAGCTTGGCGATGCGACATCACACCGCGGTTTACCTGTTAGGACTGGGTTCGGTCTCGGCGCTCTTGGTCGCCTTGATTGTGCGGTTTGGACTAAGCGGCCTGCCGACCGGCTCCCGCCTCTTGTTCGCGATTCTTGCACTGCTTCCACTGAGCCAACTCGCGGTGGAAACTGTGAACTATCTGGTTATGCGGCTTTTTCCTCCCCGAGCTTTAGCAAAGATGAACTACAAAGAGTCAGGAATTCCTGACGCCTGTCGAACACTGGTAGTTGTTCCGATGCTCCTGTCCAACGCCCGAACAATAGACGAGCAGGTGGGCAAACTAGAGATACGCTACCTGGCAAACCCGGACCCCAACCTGCTTTTCAGTCTGTTCAGCGACTACATCGACTCAGACACTCCGACCAGCGATGCTGATGAACCCCTGTTGCAGCATGCAGTTGCCGGGCTTGAGGAACTGAACCGACGCTATGGGGAGGAGCGGTTCTTTCTGCTCCACCGGCAGAGAGTCTGGAGCGATACCGAACACGCTTTCATTGGCTGGGAGCGCAAGCGTGGCAAGCTCGAGGAGCTCAACCGCTTGATTGACGGGACACGGCCTGAGGACGCCGGTCGTCTTGTCTACCTCGGTGACCCGGAACGCCTCCGTGAGGTGCAGTTCGTTATCACGCTTGACAGCGATACACAACTACCCGCGGGCACCGCCCGCAGAATGGTTGAGACCTTGTCGCACCCCTTGAACCGGCCGCGAATTGACGCCCGAGGCGGCATAGCCGCCGGGACCTACACTATCATCCAGCCCCGCGTGAGCTCGTCTCTGCCAAGCGCCGGGGGCTCGCGTTTCAGCAGGCTTTTCTCCCGGGCGGTGGGCATAGACCCCTACACCCGCGCTATTTCGGACCTGAACCAGGATCTCACCGGTGAGGGCTCGTACCATGGAAAAGGCATTTACGACGTAAGGGCATTTAGCCGAGTACTGTCGCAGCGATTCCCCGAAGACCGCCTGTTAAGCCACGACCTGATAGAGGGCGCCCACGTTCGGGTGGGGCTGGCGAGCGATATTGAGTTACTTGATGAGTTCCCACAGGACTATCTGACCTATATTACCCGACAGCACCGTTGGATCCGTGGTGACTGGCAGATTGCGGACTGGCTCCTACCTACCGTTCCTGTTGCATCCGGCAAGCATGCCCCAAACTCTCTGTCCTGGTACAACCGTTGGAAAATAGCGGATAACCTGCGCCGGAGCCTCATTGCTCCGGCAAGTCTGGCCCTGCTTGCCGTGGCGTGGTTCGGTACGCTGGAGACGGCAGTTATTGCCTCGATCGTGGTTGCAGCACAGTTGCTCTTTAATACCCTTATGCCGCCACTTGCTATGGCGACCACTCGTGACGGCTTCAGATCCCTGTCGCTCTCAACACTGGGGCATGATTTGCTGCGGACGCTCGCAGAAGCCTCCTTGATACCACACCAGAGCCTGCTGGCAGCTGACGCCATTTTCCGTGTGTGGTATCGCCGGCACATATCCCATAGAAACCTGCTTGAGTGGTCCGTCAAGCGGCCGAGGTCTCGCGCTACACTGAGTCCCTTAGCCGGGCTGTCGGTGACTCTGGGACTAACAACTGTCGTGAGCGTACTCGCCGGTTGGGCACTGTTCATCTGGTCACCTGAAACCGCACCGTTTGCCGTGCCCTGGCTGGCGGTGTGGGTTGGTTCGCCGCTTTCTGCCTGGTTGCTGAGCTACAAGTCCTCGGCCCGGCCGCGAGGCGGTGAGCTTCCTGCGGCTGATCTGCGCTTCCTGCGCACGGTAGCTCGGCGTACCTGGCGCTACTATGACGATTTCGT
>SLAA01000097.1 GCA_007127105.1 Spirochaetales bacterium | reverse complement strand
CGGCGCGTGCTGGTGAGGCAGGCAAGGGCTTTGCTGTTGTCGCCTCCGAGGTACGCAAGCTTGCTGAGAGAAGTCAGCAGGCGGCAGGAGAGATCAGCGAACTCTCTCGTTCAAGCGTAGCTGTAGCCGAGGAGACCGGAGCAATGTTTGAGCAAATCCTGCCCGACATCCGACGCACCGCGCAGTTGGTTCAGGAGATCAGTCACTCCACCAATGAGCAGCGAGCAGGCACCACACAAATTCGGAACGCGGTTACCCAGCTTGACGGCACGATACAGGGGAACGCTTCGGCGTCCGAGCAAATGGCATCCATGGCAGAGGAGCTCTCGGCTCAGGCACGGCAGCTTGCAGAAACTATTGGCCGTTTCCAGATTGACCGTGAAGACGACCAGGCTCAAGAGGTATTGCAGATAGCTCATCACCAGGACTAGGCTGCTGCATGCCATTGATCCGGTTGAGGAAGCCCAGAACAATCTCTGGTCTGTCGGTAATGAACCCGGCGGCCTGGAAGCGGGCCAGGACCTGTATCTGCCATAGATAGTTGATGGTATACGGAAAAACGAACAAGCCCCGGTCGTGGGCTGCAGCAATGTGCCACGGCCAGGCCATGAACCCTTTGGGCCCTAGTCCATGCGCTACCGCCTCGGCGGTAGCCAACCACGCCTCCCAGCTGCGCCTGGAGATCATGCTGTCGGTAATGAGCAGCAGACGCGGCACCTTGGGGACCAGCTGCTGAAATGTGCGCAGGCTCCCTACGGAAAATGAAAAGAAGATCGTTCCGGCGTGGGGGTGGTCGTCCTCCAACCAGCCCTCCTGCTGCAACACCGTGACAATATCCTCCTCTATCCCCGGGTACTTGTATGGGTGTTTTGTTTCCAGGATCAGCCCAGGCCTATGGTGACCCGCGCGAGCTACCGCAATGAGTTCCTCCAGGGTAAGAATTTCAAGTCCTCTGTAGTGCTCCTGCGCATAGCGGGGGAACTGCTCATTAAACCAGGAGCCAAAATCAAGCTGCCGGAGCTCCTGAAGTGTGAACTCACCTATGTCGGCGTCTACTCGCTCAGGGTAGAGCTCCTCCACGTTTGATGTACGTCGCAGTGTCTGGTCATGAAACACAATAATGTGACCGTCTGCGGTTCGCTGCAGATCCGCCTCCAGGTAGTCGCTCCCGAGGTCGCGCGCAATTTCGTAGGCTGGCCGTGTGGACTCAGGGGCAACAATAGAGGCACCACGGTGGGCTATGACTGCAGGATGAGGGATATTCAGCTCCGCCAGAATGCCCTCCCCCTCTCCGTCAGGGCACACGAGGTAGTACGAGCCATAGTAAATACTATAGACGGCGATAATGGCCAATGGTAGGAGCAGCCACTTCATAGCTTACCTCAACTGGGGGGTGTCACAACTACAGCTCACTCGACTCTTCGTCTCTCTAACATAACTTCTCGCGAGAAGCGAACCTTTTCAAGCGCAAGGCGCTCTTTTTCAGGAGGAATATCGATACTGGCATCTCGGCCCTCAATGTGCCCGATCTTTGTCAGTTCGTTGAGTTCTGCCACAAAGAGTTGATCCCTGTACAGTATCTGTGGGAGTTCATGAATGAACAGCACCGGCTGCTCGGCTGGCTGAAGGAGAGAGGTGCCCATAAACTCCGGGTCGATCTCGTCCAGTCCAAGAATATCTAGAATGGTTGGTGCGAGGTCGGTGAGGGTACCGGTTCTGGTCAGGGTGTCCTGCTCAATGTCGGGGTGCCGAATAATGAGTGGTATGTGCTCGGGTTCCTTAACATTCCGGTTCACCTCAAAGCCAATGCTTGAGGAGTATTCAGGCGTCTCTAGAGCCGCCTCATGGTCCGAGAACATGACTATGAGCGTGTTGTCCTTTAACCCACGCTCTTCAAGGCCCTGGAAAAACATCTGCAGCGCATAATCAACAAAGTACACCGAGTTGAAGAAGTCACGCACAAACTCACTGTTCAGCTTATCAAAGGCATCTACGGCAAACTCCTCAGGATAAAATGAGAAAGGTGTGTGGCTGGTGACGGTTATGAAGTAAGCAAAGAAGGGCTCCTGAGTGTTTTCAAGCAGTTGCAGGGACTGCCGGAAGAAGTCGTAGTCATTTATTCCGAGGTAACTATCCTCTACGCGGTAGGTGCGATCATCCATTGAGAAGTCTGGCCGGGAGTAAAATCTGTCAAAACCCAACTCGGAATAAGCGACTCCACGGTTGAAAAACTCCGCATCGTTGCCGTGGAAAGCAAGGGTTCGATATCCCCGCTGGTTAAGAATTCTCACCAGCGAAGGAAAACGGCTCATGTCGTTGTCGCGAAAGGAGTAGTGTCTGTTCACCGGGTAAAGTCCGGTGAGCACCGAGAAATCGGCATCAAAACTTCCATTCACATGCTGGGCATAGAAATTATGGCCATAAAGACTCGTCTCCACCAGCGAGTTCACAAAGGGAACGACTTCATGTCCATTGTAGGAGTAGTTGATGAGCTTTTTGTCGAGCGATTCCACCTGAATAACAATGACATTGCTGTAGGTATCAATCAGGGGCTCGGGATCTATGGCACCAGGGTGCTCGCTTGGCAGCTGGACTCGCACTTCCGGGGTACCAGCAAGACGCAGATACAGCTCAAAGGTGTAGAGGGGGACCAGTCCATACACGCTGGCAAAAGCGGGAGTCGAGTCAACAAAGAGCTCGGTAGCGGGTCGGCCGCCAACACGGTAGTGGGCCACTACTGCCTGCAATGAGAGCATGCCAACGACAGTTAGCAGAAGGAGCGAGCGCCGTACTCCTGGGAGGATATACGGTAAGGGCGCCTCTTTCCGCGTGTTGAGTCCGGAACCGAGCCCCTTGATTGTCAGGCCCATAACCAGAAGGTCTAGGAGGTACAGCAGGTCAGAGGGGCGAATAATGTGCCGTACAAGAACCTCAACGGCGTTGAAGCTCTCACCACCGGTCAACTCGCTTAAGCTCAGATAGTTGCCGAAGTACCTGTTGTACCAAAGGTTAGCCAGAAAGACAACGGTGAAGAGCACCGCACCGCAATAGGTTCCTACCCGCACGCTACGTCGGCCAGTTGCCGGAAGCAGACAGGCGTAGACCAGCATCACCACTGCGGCGCTCCGCAGCAGCTGGGTGGCGGGCAGCGGCACACCAACAATGGACAGCATAAGAACGTTGTACTTCACCAGAAGTCCAAGGACAAAAACTCCAGTGAAAAACACCCTGTCTCGTTCTACCTGCATAACTCTATGCCCTAAAGGAGTCTACCGCGACATCTGGTAGGCGCGTTCTATCTCCAACTGGCTAAACTCGTAGGTCGTATTGCAGTTATGACACACTGTCTGCAATGGGAAGGGGCCCTGGTCACGAATCTCTTTAATCTCGTCTATAGGCATGGCGGCAAGGAATCGGGCAAAGCGGTCTTTGGAACAGCCGCAGTCAAAGCGCACCTCACGTGTACCTACCTCGGCAGCCTCAAACTCGTGAAAGTAGTCGTGAATAATGCTGGAGCTATCGGCACCGGCTGCCACCAGACCCCCAAGCGAGGGCAGGTTGCGAATGCGAGTATCGAGCTGTTTTCCTATATCCTCGTCTGCTCCAGGAAAGGCCTGAACCAGCAGCCCACCGGCTCCCATGATGGTTCCGTCGGTGTCAAACTGCACACTCAAATGGAACGCGGTTGGGGTTTGTTCGGACTGCAGGTAGTAGTTGGCCAGATCCTGAGCCACGGTGCCGTAGGCCAGGCTAATATGCCCGGTAAACGGCTGCTTTGACCCCTCGGCAAAGCGCGTCACCGAAAGGGTGCCATCACCAATAAAAGGCCGGGTGTCAAAGCTCTCTGGTGGAGTATCAATTGGTATAGGAGCATTGCGCAAATAGCCCCGAACCGAACCCCCGGCGCTGGCGTCAACAACAAAACCCCCAGCTGGCCCGTCACAGTCCATTTCAATGCCCACTCGGTCCTGGCCCTTGAGGCCAGCCGAAATCAAACCGGCAGCAAGATATGCGTGTCCGCAGATCAAGGATTCAAGCACGCCGTAGTTGTGGTTCACCCGCATTTCGTTCATCATGCGTGTAGCAGATAACAAGGCCCCCCGATAATTGCCACGGTTCAGGAGAAATAACTCAAGCTCATCCGGGCCAAGTTTGTCGAGTTGTTCAAGTACTTTGGGGTCAATAATTGGCTTCTTGATCATGGTTCCCATCATCGGACGGAGCATACGCCGCTGTCAAGGCGGACACTAAAATGGATTTGCCCCGTAGAAATCACTATCTTCAGGCACGGCGAGCTCAACTGCCTCGATCTCCACTTCAAGCTGTTCACCATCTCTCGTGCGGAAGAAGAAGCTTCCGGTCATGGTACCGGTTGGTGTCTCAAGCTCGGCAAGTGTTGTATAGCGGAAGGTCCTGGCAGGCGGAATTCGGGGTTCCTCACCTTCAAGCCAGTCATCCTCGGCCACATGGAGCCGTGCCCGCTCGTCAAAAAAGAGCCATCTCCGGCCGGTCAGCACCAACTCCGTGCGTGTCCGGTTCGTGAGCGCCACGTTGTAGCGCCACACATACACTCCCTGAAGAAGGCTTTCATCCTCCAGGAACTCGGTGTCTATACGCACCCGTACATTCGCGCGCGACTCATCCGCCGATACGACTCCGGCGGCCCCGAACAAAAGAATAAGACTCCATAGCAGGGGACCGAGAACTCTGTGTATATTAGTCTTCAATTTCTACCTCCCGAATGAAGTACTCTCGCACCTTCCTTTCAGTACCCGCAAGGGTCAGTTCCCGCTCACCGGTTACTCCCCTCACCTGAAGCCTGCGTCCAATGTACCCAGAAAACCGCTCACGAGCTTTGTCGTCTTCCATGTAGTAATCACGCCCGGCATCAGTCGTCAAAACAATGCGTGCGAAGGGCTCCGAACCAACAAGCCGCACCGTACCTTCAAGCAGCGTCGGCTCAGGTTCCCGAGCTGCCTCGGAGGACGGGAATGCCTGAGCATTCACTGCGACAAACAGCAGTAGCAGAAGAGCACTGGCAGGACGCCAGCAAATGCGGGACCCTCTCATTCGGCCTCCAGCGCACGCAGCCCGCTGGCTGGCGAATCACGGAACACCATGTCTACTCCGTGCGGCCCGGGTGGTGGGGTTATCGAAATAGACGTGGTTTCGCTGGTGGAAAGACTGGAGATACCTGTATCCGCGACAAACTGTCCCGATAGGGGTAGTTGTCGTGTGGCCGACGCAGATCCGTTCGGGTTCGCGGAAACGTTATAGGACAGCAGGTGCTCACCAAGCCGCAAGGAACCCCCTGTCAGGACACCAGAGGATGATAGTCTTGCATACTGAACCGTTTCGCCAGGAGAGACGTTGTCCAAATTGAACGTTGATGATGCCCCGGGTTCGACATAAACAAACTCTCCGGGGTAAAGCGCATATTGCCCTCCACTAAGAGTGGTGTTAGTGTCATTGAGTATCTGATTCAGCGTGACAACCGAGCCTGAGCCGTACGAGATTGCGCCCTTATAGCCAAAAAGTCCTGTCGGGTTCTGCAGCCGCGTTGCAGCGCCCCAGGCACGTACAAGAGATTTCCAATCAGATACCCCAACTCCATTGACGCTAGCAGCAATAGCCACCGAACGCTGGTCGAGATACGGCGAGAGTACGATATCCGCAAACAGTGTTGACTGGTTACCAGACTGCAACCGCAACCAGTTCATTTTCATATGCACTGAGGCATAGGACGTCAGGATATCGCTCCCAGTGCGTCCCCACGGAATATGATTCTGCCCGAGTGCGACATATGGATTGTAGTATACCGTTGTAGCTTCGTTGAGGGAAAACCCATCGTGTCCCGTGAAATAGTCGATGCGCGCCTGCTGCACGCCAGCGTAGTAGTATTCCGCAGCAGCAGAGAGCATTTCATCAATCCAGGTATGCATTTGTCCTAAATTCTGCCCGTAGATGTTCGTGTAAAAATTATTGAGATGCTGGAACTCATGCGCCAGCGTAAGGAGAAACTGGGTAGCATTCACAGAATCATCTTCCGACCAATCAGTGAGCACACGACTATTGAGGAATAGCATTGGCGTTGCGTTGGAATACTGTAGCTGAGAGTGATTCGGATCGTTCTCGAATGTATGTACCGGATCAAAATACCCCAATAGCATGGCCCCGTTTTCATCAGGCGCTCCAAGATCAAGCGCCAGGATAATCACTGAACGGTCGTTGGTGTAGTATCCTAAGCTATCAACGAATGCAGCATCACCGATGTACGTGCCCACCATTGGTCGAATTTTCGCAGCAAACTCGTTGAGGATCGTCTCCGCAGACAGTGTCCCAAGCGCCTCACCTGCTTCAACATACAAATAGGCAGAGTCCGCTCGGTGACCCGACAACTCGGCCTCGACAACCCTCCATACGTTCTGCAAGTCTCTCGCATAAAACTTAACCGTGTCATCTCCGATACGTCCTCCATCCGGAACCGAAAGATCATAGCGGACGCTCGGGGGCTCAAAAAGCTGAATCGGCGCTCGCACCGCTGGCCTTGAACTGCTGGAGGATCCGAAAAACAGGTCGCAGCTCGAAAGCGAGAGCACAAGTGCCATGCCAAGAAAGATGAATAGAGGTGGTAGGGTGCGCGATAGTCTACTGCGCGGCTTTCTT
>SLAA01000060.1 GCA_007127105.1 Spirochaetales bacterium | reverse complement strand
TTTCACGTTCAAGGAGCTAGCAAATGGATTTGAGTCTAATGGATCCGGTAATGTTTCTTGTTGCATTCGGTGGTGGCGTTTTCGGCGCGGCCATTGGTGCACTTCCGGCGTTTATCTTTACTGGTATCATGGTTATTGTCGGTGAGGCAGCCTTTGTTGCCACCGGTGAAGGTTCCATTACCGGTATGATAGCATTCGGGCCCTTTTTCTCACCAAGCGTTGCCTTCGGTGGTGGTGTTGCAGCCGCTGCTTTTGCTGCAAAGAAGGGTATGCTTGGCGCGGGTAAGGACATCCTCACTACGCTCATGACCTATGGAGCCCAAAAGGGCTTCGCAATGGTGCTCATTGTTGGTGGTGTGTTCGGTGTTATTGGTTGGGGAATTCATGCAGGACTTGCTTCTGTAGGCACACCAACCGACACGATCGCAGTTGGTGTATGGGTGAGCGCCCTTATCGTACGCCTCGTGTTCTCACCGGGCAAAACTGGCCTCCTCGGCAAGCATGACCCAAGCGTTGCTTCCAGCCGACTCGGCCTGCCTGAGGACCGCTCCATTGCATGGCTTCCGTTCATGAGTCGCATTGACATGTTGGTCATCATTGGCGCAAGCGTTGGTCTCGTTTCTGCCTTTGCCTCAATTGTGACTGGCAGTGCGGTTATCGGTTTTGGTATTGCGGCTACCTCTCTTCTCTTCCTTGAGATGAAGGGCCCTGTCCCTGTAACTCACCACATTGCTCTTCCAGCTGCCCTGGCTGCTCTTGCCATGATCAGCGCTGGCCAGGTAGTAATGGTTGCAGTTATCGTCGGTGCAATCTTTGGTGTTCTTGGCGCGCTCCTTGGTGAGCTCCACGCACGCCTGTTCCACAACTGGGGTGATACTCACATTGACTCCCCGGCCTTTGCAATTTTCATTCTTACCACCGTGGTTATTCTGGTTCTCTAGAATCACTACTCCGTAAGAGCGGAAACCTTTGGGACGCTTGGCCGACGCCGAGCGTCCTTTTTTTGTACTTTTCTCTTCAGACGCTTTACTTCACCTCCCACATGCGTTACACTATATATGAAATAAATTATATGCAAGGAAGGTCATAATCATGATAGAAGTACTCACGACTGAAGCATTTAAGGAAAAGGTCTTTAACTTTGATACCAACACCGAGTGGAAGTTCGAGGGCGAACTCCCTGCACTTGTAGACTTTTATGCCGACTGGTGCGGTCCGTGTAAGATGGTCGCTCCAATTCTTGAGGAGCTTGCCGAGGAATACGACGGAAAGATTAACATCTACAAAGTCGATACCGACAAGCAGCAGGACCTGGCCCAGGCTTTTGGTATACAGAGCATTCCCTCTCTCCTATTTATCCCGCTTGAGGATAAACCTCAAATGGCTGCGGGAGCATTGCCCAAAGAGGCCATGAAACAAGCCATTTCCGACGTCCTCAAGGTCGAGTAGGCTCTGCCCCCCGGGGGGGGCACGGCAGCAGTTGTCTCGGCGGCCTGCCCGCCGAGACCTCTTCATCTCACAATTTCACCTCCTCGCGGCGACCGCACTTGCGGGAATGGGAAACCATGATAGAATCGTGTTTCGTGGACTCAGGTATATCCACATCAACTGAGTCACGCATCGCCTGAGCTCGGAGTGAATTCATGAAAACTATTTACGTTGCTGGACACAAGAACCCGGACATGGACTGTACCTGTGCGGCAGTCTGTTACGCCGCGCTCAAACAACGGATAGATCCCAGCCACACCTACATTCCTATACGTAGTGGACCCCTGAGCGCCCAAATCCGAGACGCGTTCGAGCTTTCGGGAATTGCCTTGCCAGCGCACTATGACACAATTGCACCGTCAGTTCGCCTGGTAACCCATACGGACTTCCCCAGCCTCCACCCGGATGATCCAATGCTGGAAGCCTTTCACGCAATTGAAACCAGAAGCGTGAGTGCCCTTCCGGTCATTTGTCCGGAGCAAAGCTTTGTTGGCGTTATTGGAGTGAACGAGCTCATCTCCTTTACCCTGGCTCAGAACCAGGACGGACGACCGAGCTATGACTTCCTGGTGGCAAACTTCCCAAAGGTGCTACCCGGCACGCTGCTTCAATCGGGTAGCGTAGAGCGGTTCTCAGCTCATATTATGACCGGCTCAATGCCCTCCGAAACGGCCTTTGACTACCTCAATAGATCCGACAAGAAACCCCTCCTCGTAATTGGCAACAGAACAGATATCATTCAGTTTGCTGTAGACCGTGGCTTTCCGGCCATTGTTGTGACCGGTGTTCAGGATAAGGCAGAGATCCAGGTGGACTTCGGTTCCTATGATGGGGCTGTTTTCTTGTCCGAGACCGACAGCGTTGAGTCAATACGCTTGTTACGTCTGAGCTCACCGGTTCGAACCATCATGGACACCGAAGTGCCACGCGTGGAGGCCTCGACACTGTTCGACAAGGCAAAGAATGAACTCATCAACTCCAAGTATCGTGGCCTGCCCGTTTTTGATGAGGGAAAGTATGTGGGAATGATCAGCCGGCGGTCCTTCATTGAACGACCGCGACCCAAGCTCATTATGGTTGACCATAATGAGGTCTCGCAGGCCGTTGGCGGTGCCGTAGAGGCTGAAATTCTGGAGATTGTCGACCATCACCGTCTCGCGCCGCCGTCCACAACGCAGCCTATTGCCGTGACGACCAGGGTTGTAGGCAGTACATGTACACTCGTATATGAAGAGTTTGCCTCGCACGGCCTGGCCGTAGAGGAAGACCTCGCAATACTGCTCTTATCTGGAATCGTGTCGGACACCGTCAATCTTCAGTCACCCACCACTACCGAGGCAGACCGGCGCGCGATACATCGCCTGGAAACCATAACCGGAATCTCGGCGAGCGAGCACGCACAACGACTTTTCTCGCAGATTACGGCTATGGAAAGCCGTGATGCCAAGGAAATTGTTCTCGCCGACTTCAAGCAATACGAACACGCTGGGAAGACTGTGGGAATTGGTCAAGTCGAGGTCACAACCCTTACCGACTCCGATACCTACGGTCCACGTTTACAAAAGGCTGTTGCTGCGGTGGCACAAGAGCGGAGACTCGACTGGGCGCTATTACTCGTCACAGATGTCATTAAACGCAATAGTTTGCTTCTCACAAGTGGCTACAAGGAAGGTGAAAAGGCACTCACATACGAGAAGATTGATGAGAACACCTTTGATCTACCTGGAGTCCTGTCACGTAAGAAGCAGCTCTTACCGGAAGTCATGCGGGTACTGGACGACGCTCAGCAGGCCGGCTAACTGCTGGCAAGCTCACCACGCCTGCGCAGGTTCTTGCGAGCCGGGCATTTGCTCGGTTCGCTAAAGTGGAAACACTTTGGCTTGCAGTCCTGACATATTTCTATTGCACCCGATTGGTGGGTAATAACCTTGCGCGCCCATCCTGGGTCGGCCAGCTGGCCTCGCCCAACCGCAATGAGGTCGGCAACGCCAAGTGATAGTGCATCTTCTGCCTCATCTGGAGTGCGGATTTCACCAACGCCAATAACCGGCACACTAACCAAAGGACGAACCGCTTCCGCCAGGCGCAGGGTGGGCGACCACCGTGACTCGTCATCGGCAAAGCCTGGCAGACTCCCGCCGTGGGAGACATGGAGCAGTTGAACTCCGGCCGCGACCAGTATCTGTGCCGCCTGCATTCCTTCAGAAAGAACCAGCCCGCCTGGCTCACCGTCGGCCACGCCAAGACGCATACCTACAACCGGTGGTTGGGCCCGAGAACTCAGTCGAGCCTTGACTGCCGTTGTTATCTCGACCAGGAACCGGGTACGGCCTTCCAGGTTGCCCCCCCAAGAGTCACTGCGCCGATTCCGCGCCGGTGAAAGAAACTGACTCCCGAGGTACCCATGCGCTCCATGTAACTCTATATACTGAAAGCCAGCGTCGGCTACACGCTCTGCGGCGTCGGCAAAATCCCGCACAATGCGAAATATCTCGTCCTCATTTAGCGCCGCGGTTCCATCGGGTGCATCTTCTATGTCGGTTGGTGCCAAGATCGGCAAGCCGTAGTTCTTTTTATGTGTTGTTTTGGAACCGGCATGGTGAAGCTGTATGCCCGGCAGGCTCCCTCCAGCATGAATAAGCTCGGCCAGTTGCCTCAGCCCCTCTACCTGCGCATCATCAAATGCACCCAGCTGTGTTGCCGCAAGACGCCCCTCCGGAGACACCACCGTAGCCTCCACAATACAAAGTCCGGCCCCGACCGATGCGCGATAATGCTCCAAATGAGCTTGGTTCACCTTGCCGTCCTCTCCAGCTTGCCAAATTACCATGGGAGGCATAACTATTCGGTTACTCAGGGTAAGTCGGCCCAGATCAAAGGTAGATAGCAGTAATGTGTGTACCATACCCTCTACTATACTCAAGCTGCATGCCAACAGCAAGTTTTAACTGTGCCGCTTCCTTCGTCGCATTGACTTACGCTTCTTCTCCGGGTGACTCGATATGACAGTTCTATCCGGAATTGGAGGTGCCCCAATTTTGTCCTTTCCAAAGCAGATGAGCCGTTGCACCCAACTCAGGTCGTTTGGGGCAGTTTTGGGAATGGCGCGATGCTTCACCACAATATTTTCATCTCCGGTTGCGTCGGTCTCGGAGTGTATGTGGTAGTAACCAATTCGAAAGGACGGATAGTACACATCTGGAAGCAGGGTAAGTTTACTGCGGATTCGATGTAGTCGCTTGAGCCAGGTTCCGGTGTTCACCACAAGCCGACCGTCTACTCGTGACAAGGAACCTACATGTGTGTGCCCATACACAAAGACCGCGACCTCGGGGTGTTCTGCAAAAACTCTGCGGGCAGCATTCAGGTAGCGCCGGTCCTTCTCCTCTCCTTTCTTGGCCGTGAACCGCAGCTCGTAGCGCTCGAGCGTTCGTCTGAAGTCACGAATAATCACCGACGCAGGAATAGCCACCAAGGCCACCACAAACACTGCGGCTAAATTAATGGTGACGAAGTAGCGAAACGCGGCCCCGAACACCGGAGGCCTATACATAATCTCGTCACGAAAAAAGGCGGTCGGAATGAGTCCAAACTCTTCCAGCAGAGAGCCAATAAGAATCAAGAGACTAATGCCGGTCAGGAGCAGGAACGGTACAAGAATGTTCCTAATGAGCGGGTGCATTTCCCGGTAGAAGTAGTTCGACAGCATCCAGTTTGGAACGTTTTCACTGGGACTCACCGACTCAAGATCTCGCAGCCAGTCTTCCTTGCCCAGCCGAGACTTGCGGTTAGCACTGCTCACCAGTCGTTCGGTAATAAAATAGCCAGGGGGCTTTGCATGTGGGTCACCCCAGCGCTCAATCCGATTATATTCATCGTGCTGATTCCCGTGCTCAATCCAGATATCGCGGCCAGCGCAGCGCCGGGTGACCGCATAGCGCGACTCAAGCTGCATGTTGTACTCGGCAAGGAGATACCGGAACTCGGGGTAGCAGACCAGGTCATGGTCATGGTTTCCCGCCATGATGGTAATGCGTAGTTTCTCTCCGGTGCGCCGCAACTGCTCAAAGATCTCTGTATGCCGGGAAATAATGTGTGGTAGCTTGTCTGTGCCTTCTTTCTCGGTGAGCTCCCAGAATCCAAACGCATCACCAACAATAATAAGCTCCAGCTCGTCGGTCTCTGGCGTGACGGCTTGCTGAACTTCGGCCGGTTTCTCCCTTGTTTGTGCATACTCTTCAAGACTCCGGAGGAATCCCAGGAGTTCCTCTTCGAAATCACATTCATCTATCGCTGCATCTCCGCCAAGGTGGAGGTCGCTAATTAAGAAATACTCGCTAGCCATGCTCAGAGTGTAACGAAATTCACAGCCCGTCACCAAGCAGCTCGCGCAGGCGCTCAAGAGGGAGCGGCCTGCCAAAAAAATAGCCCTGCACAATGCTACAGCCCAGACGCCGAGCAATGTCAAGTTCCCCTTGCCCTGCTACACCTTCAAGAATGATCTCCTTGTCACGCGCTCGAACGCCTTGGATAATGCCAGCCAGGTAGCGCTGCTCACGCTCGGAGTCCGCAATGCCCTCCACAAAGCTCTTGTCAATCTTGACACCGTGAGCAGGAAGAGACTTCAGCAACGCAAGCGAGGACTGTCCAATACCAAAATCGTCGATCCAGAGCAGGACTCCGAGTTCCTCCAACGCAGCAACGCGTGACGGCAAGATAGTAGGATCCTGTTGCACAGACATGCTCTCGGTCAGCTCAAGCCGCAGACCGTGCGGATTCGGATTGCCAGCATTAGACAACGCCGCACGAACAATGTCCGGTAACTCAGGATCCATGAATCCAGCAGCGCTCATGTTGGCGGACAGCACGATGTCGGGATAGTCGGCCTGTAGCTCCTTAAGCGCAAGGCACACAGTAAATAACACCCATTTGTCTACCGACCGCACTATCAGGGTCTCCTCCGCCAAACTTAGAAAGTCTGCAGGCGACAGGAGTCCCCGTGATGGATGCTCCCAGCGCACCAGGGCTTCAGCCCCAATAATCCGCGGTTGTTCGCCTTGAATGTCTGCGAGTGGCTGATACACCAACCGAAACTCATGTCGCTCAAAGGCCTGTCTGAGCTCCGAATAGAGACGGCTCCGCTGCAGGGCACGCTCGTGGAGTTCCGAGTCGTAGAACAGAAAGGGAATCCCC
>SLAA01000200.1 GCA_007127105.1 Spirochaetales bacterium | reverse complement strand
GTGCGGGTAACTCGAATCACGGCGTAGCGAAGGGTTCCGCTGTGGTGCCGGACATCAAAAGCGTCCGGCCTTGGGAAGGCTGATCGCAGCTCGCCAATGAGCTGGTTAATGCGTGGTTCGGCTATGAGACAATGAGTTATGTCCACGATCTTATCCCAGCTGCCGCGGCGCCGGAACCCAAGGCCGCCCGGATGAAACACCATGTCGACTCGGTTGCGGTAGGCGTACTCCTTGGACGCAAATACCTGGATTTCCTGGACGCGTAGCAGACGAGCGAGGGTCTGCTTCTTGCTCTCAAGCTGGTCGATGTAGGAACGATCCTGGAGGCGGCAGCCTCCGCACTCGCCAAAAAAGGGGCAGGGAGCCTGCACCGGTTCATTTACGGATGTGCTCATTCTGGCTCTCCGACTAGAAAGCTCCGTGCATGGAGGTGAAGCTCCGCTCTATAAGGAAAACCTGGCATTACAGCTCCGAAGGCCCCATGGTGTGGGGAAGATACTCCTGACTATAACCGCGCAGGAGGCTTGCCTCAAGCGGTACGAGAAAATTCAAGCTACCCTTGAATTCACAGCGCTGAAGTCATAGACTCTAACAAAGGAGGTGCTATGGATATTGCACAAGCTTCAATGGACCTCAGACAGGCCGAAGTGCAGCAGCAGGCTGGAATGTCGGTAATGCGTATGGCAATGGACAATTCTCAGGTGCAGGGCGAGGCGGTTGACCGTTTGGCGCAGGGTGCCGAGCTTGCACAGCAGGCGGCTCCGGCTATTCAAGACCCAGCACTTGGAACCATGGTAGATGTGTCCGCATAAGCGGATACTTTATCAACTGTTTGAGTAATTTCGCTATGTGGGGCCGGGTGGCGCTGCATAGCGTTTTTTTTGGTGCGCCCGGCAGGGCGCACACCGTGCATTCGGGCGCGCGAGCGCCACACCCAGCGGTGAGCGCCCGCTGCCGCTCCTGAGTTCTAGAACTCGCCGCCAGCCTTCACCGTGGCGACCACTTCATCAAACCCTGCTGCTACCTCGGCTTCCGGCTCACCAACGACAGAGTTAACCACCAGGATCGTGACTACGTTGGCTATGAAGCCGGGTACAATCTCGTACATGTAGGCACCAAGACCAATGCGCTCCCACACCACCAGCACCACCGTACCAACCACCATTCCTGCAAGGGCAGCCTTCCAACCGGTCCTGCGCGAGAATAGTGCAAAGATCACAACCGGGCCAAAGGCGGCACCAAAACCGCCCCATGCGTAGGAGACAAGCCCGAGTACCGTGTTGTTTGGGTTCAAAGCGAGTAAGAGGGCAATCACCGAGATAATCACAACGCAGGCCCGCCCAATGATCACGAGTTGTTTCTCACCTGCTTCTCGCTGCAGAATTTTCTTGTAGAAGTCCTCGGTGAGAGCGGAGGAGGAAACGAGGAGCTGCGAGTCAATGGTCGACATAATTGCAGACAGTATTGCGGCCAGGAGTATGCCACCTACCCAAGGATTAAAAAGCTCGCTGATCATGAGAATGAAAACCGTCTCCTCAGCCCCGCCTTCAAGACCAGTAAACATGCCTACACCAACAAGACCGACTATCACAGCAAAGCTCAACGACACAAAAACCCAAACAATGGCTACAAGGCGGGCTCGTGGAAGCTGGCGAATGGAGTTGATACTCATGAAGCGAGCGAGGATATGAGGCTGTCCAAAATAACCCAAACCCCATGCCATAGTAGAGATGACCGCAATGAATCCGCCGGCGCCGAACAGGGAGGTGGAAACTCCAGCTGCGGCCAGGGCCTGTGACAGCTCACCAACTCCACCGACGCTGTTGAGACCAATAATGGGAACCAGCACAATCGCTACGATCATGAGGGCGCCCTGAAAGAGGTCGGTCCAGCAGACAGCGAGGAACCCACCCAGGAAGGTGTACACCACAATAGCGGCTGTCCCGATAATTGCAGCGCTGTGGTAGTCTAAACCGAACATGGACTCAAAGAGACGCCCGGCGGCCACAATTCCAGATGACGCGTAGATGGTGAAGAAAATGAGAATAATAATACCGGAGATTATGCGCAGTGCTCCGGTAGGATCCTGGAAGCGATCCTCAAAAAAGGATGACAGCGTAATTGCGTTGGACCGCTCAGTATAGATCCTCAGCCGGGCAGAGATGAGCTTCCAGTTCACCACAGTACCAATGAAAAGTCCAATGGCAATCCAGCTCTCAGGCATTCCGCCCAGGTACATGGCACCGGGGAGCCCCATGAGCAGCCAACCACTCATATCGCTCGCCTGTGCTGAGAGCGCGGTTACCCATGGTCCCATTGCACGACCACCAAGGAGATAGTCCTCCACGCTTTTTGTGCGGGTGTAGAAGTAACTTCCTACGATCATGAGAAGAATGAAGTACACAATAAAAGTAACAACTGCCGGAAGACCAATCATTTCAGCTCCTTGTGATGGAATGCATGCATATTTTTCGGGACAGTATATTCATGCGTTTCAAACAGGACAAGGTATCACCCTTGCAGTTTTGAAATGAAAGCGATACCCTATGGGTACTACCTTAGCTAGTGGAATTGAGAAATCCGAGAATCTTGGAAACTGGTATTTCTGAGTAGACTGCCCGTTCCTTGAACTCGTAGGGAAACACATCGCGAGCCGCCGTTATCCCGGCCTGCTCGGGAGAGTCTCCTGCCGCGACAGCCGCTTTGTAGACCTCAAGCCAACGAGCTGTCTTGTGAGTGCTTGGAACATGAACAAGTGAGTACTTGTTCTTCAGGTGGAGCCGAGCTTCATCTTTCATAGCTGTGAATGGTATACCAGACGGTGGCGGTCGCTCAACTGGAAAGGGTAGGGGTTTCGAGATATGTCTATGTATGAGAAACAGGGAGGAACTGTGAGAAGACATAGTTTGCTTGTGGTTGCCGCTTGTGCTGGCATCCTGGTATTTGGTGCGGTCGGAGGACTTCAATCTGCATGGGCGTATAACCCACCGGCGGGCGCCGAGGAGTTGCCCTCGGCGTTTTCCCCTTCCTTCATGGGCGGGGACTCAAAAATTACCTCCTTTCGTGCCATACATAACTACGCGGTGAATCCGGCCCTTTCAGGCTATGCCGACCGTCCAATTCTTGGAGCTGGATACATTGCCCTCCCGGGTGCGTGGGGGGTAGGACATGTTGGCAGTCTGGGTCTTACGGTACCTACGACTATTGGGAATTTTTCCGGTCTGGTGCATGGTGGCTGGAGTCCGGATACCGATCTCAACTGGGGTCGATTCGGGCGAGCTCGCTTGGTGTTTGCTCGTGACCTGTTGCCCAACTTACTGGTGGGTGTAGCCACCAACTACATGGCGGGTGATGCGCCCGACGGCAGATTCCATTTTGGGTTTGGTGGTGATTTTGGCATGTTGCACCGCTTGGGGGATATAGGGCCACTGGGCGATGTACGTTGGGGAGCGGTTTTCCGCGGAGTGGGGTATCCATATCAACCGCATCGCCGTGACTCCGACGGTGACCGGCTCTCACCCCTCCCTGCACCCTTTACGCCTGCGGCCGGGATCTCTTTTGATGTATATGAGAACGACACAATATCGCTGCGTCTCTCTAACGATATAAGTGCACCAAGTTTTCAGAACTTTCGCTGGGAGTTTGGGGCCGACCTTGGAATTAACGACTACCTTCACGTGACCACCGGGTTCACGCTCGACGCCTGGCAACTTGGTCGGGCCGACTCGGACGAGCGGCGCAGCTTCATTCCCAGCATAGGGGTGAACCTGAACCTGACTCGAATGCGTAATCCAGAAGACAGCTCCGACATTTTCGAGGATGGACTGAAGTTCCAGGCCTCGGTTGCCCCTCTTGTGGGAGGCGTCTGGGCGACCGGTCTTGGCGTTGAGTATCCTTTTGGTCGGAGGGACCTCAGCCCACCGGAGATTACCCTCGGAGGGCCTGAGTACACCTACATCTCTCCCAACGACTCTGGCGTGCAGGACTATCTCATTTTCCCACTGGAAATTCGTGATGACGGTTTTGTACGGGGCTATAGGGTGGTCATTCGTGATGCAGACGGCGAGCCGGTTCAGGAGATTCTGAACATTGACGAACGCCCGGAGCTTGCTGGTGTCGGTGACGTATTCCGAGAGCTCGTGGCCGAGCGGCGTGATGTTCCGGTGCCCGATCAAATTCGTTGGTCTGGCCGTACTGCCGAGGGAGTTATTGCCCCCGACGGCGAGTATACCTATGAGGTTGAGGCCTGGGATGACCAGGACAACCGTGCAGTAAGTCAGCGTCGGAGATTTGTTATTGATACCGTAGCGCCAGACCTTCAGGTGCAGGGGCCAAGCGGGACCGACCTCATCTTTAATCCGGCGGTACCGGACGGTGCAAAGCCGGATCTCCCCATTGAGCAGACTGGATCTTCCGAGGTTTCCATTCGGGCAGAGTTTACTGACATTGACGGGAATGTGGTGAGGAGCTTGAACTGGGATGGCCGGGAGCCGGACGACTTTGCCTGGGATGGGCGCAACAACGCCGGGGAGCTCGTTCCTGACGGCGTGTATGGCTACCGTATTGTGAGCACCGACCGTGCAGGAAATCGCTCGCAGGACTCGGTCGTGAATATTATTGTGAATACGCTTGATACCTCGGTGTTTATCACCGCGAGTGAGTACGCCTTCTCACCTGATGGTGACGGTAGGCTGGATACCATTGAGCTACGGCCGATTCTCCCCATTGTTGAAGGACTTCTGGAATGGGAAGTCCGAATAACGAATGCGGAAGATCAGGTGGTAAGAACATGGACGGGTTCGGGAGAGGAGCATCCTGAGGACATTGTATGGGATGGAAGCGACGCCGAGGGCGAGGTGCGTGACGGCAGGTATAGAGCACACCTCTGGGCCCTCTACGCCAACGGAAATGAGCCCGAGGCACGGACATCGAGCTTTGTCCTGGATATATCCGAGCCGGAGGTCACAGTAGCACTGGATCCCACGCCGTTCTCGCCCGATGGTGACGGTGTGGATGATGAGGTCTTTATTGAGATTGATGTAGAAAACCTTACGGCAATAGAGGATTGGCGGCTTGAGATCATAGATCCGCGGGGCGACACCTTCCGCGTATTCGCCGGGACTTCACACCCGCCCTCAACCCTTATCTGGGACGGAATTTCTGATCAGGGTATGTTGGTTCAGTCTGCCGAAGACTATCCATTTGAGTTGCGGGTGACGGACGAGGTTGGAAACACAGCAGTAAGCGAAGGTACCATTCCGGTAGACATCCTGGTGGTGCGCGATGGTGAGCGGCTCAAAATCATGATACAGAACATCACCTTTGCTCCAAATGTGCCACAGTTGGCAACCGGTGACGCTCCAGGAGCTGCTCGTAACCCGGTGGTGTTGGATCGTATAGCCGAGATCCTTAACCGCTACGAAAACACCAACGTCCTTATTGAGGGGCATGCGGTAAGAATACATTGGGACGACGAGGCGCGTGGACGCCTTGAAGAAGAGCACGAGCTCCAGCCCCTGTCTCTGGCACGCGCACAAACGGTGCGAGATGAACTGGTGGCTCGTGGTGTCCGAGCAGATCGCCTGTCGGTAGCTGGGCGTGGCGGAATGGAGCCAATTGTTCCGCACAGTGACCTGGAGAACAGGTGGCAGAATCGTCGGGTTGAGTTTATACTGCTCGACAGGCGAAGGTAGGATCGGAAGGTCTTGTCCTTTGTGATAAAAAGCTGGATTGAGGAGATGCTTAATGGCGTTAATGCAGTGGACGGATGAGTTACAGGTAGATATCTCTCGATTTGATGAGCAACACAAGCGACTTATCGCGCTCGTTAACGAGGTGCATGATGCAATGCTTACAGGAAAGGGGCGCGCGATTGTCGGTGATGTTCTAGATGAGCTGATTGACTATACCGAGAGGCACTTTAGCCTTGAGGAAAGCACCCTGACAAAGCACGCATTCCCTGAATGTGCTGCGCATCATGCCGAGCACCAACAACTGCTGGCAACGGCCCGCGAGCTTCAGGAAAAACACAAGGCCGGTAGTCTGGCCGTCACCGTCGAAGTACTGGAGTTCCTGAAGCTCTGGGTCACCGAACATATCAAAAAGTGCGACAAAAAATACAGCGCCTATCTCCGCGAGCGGGGTGAGTCCTAGAAGGGGCTGCGTGGCAGGGCTTCCCGAGCCCTGCGCTCAGCCTCTCTGCGTGCGGCTTCTTCAGCCTCCCTGCGCTGTTGCTCGGCATCGGCCTCGGCCTCCCGGCGGCGCTGCTCGGCATCGGCCTCAATGCGCGCCTGCTCCTCGGCGGCGCGTCGTTCTGCTTCTGCGCGTGCTGCGTCGGCCTCGGCCCGGGCACGTTCCTCGGCCTCACGGCGCGCCTGGTCAAGTTCTGCCTGGTAGGCCGAGAGCTGTTGCTCAATTCGCGCACGCTGCTGTTCCGCCGCTTGGCGATACTGCATGACCTCTTCATAGTATCTGCTAATCTCGTCCTGCAGCGCCTCCAGCTCACCCAAATAGGGTTCAAAGGCGGCGAGTTCGGCCTGAACGCGAGACTCAAGCTCTGCCCGCAGTTGTTGTTCATACTCGGTCAATCGCTCCTCGGCCAGGCCCCGAGCGCGTTCTCGTAACAAGGCTTCCAGGTCGCTTCGGACGCTGAGCGAAGGAGCCTGACTCGGATGAAAGGCAAACTCCGCACGGATCTGCGCGGCTCCAGCTTCCTCAAGAACCTCCGCGAGCAGGCGGCCAAGGGC
>SLAA01000128.1 GCA_007127105.1 Spirochaetales bacterium | reverse complement strand
TAATACAAATTGGACAGTTTACGCGAACGGTTGGCGGGCCGAAAATAGGCAGTTTGAAACAAAGTTTGCCCTAATCCAAAGGCATTTCCCTTGTACGAGTTGTAGTCGGCTGCAAAATCGGCGTGGGACATAGTTTGTGTAAAGAGTATGTCCTCGCGGAGGGAGACACCAGCGAGTTTCTCTATGCGGTCCAGAATGATGTCAAAGTAGTGATCACGCGTTGTTGGGTCTTCCTGAAGACCAGCCGCAACCGGCACCAGGGCAAAGACCGCCTCCTGGCCCGGCGGTGCGCAACTTGGATCGGTTGCGGAGGGAATGTGAAGGTAGAAGAGTGGGTCCCGTGGCCAACGCTGATTACCGTAGACCGTGTCAAAGTGCTCGTCCCAGTCGGTGTCAAAGAAGAAGGTGTGGTGCGCAAGCTCGGGGAGCTTTCTGCGTACTCCTATGTAGTAGTTCAGCACGGCCGGTGCCAGGGTGCGTTTCTCCCAGAACTGGGGGGTGAAGCTCCTATACTCCGGCGGCAGCAGCTCCTGGTCAACATGATGATAGTCGGCATTTGCAACTACGATATCGGCCTTAATCTCTTCCTGACCGTGTTCTGACTCGACTCGCACGGCGCGAACCTTGCCCGCCTCAAACTCAAACCCGGTAACCGGCGTTGAGAAGCGAAACTCGACCCCGGTCTGTTCGGCCACATGCTGCATGGCCTTCACAACTGCGGTGAAACCGCCTTCCGGATACCAGGTTCCCAATCCAAAGTCGATGTAGTTCATGAGCGTGTATACTGCGGGAGTTTTGCGCGCAAAGCTGCCCAGGAAAACCACCGGGAACTCAAGGATTTTGCGGAGATACGGGTGTGAGAAAGAGGAGTTGATCATGCCGCGATAGCTGCGAAGCAGGTTCAGTTGGGGAATGTTTTTGATCATGGTGCTGTTAACCATGTCAAAAATGCTGCGGTAGTTGCTATATACAAAGTGGTCAATGGCAAAGTCGTACTTTCTGCGTGCTCGCTCTACAAAGCGTCGAAGCTTGAGGTCTCCGTCCTTTTCATAGGTGGCAAAGATGCGGCATGCTTCCTCAAAGTTGGCCGGAACGGTGACGACGTTCCGTTGCTCCCCAGGTTCCGAGTCACCAAAAAACACCTTGTAACTTGGGTCGACCCGCCGCGCCTGATACAGGCTTGCGCGATCAAAGCCAAACTCTGCAAACCAACGGTCGTGTTGATCTGGCATCCAGTACCAGCTTGGGCCCATGTCAAAACGGAAACCTTCCCGCTCAAGGAGTCGTGCCCGACCACCCACCCAGGCGTTCTTTTCTACCACCGTAACGTGGAAACCGGCCTTCGCCAAATAGGCTGCCGCCGAGATCCCCCCAAAGCCTGCCCCAATAACTACAACACTTTTCATACTGCTGAGCATACGCCGGTCCCAGTGAGCGGTCAAGATTGATGCATCTACGTATGGACTACGCCTGCAAACATTTGTCGTGTTGCCGAATGGGTACTGAGATGCCTATATTTGAGTTAAGAAGTCGGAAACGAGCGGAGGAGCAGCATGGATCAGCATCCACATGACATTGCCAGCGAGGTTGCGGTAGCTGCAGGATTGATCCAGGACGGCGCGTACCACGAAGCCGTTGACTGGTTGCAAGAGCTCCTTGCAGAAGAGCCAAACAACGGTCTTGCTCTCTGGGAGCTTGCCATAGCCTACAGTGAGACGGGACGTGACCGTGAAGCTATTACGGCCCTCGAATACATGCGTCAACTCGGATATCGCAGCCCGCAGGTGCTTAATGGTATAGGCAGTCTGTATCTCAAGGTTGGCGAGTTCGAGCGAGCTAAGCTGAGCCTGCTCCGCGCCTACGCCGTCGACCGAATGAACCCGTCCATAATGCGGAACCTCGGTCTTGTGTACTCAGCACTCGGGCGGCACGATAGAGCTCAGAATCTCCTCACCGCATCATATCAACTTGATCCGGAGAACCCTAAGACGGTGCATGCGCTTGCTGAGTACTTTCTGGAGCGGGGTGACCATCAGCTGGCTCTTCCCTGGATTCGTACCCTCCTGGAGAACGATGTACCACAGGACCTGCGAGAGGATGCCCAGGCGTGGCTGCCGCGCGCTCAGCTCGGTTGGTAGTACCGGGGCACAAAGCAATCAGAACGGGACTCCTCGGACTGTTTCTGCTCTGGGGCATGGTGCCTGCAGCCGCTTTTGAAGACTTCTCTCAGCTTCACATTCATAACACAACCGGCGAAACCCTTCTGTATATGTTCGTCTCGCCTTCTGCCTCACGCTCCTGGGGGGTTGATATAGTGGCGGACGACAGCGGTCTCGCCTCCGGTGAACGCTTTGCAAGCTTTTTGCCCCTGTCGCGCCATGAGTGTGTCTTGTACGACCTGCTTGGGCGCTCGGTTACCGGCTCGTTCTACCTGCTGCGGGGCCAGGAGCTGTGCGGCGGGTGGAATGAACTGTCACTTGATCCAGAGACTCTGTTTGAAAGCCGAATGAGCATGAACCTTGGGCGGCTCACCGTGCACAACGATACCGGGCATGATGTGCTGTTCCTCTATACTGCGGTAGATCGCCATGAGTTCATAGGGCCGAGTATACTCCGTGCGGGGCGCCAGCTGCGGGCATTTGGCACGGCAGAGTTCTTGTACGTGCATGACGGCCTGGAAGTCCTGTATCTTTGGGCGCTTGATTCCGGTTCGGGTGTCCATGAACTGAGCGTCGATATCGACACAAGGGTCGACGAGTATGAGGTAGTGCTGCAAGGCGATACACGCGAGCGCTAACGCGGTTAGGGTCGGGGGCTGGTTTCCAGGGCCACTGGAACAAACCATCCTTTGTCGGGGTCGAGTCTCAAATTCTGGTGCTCAGCAAAGGCCGCACCAAGCTCACCACTCTGCATGAACTCGGACGGTGTGGCCGACTGGGTTGTGCCGTTTACCAGCATAAGCCTGTCTGAGAAATGCAGCGCAAGATGGAGGTGGTGGGTTGCAACTGCAGCCGCTTCTATCACGCCGTCACGAATTAGACTGCGCAGTAAAAGAAACAGGGATGTCTGATGTGGCGGGTCAAGGTGTGCTGCCGGTTCATCCAGCACCAGCAGGCGCGGCTCCTGGGCCAGGGCCCGCGCGAGCATGACTCGCTGACGCTCTCCGTCGCTGAGGCTCCCAAGCTGACGGTCGGCAATTCTCAAAGCACCGCTGCGTTCCAACGCGAGCTCAACCGCGTGTTCACGCGTCTCACGACCGGAAGGACGGGAAATGCGCCCGAGCTCCACCACTTCCCGTACCCTGAGGTAGGCCGGCGCGACCGGGTCGGTGAGCACCACTGCCAGATGGCGCGCGCGCTCATCCCGAGCCATTCCCGCTGGTCCATACAAAGGTCGGCCGTGAAGACGTACCGAACCGCTTTGTGGTTTAAGCAGCCCTGCCGTGCAGCGGAGCAGCGTTGTTTTGCCACCACCATTGGGCCCCACAAGCGCCAGTACCTCCCCAGCACGTATGGACTCCGCCTGAAGCCGGAGCACAACCGGCCCTCGCCGGTAGGCAAGCTCTATATTCTGCAGTTCAAGAAGCTCGGTTCTCTGGTTGGGAGTGGTGTCGCTCATAGACGAACACCCTCCTTGGAGCCGCGCGGTTTAAGCACAACGACCAGGACTACCGGCACACCCACCAAGGCAAGAACGGCGTTCAGCGGCAGCACACGGCTGCTTCCGGGCAACCGGGCAATGAGATCTGCCAGGACTGCAAGAATGGCGCCGCACAGCACCGTAGCTGGCACCAATACCCGGTGCCGCGAACTGCGCAGGTAGCCTCTCGCGAGATGCGGCACCGCTACCCCAACAAAGGAGATTGGCCCGGTGTAGGCGGTGACGACCCCGGTCAGTACGCCAGCGGTAACCAGCAATATGCCCTGCAGCGCCCGGGCATGTACCCCGCTGCTCTCCGCGTAAGCACGACCAAGCAGGAGGGCGTCAAGGTGAGAGCCCTTGAGTGTGAGCGCCACCGCAATGCCGGTCACCGCAAGGATCAAGGCTGGCTGCACCGCGCCCGGTGGCAAGGCAAAGGAGCCAAAGCTCCAGATTACATAGCGCTCAAGACCGGCCGCCGGGCTTGCCGCCATAAGGAGCGTTGTGAGTGCGCTGGCCGCATAGCCAAAGAGCAGGCCGAGCACAAGGAGAACCACTGGGTCTTCTACAACTCGGTGTGCCGCCATGACTACGGCCACTACGAGGCCAGCGCCGCCAAGGGCGGCAAACAGTGCCGGGCTTGAGAGCTGCGCGCCCAGGCCGGTGAGGACGACAAGGGCCACACCAAGGCCGGCGCCGGCGCCGACGCCAAGGACGCCCGGGCCTGCCAGGGGGTTGCGGAACACCGTCTGCATGAGCAGGCCCGCCAGGCTCAGGGCCGCGCCGGCGCCCACCGCGAGCAGTACCCGCGGTAAGCGCACCTCACGTATAACAATGTAGGCGGTGCTGAAGTCGGCATCCGGGGCGGTGTCAGATCCGTGGACCAGTGCGCGCAGTACATCGGCCGGTCCTACCGCTACCGACCCCAACATGAGCGCGGTCAGCACCACGAGCAGCAGAAGTGGAAGGAGCAGTCCGACTCGGAGATGCAGAGCACTGTGTGCGGGCATTAGGGCTCCAGTTTCTGGTAGTAGACCGGGCTGTGGTCTGGCAAAAGGTCAGGATGCATAATATGCACCAGGTCGGCGAGCACCAGGTCGGGGCGCCCCGCACCAGACTCCCAGAAGTCGTTGGCGCTGGAGTTGCGCACTCGAGCGTTGTGGTGATACATGCGGCCAGTCTGGTATGCTCCGAAGCGCGTCAATCGTGCGTCTGCCCTTACGACATCGGCCCGAGAGTTCCAGTCATGGTTCAGGTTGAACCAGTACTCTGCATCTGCTGCTCGTGCCAGTATCGACTCCAGATCCAAAAAATGAGAGCCCGCACCTGGAATGTCGTCCCAGAGGTAGCGTCCACCTGCATCTGCAAAGAGACGGGCAATGTAGCTGTCGGCTGCCGGCACCGGCCAGGATCCCTGCCAGGGGCCGTTTGCCATAATGCGTGGGCGGTCCTTGTCGGGGAGGAGGGTGGTTAGGGCTTGGAGTTGTTCATAACGCTCGGCGCGTTCGGCAAAGAGCTCCGCCGCCGCCGCGCTCCGGTTGAACACCGCCCCAAAGAGCTTAAGCCACTCGGCTCTTCCTAAGGGGCTTTGCTCACGCCAGTCAGACAGCACAATCACGGGAATGCCGGCCGAGCTCAGTCGCCGCAGCGCCGCTTCATCTGGCCCGAGGGCCGACACAAACACCAGATCGGGTTGCAGTGCAACAATCCGTTCCATGTCCAGCTCCGGACCACCGCCCACACGGACGACATCGCCTGAGTTCAGTTGTGAAAGTACCTCACGGTTGTAGATGTAGTCCGGGTTTTCAACTCCGACCAGGCGTCCAAGCAGTCCAAGGTCTGCCATGTGCGCAATGCTTGGAGTCACGAGTGAAATAACACGTTGGGGCTCGGCGCCCACAACTGCGGCATAGTCTGAGCGATTCCGTCGGAGCTGCGCGCCTGGTTGCAGCACCGCATAGCGAATAGGTGAACCTCCGGGCCATGGCTCATTAATGGTGATCTCGGTCACCCCCGGGCTTTCCGCCGGGTTCTCAATAGTGAGGTTCTCTGCGAACCGTATCGAGGTCTCCTCAACAGTGGCTGCAGCTGCCTCGGCTGGCGCGACGCTCGCAGGCGAGCTCGACCCCGACCCCGAGCCTGACCCCGAGCCCAGTCCGGGGCGAAAGGCTGAGAACCCCATGCCCGCGGCGGCAAGGATCATGGCGGTGAGGAGTAGACTGGTTGTACTTAGTCGTGAGTTGTTCTGCATGGTGCCTTAGGATACCTCAAAAACAATGCGAATGCTGACACTCATTTCGGCTGGACTCTCATCTATGGTACCCGGTCGGAACCGCGCCGCCCGCACCGCCGAGACCGCTGCCTCGTTGAGTTGTGCATGCGCGGAAGGCGAGACAATGGTCGTGTCCACAGGTTCTCCACTGGGCGATATAGTAACCCGAATCACTACCACCCCTTCTATTCCACGCCGTCTGGCGTGTACTGGATACTCAGGCGATATCTCGGCCAAGGGCCGTGGCAACTCAATCCGGGGCGGTCTGCCAGCATCGGCAACCCTGTCCGGCCCACCCGCCGTGGCGGACTCAGCACTGCGGCCATCCTCTCCATTGGCGGTCTCACCGTGGCGGTCACCAGTAGCGCCGCCGCTCTCTGCAACTGGGCTCAGCTCCGGTACCTCAACACGCTCGCTGGGTGCACTGGAGTCCGGCCGGTCGGGATGCTCGGTAGCCTCTTCAGATTCGGCCGCATCGACCGCCTCGGGCCTCGGCTCGGCCCTGGCTGCGGAGTCTGCGCTGGCGTCCTGCTCAGGCGCCGCCCTCACTTGCGCGCCGTTGCTGGCCCCGTTGCTATCCGCTCCTGTAGCTCCCGTGCCGAACTCCAGCGCCGTTATGAGAAGTCGGCCGTCGCCCGTAGATGGCGCGTCGGCCGGTGTATACAGCGAAACGGCGACAACAATGCCAGCATGCAGCACGAGCGAGACCACAACTGCCCACACGAGGTGTTGATTCTCTGTTTTCCCGCCGCGCCACATCCGCATCATTGCCCTTTTCCTCTCTCCCTAGTACCTGTACGACGCCGCTATTTCAAAGCTCCGCCCCGGCGCGGGGTAG
>SLAA01000125.1 GCA_007127105.1 Spirochaetales bacterium | reverse complement strand
TGAGCCAGCTCTCCACCACCACCAGCATCACCGCAAGACACAGGCCGGTGGTGAAACGAAACAGAATCCATGCAAAGGGATTAATCCAGAGTACATGGGCAATGGAGGAGATCGAAGCCATAGATGCAAAGGCGGCAAAGGAGCGAACGTAACCAACTTTTCGAATAATTCCCGGCCCTATCAAGGAACCCAGGACGAGTCCGGCGTAGTTGGCCGACAGTATAAAGCCAATGACTGCGTCCGGAAAGCCCGCAATACCCGCACGCAAGGAAACAGCTGACCCCTGCAGCGCCGTGCCCATGCCCATAAAGAACACCGATATCATAATTGCGGTTAAGGTCGTCACCGGACGCCAGGCGGCGGTACTGACCTCGTTCTCGAGCTTGGAGGACTGATCCGTAACGTGATCCTGTTCAATCGGCTCCATGGCCCCGACCCTAACACACGAACAGCTGGCATGTGAATGCTCGCAAGCATTTCGGGGCTAATGCTTGACATAGAGGGCTGTTTTGTGCCATCTTCTCGGTCTGTAGACACGGTGGATGTAGTTCAGTGGTAGAGCACCAGATTGTGGTTCTGGCTGTCGCGGGTTCAAATCCCGTCATCCACCCTATCCTTTGGGATAAACTACCGAACACTGTTTCGGTCGCGGGCGCCCGTAGCTCAGCTGGATAGAGCGTCGGACTTCGAATCCGCAGGTCACAGGTTCGAATCCTGTCGGGCGTATAAAGATACGGCAAGTACCCCAATAACTTGTCTATCTGTAAAGAATTGGGCCGTTAGCTCAGCTGGTAGAGCAGCAGACTCTTAATCTGCGGGTCGAAGGTTCGAACCCTTCACGGCTCAGTGCCACCGAATCGGGAACAAAACGATCAAGGCGGTGGGCTTCCCCACCATAAGGTGGTTACCCTGTTTGCCGAGCTTTGGCCGGTGAATAGAGTGAAAAAAGGCTATTGACGCGAAGCAGAGCTTCGGGTAATATCCGGCGAGAGTGGTGAAACTGGTAGACACGCTAGATTTAGGATCTAGTGCCTTCGGGTGTAAGGGTTCGACTCCCTTCTCTCGCACTCTCACCGCCAACAAATCGTCGGCCTGGTTCGGTTGATTCAGGCGGGAGTAGCTCAGTGGTAGAGCTCCACCTTGCCAAGGTGGATGTCGCGGGTTCAAATCCCGTCTCCCGCTCTCACGAGACATGTGGCGATCCGGGCGTACCGGATCGCCATTTTTTTTATCTACACTCAGTGGATTCGGAAGGAGCTTAGGGTTTATGGTTACCGATAAGAAAGTAGAACGACTTGAGAACGCGAGCGTGAAGCTTACAATTACACTCGACAAGGACTCCGTGAAGAAGGAATACGACGACACGGTCCGTCATTATAGCAAGTCCGCACAGGTCAAGGGCTTTCGTAAAGGCAAGGTCCCTCTTGAGATTATGGAGCGCAAGTTCGGCCCCAGCCTGCGTGCCGAGGCGCTGCAGAAGCTCCTCGAGAGCGGTCTCAAGGAAGTTTTAGAAGACATTGAGGAACAACCGCTTCCCTACGCTCAGCCAACCCTGACAGATGAAGATATCGACCTAAACCCCGAAGAAGACCTCACCTTTAGCGTTCAGTATGATGTGTTTCCCACCATCGAACCCGGAGAGTACACCGGTCTTGAGGTTGAGGAGCCACAGGTCGAGGTAGGTGATGAAGACCTTGATCGTGAACTCAAAGCCATTCAAGAACAGAATGCCATGGTTCAGGAAGTTACCGATACACCGGTAGAGAAAGACCATATCGTCACCCTGGACTTCTGGGAAGTTGACGCCGAGGGCAACCCGGTGCCCGACAGTGAGCGACAGGACTTTGTCTTTACCGTAGGAAGCGGATACAACTTCTACAACGTTGATGAAGACGTTATTGGTATGAAGCCCGGTGAAGAAAAAACCGTCACCAAGGAATATCCGGAGGACTACTCCTTCAAGGAAATTGCCGGAACCACCAAGACCGTGCAGATCCGACTCAAAACAGTCAAGAAACGCGATATGCCCGAGCTCGACGACGAACTGGCGCAGGACGTGAGCGACAAGTACAAGACCCTTCAGGATCTTAAGGACGATATTCGCAAACGGATGGTGGACACCGCCGAGGCTCGCGTCCGCGAGACCAAGTCCAACAACCTGGTGAAAAAAATTGTCGAGGGTGCCACCTTAGATGTACCAGACTCCATGGTACGCGCCGAGCTCTCACAGTTCTGGCAGGACTTCATTCGCCAGACCGGCTCCACCGAAGAAAACGTCATGAAAATGCTCACCATGCAGGGCAAGTCCCCTGAGAACCTCTTTGAGGAGTGGCGGCCAAACGCAGTCGAGCGTCTAAAAGGACGGCTTGTACTTGGCAAGATCATGGAGGCGGAGAACATTGAGGTCACTGACGAAGAACTTGAACAGAACATTCGTGAACGTGCCGAGGAAAGTGGCATGGAGCTTGAAGAGTTCAAGGGCTACCTCGAACAGCAGAACATGACCGAGTATTTGCGCGACCAGCTCCGTGAAACCAAGTTGTTCGACCAGCTTTTTGAGAAGTCAAAAATCGTCAAGGGCGAAAAGGTGAAATTCCTGGACTTGATGCAACGAAAGTCGTAAATTTCCGGAAATTACTACCACCAGCGAACACAAGGTTGTCCGAATGCAAGAACAAATGAACACAATGGTACCGATCGTCGTTGAGCAAACTGGCGCAGGCGAACGGTCTTACGACATATTCTCCCGTCTTTTGAAAGATCGGATAGTCTTCCTGGACGGAGAGATTCACGATGTTACGGCCGACTTAGTTGTAGCGCAGCTTCTGTTTCTGGAGTCGGTCGACCCCGACAAAGACATTAATCTGTACATTAACAGTCCCGGTGGCTCGGTAACCGCCGGACTTGCTATCTATGACACTATGCAGATCATTAAGCCCGCCGTTCAGACAATTTGTCTTGGGCAGGCCGCTTCTATGGGAGCTATACTCCTTGCCGGAGGCGAGGCAGGCAAACGCTACGCCCTCCCCTCGTCACGTATCCTCATACATCAACCATGGGGTGGTGTGCGCGGTCAGGCAAGCGACATAGGCATTCAGGCGCGGGAAATCGTCAGACTTAAGAAAATGCTCATCACCTACTTTGCCCAACACACCGGTAAGCCGGTAGAACAGGTTGAGAACGATATGGAACGTGATTTCTTCCTGTCGGCAGAGGAAAGTGTGGCATACGGTGTGGTAGACAGTGTACTGACCCGAGGGACTCATGAGCAAAAACAAGGCTGAAAACGATAAAAGCTGCTCCTTCTGCGGTAAGAGTTCCGACTTCGCGCGTCGTCTCATTGCTGGGCCGGGTGTCTACATCTGCGACGAGTGTGTGCAGGTATGTAGCAAGATTCTGGACGAAGAAGACGAGGTAGTGAGCACCGAGTTCACCGAGGACATTCCGCGTCCAGCCGAGATCAAGGCATATATTGACGACTACGTCATTGGTCAGGAGCATGCAAAACGAGCCCTGTCTGTTGCGGTGTATAACCACTACAAGCGTATTACTCACCAGGGGAAGCTTGAGGACGGCGTGGAAATTGAGAAGTCCAACGTGCTGCTCATTGGCCCTACCGGAACCGGAAAGACCCTGCTGGCAAAAACCTTAGCCGAGAGACTCCGGGTGCCTTTTGCCATTGCAGACGCAACGACCCTGACCGAGGCGGGCTATGTGGGTGAAGATGTTGAGAACATCCTGCTTAAGCTCTATCAAGCGGCCGGAAATAACGTGGCTGCCGCCGAACGTGGCATTATCTACATCGACGAAATCGACAAAATTGCGCGCAAGTCAGAGAACGTATCTATAACGCGCGATGTCTCGGGCGAAGGTGTGCAGCAGGCGCTGCTCAAGATCATTGAGGGAACGGTTGCCTCGGTGCCGCCGCAGGGCGGGCGTAAACACCCGAGTCAGGAAATGATCCGCATAGACACCAGCAACATTCTCTTTATTTGTGGTGGTGCATTTGTTGGCTTAGAGCGCATTATAGACAGCCGCGTCTCGGAGCATCCTATTGGCTTTGGGGCCGACATTCGGCGCAACAGGCCGGAGGATCGTGCCGAGCTTTTTAAACTGCTTAATCCAGACGACCTCATGGCTTTTGGGCTCATTCCTGAGTTCGTGGGACGCCTGCCCATTAGTGTTTCGCTCCATGAGTTGTCACATGACGACTTGATACGCATTGTCAAGGAGCCGCGCAACTCAATTGTGAAGCAGTATCGCGCCACAATGAAGCTTGACGATGTTGAGTTGGAGTTTGAGGAAGACGCTATACGAGCCATTGCCGACCAGGCGCTGCTGCGAAAGACCGGCGCTCGTGGCCTCCGCTCTATTGTGGAGAGTGTCATGATTGACACGATGTTTGAGATTCCCTCAATAGAGGGCAAGAAACGCGTTGTCATTACGCGGTCGGTCATTGAAAAGACCGAGAAGCCCGAGATTATCGCGGAGAAGAAGTCCGCGTAACCAAGCTTTCAAGCTTAATTCACCGTGCGGATCCGTACACTCCGCAAGCGAGGAGTACTCCATGGCGATATCGGACCTCAAGGGCCGTTCCCTACTTTGTCTTGCCGACTACACCCCCGAGGAAATCATTAACCTGGTCGAACTCGCCGCTGACCTCAAGAAGGAGTCCCATGAAGGACGGCGAGGGCGGCGGCTTGAAGGCTATACCTTAGCCCTCATTTTTGAAAAGCCCTCTACTCGAACCCGCTGCGCGTTTGAGACCGCCTTCGCCGAGGAAGGTGGGCACCCGGTCTTCCTCTCCCCCAACGATATACACCTGGGTAAGAAGGAGACGGTCGAGGACACCGCCCGTGTCCTTGGACGCATGTTTGACGCAATTCAGTTTCGAGGTTTTGACCAGGGCGTGGTTGAGAAGCTCGCCGAGTACTCGGGCGTACCGGTGTATAACGGCCTTACAGACCTTTACCACCCTACCCAGATACTGGCAGATCTCCAGACCATTGCAGAGAACTTTGGTGAGCTCAAAGGGCGGCGTGTAGTCTATGTAGGTGATGCCCGCAATAACGTAGCACGCTCACTCATGCTCGGTTGTGCCAAGCTTGGGCTGCACTTCACCGCCGCGGCGCCTGCCGAACTCACTCCAGATTCCTACTCCGTAGATCAGGCCCGTGAGTTTGCACGTGAGTCCGGTTCCGAAATTACCATCACAACCGACCCCTTTGCAGGAGTAGCGGGAGCCGATGTAGTCTACACCGACGTTTGGGTCTCCATGGGCGAGGAAGACAAGGCTGCCGGACGTTTGAAGATGCTTGATCCCTATCGAGTGACAGCCGACTTGATGGCGGCCACCGGCAAAAAGGACAGCATTTTCCTGCACTGTTTGCCAGCAGTTCGGGGCAACGAGATGACCGACGAGGTTATTGAGGGCCCCCAATCGCGGGTGTTTGACGAGGCCGAGAACCGCAAGCACACAATTAAGGCCGTATTGCTTGCGAGCCTGGGCGTTCTTTAGCAGTTCACACACGCTTGAGCTTGCATTTTCAGCCGAATTCAGTATTCTTATAGAGGTACAATCCGGTTTGCCGGAAAGATTAATCTACTGAACTGTCTGTTGAGGAGGATACCGTGAAAAAGCTCGTTCTGGCCGTCGCTGTTTTCGGAATTATTGCAGCGGGGCTCTTTGCTCAACAAGATCAGCCTACGGTGTTCGTGCGTACAGTCTATGCAAACCGTGTTCTCGCTCACTCCATGGGATACAAGGTGGAATACACCACGAGCAACAACCGTCTTGGCGAGCTCTACCTGCCTATAGAGTGGTTTGTAGAGGCGGCCGGACAGGGACGCCTGATTCATACCCATAGCAGGTCCGCACCCTACATGCAGTTAGTCTATCTGGATCAAGAATTTTCGCATATTAACCTCTTTGTGAAGTCAAGCTATGACCATCACACATGGGGCATTCTCTCGGGCAACGCAGAGGTGGCCGGTCTATTTGACGTAGAACAGGTACCGCAGATTCGTTAGACCTGTATGGTAGCTCAGGCCGGACCTATGTCCTGGCTTGAGCTCTTTTTTAAAAAGGATTTCCCTGTGAACAGCTCAGACTCCGAACTCTCCGGGATTAAGGAGTATCTTACATCCTTTGATACCTACTATCTCATTGGACATATAGACCCAGATGCAGACTGCCTTGGCTCGGCCCTTGCTCTGGGGCATTACCTGGAACGCAACGGAAAGCGGGTGCGCTACTTCAACGAAGGCCCCTTTGACCGCTCCGAGATCCGAGACATGGAGCCAATCTTTCTTTCCCATATTGACCCGGGCTGGAAAACGAGCGACCCTAACCCCGCGGTGGTCGTGCTCGACTGCTCCGGCCCCGAACGCATAGGGGAAAAGCTTCGGTCCGACGTCTCGGGGCTGCCTCTGGCAGTTATTGACCATCATCCCATGCCCCCAAGATCCGACTGTGTGAGCTACGTAGACAGCACCGCGCCGGCTGCGACCCTGCTCGTGCAACGCATCATTGAGTTTGCAGGTTCGCTTCCCGACGCTTTTGAAGCTCGTTATCTTTTCCTGGGTTTCGCTACCGATACCGGGTTCTTCCGACACCTGGAGAGCGGCGCGCACGCGAGTGTTGCAGGTGCAGCACGCCTCATGAAGGCAGGGGCAAGTCCACGTGAGACCTATCACCGCATTTTCGGAGGCCAGAGTTTTGTCTCACGCAAGCTCCTTGGCCGCATTCT
>SLAA01000140.1 GCA_007127105.1 Spirochaetales bacterium | reverse complement strand
TGGGCATGTCCGGACTCGGCCGCTTGCATGCGGGCAACCCGTACACCTACCTTCCGGAACTCCTGCGACGCATTGAGGCCGATGCCGGAACCCGCAACATCATTCTTGAGTATCATGCGACGACCACAGCAGAAAAGGGGACGATGTTTTATCATGCCGACGGCAAGCTCACGGCGGTGATTGGGAGCGGAACCCGGGTGCAGACAGCCGATGCAACAGTCATGAAGGGCGGTACCGCGGTCATTACCGATCTTGGACGGGTCGGCAGCATTGACGGGGTCTCGGGGCTCGAGTCAAAGATCGAGATACAGCAGTTTCTCACCGGAATTCCGGAGCGGTCACAGGATGCATGGGGGCGTATGGAGTTGCAGGGGGTGGTGTTGGAGCTGAATGAAGACGGGACGGCAAACTCAATAGAGAGTTTCAGGCGGCCGTGCAGCGTTGCGTCTCCCGAGCAACAAGCACCTCAGGTGGCCGAGGACGCAGAGCCCGAGACCGCAGAGTAACCAAACACCTCGCGGAAATATCGTTCTACAAGCGCCTCTACCACTCCAGAGTCAAGCTCGTGTCCTAAGAGCTTGGCCAGTGAGGTCTGACCGCGGTCCCGAATGCCGCAGGGGACGATCCAGGAAAAGTGTGAAAGGTTCGTGTTCACGTTGAAGGCAAAGCCGTGCATGGTGACACGGTTGCGAATGGCAATACCAATGGCCGTGACTTTCTCGTTCTCAACCCACACACCACGGTGCTCGGCATCACGCCCGGCTTCAATCCCGTACTCCTCGGCCAGAAGCCGTACAAAGACTTCTTCAAGCCTAAAAACAAAACGGCGTATATCGCGGGCGCGTTCGTATAAGTGAATAATAGGGTAACCCACGAGCTGCCCCGGCCCATGGTAGGTAGCCTCGCCTCCACGCCCAATACGGTGTACCGTGACCCCGTTCCGTTCAAGCGTTGCCAGCTCTGCCACAATATCCGCCTCTGACCCACTGCGCCCAAGCGTGATTACCGGCGGATGCTCCAACAGCACTAAGGTGTCGGTAATGCGCTCATCTATGCGTTCCTGAATGAGTTTTTCCTGCAGTGCGAGTCCTTGGTCGTAGGGCAGTCGTCCGGGCTTGAGTACCTGCAGAGTTGTTGGCGTTCCGGTAGGAACGGAACCGGGCAGACTCACTCACGGCGCTCCTGAGCAATTTGATTGATCGTCTTGGCCATATCGTCGAGGGAAACCTGCCGACCGACAAAGCCTCGTTCAAAGGCGACCCGCGGCATACCGTACACAATGCTCGATGCCTCGTCCTGGCCGAGGGTGATTCCACCCTTGCGATAAATGGTTCCGAGTTCCTCGGCCCCGTCGCGCCCCATACCGGTCATGATCACCGCCAGTGATCTGTTCCCGTAGTGCTCCGCGACCGAGGCAAAGAGTACATCGGCAGAAGGTCGATGTCCGTTGCGCGGCGGGTCGTCGTTCAGGTGAGCTGTGGCGGCCAGCCGCTTCTTCTCCACCGTAATGTGTTTGTTGCCGGGCGCAATAAGTACACGTCCGGGTTTAATAAGGTCGCCTTCTTCGGCTTCCTTGACCTCAAGGGGTGACAAGCGGTTCAGGCTTTTGGCAAACTCGGTCGTGAAGCCGGGAGGCATATGCTGCACCACAATAATGGGCAGATTGAGGTCGGCGTCGATATCGGCAAGGACCTTTCGCAAGGCGTTCGGCCCGCCAGTAGATACGCCAATAGCAATGATCTCAAGAACACCCGGTGCGGCCTCGGGCTCAATTTTTTCCGGGACGATCCGCGCAGGAGCCACCGAGGTGGGGGCTGTGGACGACGTGGTGCCTTGCTGAGTCGTCTCGACGTCCAGCGACTTGCCCGGTACCGCTCCGTCATGAGTGGGTTTGTGTTTGTCCGAAATTGTCGGCGGCGCCCCGCCTTGGCGACGCCGATACTCAGCGCCGTAGGCACGCACCATACCAATGAGCTGGTCGCCAACGGTGTGAATGTCCTCGGAAATTGAACCGGAGGGTTTCATAAGAAAGTCCGAGGCACCGAGGGACAAGGCGTCCATGGTGATCTGAGCGCCGCTCTTTGCCATGGATGACAGAATAATAACCGGAACCGTTATTCCGCGCTCCCTGCGCTCGGTCAGAAACTCAATCCCGTTCATTTCCGGCATTTCAATATCAAGAACCAGAATATCGGGATTCAGTCGTGGGATTTTTTGGAGTGCAAAGGCGCCGTTCATTGCGGTGCCGCATACCGTGAGGTCAGGTACGCTATTAATAATACGAGATATGAGATTCCGCATGAGCGCCGAATCATCTACAACTAATACGGAAAGGGGTTCGTTACTCAACGATCCGACTCCTTACAATGCTTACATGTTTTATGTTTTTTTGCGATAGATACATGCCCAATCGGTCTTGAGAAACTCAAACCGAGTATTCATGCCAAAAAGCGACTCCGAGTGCCCAATGAACAGGAAGGAGTAGGGCGCCATGGCCTCCCAGAACCTCTCCACTACATTTTTCTGTGCGGCTTCGTCAAAATAGATCAAGACGTTGCGACAAAAAATAACATCCAGGTTTCGTTGGCCACTGTCGTTCTTCAGGTTATGGTAGTCAAACTTTATTAATTTTTTAATTTCCTCACGAACCTGATACCCGGAACCGCGTTGCTCAAAGTACTTCTTCAAATAGGGTTCTGGCACGCCACTAATGCGACTCTCTGGATAAAACCCCTCGGTACCGACCATGAGTGACTTCAGACTTAAGTCTGAGGCGGTCACAATAATCTGGAAGTCAGCAGGGAGTTTTTCCTTCAAACTCATGGCGATGGTGTATGGTTCCTCACCGGTGGAGCAGCCAGCACTCCAGACACGAACGCTTTTATCACCGCGCTCGCGTTTCATGCGAATGAGTTCAGGAATGACGTAGTTGTCAAAGGTTTCTACGTGTGCGGTGTTTCGAAAAAAGCGAGTCAGATTCGTGGTCACCGAGTCAAGTAATACCTTCAACTCCTCGGGGCTTGAGAGGATGAGTCGGTGATACTCCTCTATAGTTTCTAGTTTTGATATTTTTAGTCGTTCTTTCAGGCGGCTCTCAAGTATGGACCGATTAGCGGTAGAGAAGTGGATGCCGCTTTCGTTGTAAATAACGTTGCGGAACTTTTGGAAATTCTCATCAGTCAAAAAATCCGACATTACTTGGGGGTACCCGGCCGTCGCCTGCGCACGAATGCGCACCAGACTTGTTGTTAACGCATCGTGCATAGTCTATGAGTTTGTTTTTGCACTGTCAACCAAAAAGGGGTGTGATATACTTGGTTCGAAATGGCCGGAAACTGGCAAGAGTTCGAGGTGCTTGGGGTAACCCTGCACGGCCGACAAGATGATCCTAGCCTTCTCTTACAACACACCGGTAGCGACTCGGTAGTTGCACTCACAGTAGGTGCCTCCGAGGCAGCCGCGGTGGTGCTGGAGATTGAGGGAGTTGTGAGCTCCACACCTCTCACTCACCATCTGCTGCCAGCACTGTTTGTTCGCCATGGGTTTGAAGCACTGCGGCTTGAGGTGCAGTTGGGTTCAGAGAGCCAGCCCATTGCGACCTTGTATTACCGTGCCCTCGGGGAGGATCACCGCCTTCCGCTTCGCCCCAGTGATGGGGTGAGCATTGCTCTGCGCTTTGGGCTGCCCATTTATGTAGATAGCGAGATCCTGCCCGGCAGGATGCTCGATTTTGAGACGGTGGCTCGCATATCTAATGAACTGCTCCTGGTGGACCGACGGGCCTCCTCTTCCAAACCTCGGATCCGCAACTAAGCCTATCATTTCAATTGACACGGCTCGAACAGGCGCGAATAATGAAAACCCATGAAGAAGTACATATTCGTCACTGGTGGAGTATGCTCCAGCTTAGGTAAGGGAGTCGCTGCCGCCTCCATGGGATGTCTTTTAGAGGCCCGCGGTCTGAATGTGCGCATGATCAAGATTGATCCGTACATTAATGTAGATGCTGGCACCATGAGTCCGTACCAGCACGGCGAGGTCTACGTGACCAACGACGGTGCTGAGACCGATCTTGACCTTGGTAACTATGCGCGCTTTACATCCTCCCCACTCAGCAGAGTCAACTCCATAACCACCGGGCAAATCTATCAAGAAGTGATTCAACGTGAACGAGAAGGGCGTTTTCTAGGGCGTACGGTGCAGGTCATTCCCCATATAACCGACCGCATCAAACAACGGATCCGGGCTATTGGTGACGACGAAAACGTTGACGTTACGATTGTAGAGGTTGGTGGCACGGTTGGCGATATAGAGTCGGTACCCTTTATCGAGGCTGCCCGACAGATGATTCACGAGCTTGGCCACAGCTCGGTAATCTCGGTTCACCTTACCCTGGTTCCGGAGGTCGCCGGTGGGGAGCTAAAAACCAAACCCACCCAGCACTCGGTCAAGGAGCTGCTGGAGATAGGAATTCAGCCCGATATACTTCTGTGTCGTGCATCGACTCCTTTGGATGAGGATCTGCGGCGAAAGATTGCGTTGTTCACTAACGTCGAGTACGAAGCCGTCATTTCCGCGTATGACGTTGCCGGTACTATCTACGAGATTCCCTTCATCTACCACGAGCAGGGGCTCGACGAGCTTGCGCTGCGCAAGTTGCAGATTCCGGTGCCAGAAGCCCGGCTTGAGGATTGGCGCAGGGTGGTCGACGTGGCAAAGAACGCAAAGCGCACCGTCCGCATTGCCATGGTCGGCAAGTACATCGATCTCAATGACTCCTATAAATCAATTGACGAGGCTTTGTTCCACGGAAGCATTGCATGTGAGTCCAAGATCGAGCTCGTGAAGCTGGACTCCGAGAAACTGGAGAAGAATGGCAATCTGGCCGAGGCGCTTGCCAATATTGACGGAATCATTATCCCGGGCGGCTTTGGAAGTCGTGGCGTCCAGGGAATGATCAACGTTGCGGAGCATGCCCGTAATAACGGAATCCCTTTCCTGGGAATTTGTCTTGGTATGCAGGTCATGGTTATTGAGTACGCGCGTAACGTGTTAGGGTACGACGAGGCCAACAGCACCGAGTTTGCGCCGGAGTGTGAACACCCTGTGGTGAGTCTCCTTGAGGAGCAGATTGACATTAAGAATTACGGCGGTACTATGCGGCTTGGCCTCAGTGACTCAATTACCATGGCTGGGTCGCTGCTGCGCACCGCGTATGGTACTGAACGCATTTCCGAACGTCATAGACACCGCTACGAGGTTTCCAACAAGTATCGGGCGCCCATGGAGAAGGCCGGTCTACGCATAGCCGGTGTTACACCGGACGGAGCACTGGTCGAGTCGGTGGAGTGGCCGAAACACCCATGGGGGCTGGGCGTGCAGTTTCATCCTGAGTTTGGTTCCAAACCGGTGGCGGCACATCCGCTGTTCCGCAATTTTATCGCTGCAAGTCTCACGTACATGACAGCGAGGTCGGAGGGGTCTTGAACAGGGTGCGGTTTTTGGTGGCCAGTATCCTCCTTCTAGGGTTGCTCCTCGGCGGCTGCAGCCTGGACTACGAGGATGCGCGACTTGCCGAGAGCCTGGACGATGAACTGGCCGAAACCGTTATCACGAATGCGCGTGTAACCGTTGTCCGGGGAGAGTCCCCGAGTTTTCTGGTTGAAGCAGAGCAGGTATCCAACTTCCCGCGGCGTAACGAGCAGCATCTGCGTGGCATCAGCTTCCGCGAGTATAATCAATCTGGTGAACTGGTTACCGAGGGCTCGGCAGACCGCGCCCGAATCTTCACCCGGAGTGATGATGTCGAGATTGAGGGTGAGATACGCCTGAGATCCGTTATTCACGAGGCCCGGCTGGAGGCCGAGTATCTGTACCACCACAACGCTGACAGGCGCTTGACCTCGCGCGATATCGACACTGTTCTCATAGAAAGGGACTCTGGTTCCTGGATTAGCGGCCGCGGCTTTGAGGTTGATCTAAGGCGCAACGAACTGAGCTTCTCATCTGCCGTTGATGGAGAGATTCTTGATGATGACTAGCTTTCGTGCGGCCTATGCAGCTGTTCTTGGACTCCTGGTGCTTGTGGTGCCGCTTGAGGCAGCATCGCCTGAGAGTTTTCGTTTTTCCGGGGATCGGACCTCGGTTACCCTGGCCGAGGGCCGAGAGCGCACGGTGCTCAGTGGAAACGCCGAGATCGTCTCGGACGATACCCAAATCCGCGCGGATAGGATAGAGATCTACGGACGAAACTTCCGCTACGCCGTAGCCGAGGGCAATGTTCGCGTGGTGGACTCAAAGCGAGATATACACCTCAGCGCTGCGAGGTTGTTCTTTGACCGGGAGGCAGATCAGCTGCGGGCCGAGGGCAACGTCATTATGGAAGATCGTGCGAACGAGCTCGTGGTGCGTGGGCGTTTCCTGGAGAATAGAAATGAGGAGGAGCTCACCATTGTTCAGGCCGGGGTGCGTATTCTGGGAGAGGATCTGACCGCCCGTGGGGAGTATGCGCGCTATCGTCGAGATATCGACATCCTGGAAATATCTGGTATGCCGGTTGTGTTCCGTAAAGGAGACGAGTACCGCGCAACACGCATTACCATAGATCTTGAGCGTGATGAGATTGTGCTGCAGGGTGAGGTTCGCGGCCGAATTACCACCAATGACGACGACCCGGAGGATGGCGAATAGTGCTCCCCTCCGATCTGTCTGCTGAGCTGCCTGCCGAGCGGCCTGCACCACCCGAGCTTGAGGTTCAGGGACTGCGTAAGAGCTTTGGGCGCAAAGAGGTTGTCCGTGGAGTCAGCTTCTCTATGCGTCGTGGTGAGGTGGTCGGTTTTCTCGGCCCGAACGGCGCGGGCAAAACAACCGTCTTTTACTCGGTGGTTGGGTTTATTCGCCCGGACGCAGGGCGCATTCTTCTTGAGGGTCATGACCTTACTCGTTTGGCTATGTATAAGCGCGCCCGTGCCGGGATCTCCTACCTGCCACAGGAGGCTTCGGTATTTAGAAAGTTGACGGTCGAGGAAAACATCATGGCGATTCTTGAGACGCGGGACGATCTCTCGGCGGTCGACCGCAGGCATCGCCTTGACGAGCTCTTAGAGGAACTTGGAGTCGCGGCGAACCGGAAACAAGCTGCCTACACTCTCTCCGGCGGTGAGCGTCGCCGAACTGAAATTGCGCGAGCCCTGGCAATTGAACCCAAGTTCCTTCTCCTGGATGAGCCCTTTGCAGGGATCGATCCTATTGCCGTGTATGAGATTAAAGGGATTATCCAGAATCTTGCGGCTGCTGGAATTGGTGTGCTCCTCACCGACCACAATGTTCGAGATACGCTCGAGATAACCGACCGTTCCTATATCATTAATGCTGGCGAAATTGTGGTGAAAGGCAATCCTGAGGAACTCATGGGTAATGAGATAGCCCGGCGGGTGTATCTTGGGGAAAGTTTCCGTATGTAGCTTTAGAGATGAATCGGCGTTGACAAGAGCTTGGCTGGGATTCAATATAGATAGGACTGGAGGACACCGGAGTGCAGGTGCAGCGTCAGGGGCTGGTTCAAGACCAGCGCCTCAAAATGAATCCACAACTCTTGCAGAGCATCCAGATGATGGCGTTGCCCATTCAGGAGTTGCAGGCGCGTATCGAGGCCGAACTCGAGGCTAACCCTGCCCTTGAACTGGTTGAGGAAAAACCCACCCTTTCTATAGATGAGTTGCGACCGGGCGCCACCGAGGATGAGTCGCGCGAGTATTTCGAAAACAGTTCAGATCCGGGCTTCAGCTCAGGGTACGACGATGCTGCCGGGGACGCCAAACGAAGCTTCATGGAGGGGGCATTGTCGCGCCCTGAGTCATTACAAGAGCATCTTGAGTGGCAGTGGCGCCTCCAACCGGTTTCCACCGAGCTCTTCCATGTCGGGATTCTCGTCATTCACAATCTGGATAACAACGGCTTTCACCAAACGGCTCCGCTCGAGCTTGTAGGTGAAGACCAACAAAAGACGCTCGAGGAAGCGCTGCATCTGGTGCAAGGGCTTGATCCGGTAGGCTGTGCGGTAGCTGACTACCGCGAGTCACTCCTGGTGCAGGCGCAGCGCACCGAGAACTGTCCGAAATACGTGTGCAGGATCATTGAAGAATACCTGCCGCTACTGGAGAAGAGTAAGCCCAACGAGATAGCTCGTAAGCTTAAGGCTGAGCCGACGGATATCGACACTGCAGTTGCCTTTATCCGTGAGCTTACCCCCTTTCCTGGCCGACTTTATGCAGGTGATCAGCCAACCTACGTCATTCCGGATCTCATGGTGGTAATGCGCGAAGGCCGCATCGTTATTCTCATGAATGACGAAGAGATTCCCGTGCTTGGAGTGAACGACTTTTTTGAGGCTCTGGCTCACGGAGATGACGGTGAGAAAACGACGCGCCGATTCGCATCTCGAAGTGTTAAGGATGCGAAGTGGTTTATTCACAGTATAGAACAACGTAAGCATACGCTCATGAAGACAGCACGATCGATTGTCGAGTTCCAACGCAACTTCTTTCTCAAGGGACCCAAATTCCTGGTACCGCTGACGCTTAAGGACATTGCGGGAGAGGTTGGCGTGCATGAGGCGACGGTATCGCGTATCACCACCAACAAGTACGTGCAGACCGAATGGGGAATATTCGAACTGAAATACTTCTTCTCAAATGCGGTTTCGGGTACCGGGTCAGGTGGATCACAGATGTCCAAGGAAGCGGTTAAGGAAACTATTCGAGAAATCCTTGCCGAGGAAGGCCAGGAGCAGCATCTTTCTGATCAGAAGATCGCGGATCTTCTAGCGAAGCGTGGAATCACTATCGCTCGACGTACGGTGGCGAAGTATCGAAACGAACTCGCAATTTCGTCTTCGTATGATCGCTAAGGCACTCGGCGTGAAAAAAGGTTGTGCCGAATAGCCGCAAGGAACGACAAGGGGGATACGGTATGGAAGTTGACATCAAAGGCGTTCATTTCGACGTGAAGGACGAGACCAAAGAGCTTATCGAGAAGAAGTTGGAGCGGGTAGCCTTTGCCGATGATTACATAGTGAATCTTGATTTCACGTTTACCAAAGAAAAGAAGGAGTTCGAGCTTGAAGCGAAAATGCATTTTCGCTGGGGTAAGGATGCCGTGGTTAAGACAAGCAGTTTCGAACTGAAAGAGGGTGTAGATAAACTCATGGACAAGCTTGAGATGAAGGTGCGCAAGGAAAAGGATAAAATAACCGACCGTTCATGAAGTCATTTACCGTCCTGGATCTGCTCAACCTGGACATGCAGGAGCAGAATGAGCTCGACCTCCGCTGTCTCGGCGGGCGTCCCGGCCTGGCGCGGTCTATTACCGTTCCCGATCTCAACAGACCGGGCCTGGCGCTCAGTGGCTTCTTCGACAACTTTGGGTATGAGCGGATCCAGGTATTTGGGCGCGGCGAAACTGCCTACCTGAACAAACTTGCCGACCAGCAAGAGTTCGAGAACATAGAGCGGTTTTTCAGTGTCGAGGTACCGTGCGTTGTTTTTACGCATGGGCTCCAACCGACAAAGGAGTTCTTCGCCGAGGCCGAACGAACCCAATGCCCAGTCCTCCAAACAGGCCTGTCTTCCTCGGAGTTTGCGGCACGCGTCATTCGTGCACTTACCAACATCTTTGCCCCCACCCGCACCCTTCATGGCGTGCTGGTAGAGGTATTCGGCATTGGAATTCTTCTCCTTGGCGACAGCGGTGTCGGCAAGAGTGAAACTGCTCTGGAGTTAGTTGAGCGCGGGCACAGACTCGTGGCCGACGATGCGGTAGAGATAAGCTGTGTTGCAGGGGACATCCTCATTGGATCCGGGGCCAACAAGGTGCTGGGGCACCATATGGAGATTCGTGGCCTGGGAATTATCAATGTTACCCACCTGTTTGGTGTTGGGGCCATTCGTGACCAGAAAAAAGTTCAGTTGGTGATTGAGCTGGAGCTGTGGGAGCCGGAAAAAACCTACGACCGCATTGGGGCAGATGAGCGTTACCAGGAGATCCTGGGTGTTCAGGTGCCCTATCTCGAGATCCCGGTCAAGGCCGGAAGAAACATTCCCATAATCATTGAAACGGCTGCAATGAACGAAAGACTCAAGCAAATGGGGTATTACTCCGCTCGAGAGTTCAATCAAAGTGTCCTCAAGTGGCTGGAAACGGAAAATGCGCGTGCGCGGTACTTCCAAGACCGTGACCCAATGAGTTATGATGACCTGACCAGCAGATAATGAGGATAACATGACAGAAAAGCTTGTCACCGTAAAAAACCGCGCCGGAATTCATGCTCGGCCTGCAGCCCTGATTGTACAAACAGCAGGCAAGTTCAAGTCAAAGATCTTTTTTAAGAGCGAAGACGAAGAGATCAATGCGAAGTCAATAATGGGAATAATAACGCTTGGAGCCAGTTACAACTCCAGTATACAGATTACTGCCGAAGGCGAGGACGAAGAGGATGCGGTTGAAGCCCTCGCACAGCTTTTCGAGAAGCGTTTCGAAGAGGAGTAGGTCTCAGGGCATTCATGCCCGGCGACTCGTCTGGTTTCTTCTTATTGCTTCGTTTGCAACGCTGCATCTGCATGCGGAACGTGGTGAACCTCGTGCTCTGCTGACGGTTCGCTCGTCGAGTGCCCTGCAGGCTCACCTGCTTCTTGATATTGCCCTCACACGTTACGACCCATTACCGGTTCTGAATGCCTTGCATGATGGGCTTCGGAGCGAAATAGAATTTATAGCTCGCGTATATCGTCCTCGACGTGGTATCTTTCGCATTCTGGGAGATCGCCTGCTTGTTGAGCATGGGTTCCGTTATGAGGCCTATTGGGACATTTTCGAACGCCGTTATGTACTGATGTCCGATGGCGCTGTAGAGCGTTTCGCCGACCGTGATGACTTCTTGGACGCCTTTTTCTCGGTTTCGCGTTTGCGGGTGTCTATCAACGGAACAGGCTACGATCGTGTGCCAGAAGACGAGCTAACGGTAGCCGCCCAGGTACGGCTGACACCAATGAAACTGGTCCCGGCCCTTGGCATCCTCTCCTTTGTGCTCCGTGACGAGGTGATTGCGACCGAGTGGGTTCGGTGTGAGATCGACACGGTGAAGGATCTGTCCGCCATCAACGGAGGTGGTGTCCTATGCGAAATCGACGGGCGACACACACCTCACTAAGCACTCTCATCAGTTTGGCCATCCTGTACCTCGTTCTTGTGAGCCTGGTACTAGTGTTTTCGAACCAACTGCTTTCGGACCTTTCCTTTACTGTTCCCGGCGTCGGCTCCTACGTTCTCATTCCTGCCCTTGCCTTTCCCTTGGTTCTCCTGGCCTTCATCATTGTGTACCTGGTGCGACTCTTTAAAGAGCGCAGTTCGGGGCATCCTGGAGGTTCCTTCAAGACGCGGCTCCTCGTCTTTTTTGTGCTCATTGTGGTACTGGCCGCTGGCCCCCAGGGGGTATTGTCCATCAACTTCATCTCCACTGCGATGCAGTCCTGGTTTAGCGACCGAACAGGCGAAGCTCTTGAAGGCGGCCTGGCAATTGCGCTGGAGTATTATGACGACAAGGTCTCCTCCCTGGAGCGATACGCCTCGGGTGGCATGCTTGAGAACGTGCTCACACGGTTTTCTGAGGATCCGGAGTCCGGTTGGGATCTACTGCGTCGAAGCAACCATGCCGTGGATGCCTTCCAGGTCTTTGACGAGGCCGGACTGTCGGTTTTTGCTGCCGGATCACAGATTGCGCATGTACCGAGTCTTGGTAGCGCGTTGACTCGCGAAGGTTTGGTTGTCCGGGACAACGTCATTGGGAGAAGCCTCCTAAGGTTTCGGCGGACCTTCCGTGCTCAGCCCGAAGACGAGCTGTACACGGCGGTGATGAGCGTGGTGTTGCCAGCGGACTTCGATCTACATGCCCAACTGCTGACGAGTTCTCGCGAGACCTTTGTGCAACTCGACAGGCTACAGGCAACCTTCATTATTGCCCTCTCGGTCTTTTACGCATTCTTTTCCTTTCCGCTGCTGCTTCTTGCCATCCTGGTGAGCTTCTTTCTCAGTGACGAGATCATACGGCCCATCGTCAACCTTGAGGAGGCGACACGCAGGGTGGCCGAGGGAGACTTTTCCATCCGGATTCTGACACGCTCGCGTGATGACCTTGCTAACCTGGTCGACTCCTTTAATCGCATGGTCTCGGAACTGGAGCGCAATCGTCTCAAGATCCTTCAGACCGAGAAGGTCGCCGCCTGGCAGGAAATTGCGCAGCGACTGGCTCATGAGATCAAGAATCCTTTGACCCCAATAAAACTGTCTGCCGAGCGGCTGGTACGAAAGCACGTGAACGGCGCCGAGGACTTTGATGCGGTGTTCGTGAGTTCCATGAGATCTATCATCAACGAGGTAGATGCCCTCAGCAACATGCTTTCGGAGTTCAGCAACTTCACCCGGCTTCCTGAGCCTCATATTGAGCAGCTGCATCTCGCCGAGCTCATAGAGGATGTTGCTGCAACATACGCCGACTACTCCAAAACCGGGTTGGAGTACGACGAAGTCGCGCCGGACTTAGTGGTGGAAGCTGACCGGTCGCAGCTGAAACAAGTTTTTGCAAACCTGTTCAAGAATGCCATAGAGGCCATGCCAGATGGCGGCAAGGTGATTGTTCGCGCCGATGTTGTAACGAAGGGCAATTCTCGTTACTGTAGAATACAGGTGCGCGACACCGGACCGGGCATTGCTGCCGAGCACCACGCCCAGGTCTTTCATCCGTACTTCACAACGAAACGCAGCGGGACCGGCCTGGGGCTGTCTATCGTTGAGCGCATCGTTGTTGATCATGGTGGGCAAATGTGGTTTGAGACCGAGCTTGGGGTTGGAACGACATTTTTCATCGACATCCCGGGAAAAGAGAAATCATGAGTTTAGTACTGGTTGTTGACGACGAACAGAGCATCCGACAGGTTCTCACCGACATCCTCCATGACGAGGGTTACGAGGTAATGAGCGCCGAGGATGGGCTTGAGGCAATGGCCTTGCTGAAGACGCATCCGGTGGACCTGGTTCTGCTTGATGTATGGCTCCCCAACAAGGGCGGAATAGATGTTCTACGTGAGATCAAGGCCGAGTATGTGTCGGTACAGGTAGTCATTATTTCCGGGCATGGAAACATAGACCTCGCAGTAAAGGCGGTGAAACTTGGGGCCTACGACTTCATAGAGAAGCCGCTTAGCCTTGATCGGGTGCTCACCGTGGTCAAGAACGCGCTTGAGGTTGAACAACTGAAACGAGAGAACCGTGCGCTCAAGGATACGGTGCTTAAGAACGACGAAATGATTGGCCAGTCGGAGCCCATGCTTCGGGTGCTTGAGCTCATTAATCAGAGTGCCGTTGGTGATGCGCGAATACTCATCCTCGGGGAGAACGGAACCGGTAAGGAGCTGGTGGCGCGTGAGATACACAGGCGCAGCGCCAGGTCGGGGAGGCCTTTCGTTGAGGTGAACTGCGCCGCCATACCTGACACGCTCATTGAAAGTGAACTTTTCGGCCATGAGAAGGGCGCCTTTACCAGTGCTGTGTCACGCCGCACCGGAAAATTTGAGGCTGCGGACGGCGGAACCTTGTTTCTGGACGAGGTTGCCGACATGACCCTCAGCGCACAAGCCAAGGTCTTGCGGGTCGTTCAGGAAATGACCTTTGAGCGGGTCGGTGGTGAGAAGAGTCTGCATGTCGATGTACGCATCATTAGTGCCACAAACAAGGACATTCAGGCCGAAATTCGGGCGGGCCGCTTCCGTGAGGATCTCTTTTTCCGTCTCAACGTCGTTCCTATTCAGGTCCCGCCGCTGCGGGAACGCCGCGAGGACATTCCGGTGCTTGCCGAGCACTTTCTACGGTCTTTGGCTCGGCCCGGTGCCACCGTTGCCAAGGGCTTTACGCCGGAGGCAATGGACGAGTTGGTGAAATATCGCTGGCCGGGGAACGTTCGGGAATTGAAGAATTTCGTGGAACGGATTACTATTATGAGTGACGAGGACGCTATCGGCACCGAGTCGGTGCGGCGCTTCCTTGGTGAGATACACTCCGTCGAGGCAGAGGACACCGTACTCAGCGAGTTTGAAGATATGGGGCTCAGTGAGGCTCGCGAAAGCTTTGAGAGGCGGTATATTGAAGGCAAGCTTGCCGAGCATGGAAACAATATCTCGCGTACAGCCGAGGCTCTGGGGGTCTATCCTTCAAACCTTCACGGCAAGATACGAAAGTATGGGATAAAGGTTGAGAAATGAAAGACTTAACCCCTCGACAGCGTGAGGTGCTTGAGTTCATTGAGCTATTCATTCAAGAAAACAAGTATCCACCTACCATGCGGGAAATCTCGGGACACTTCGGAATTTCCGCCAAAGGCGCCTATGATCATGTGAAGGCGCTCCAGAAAAAGGGTCGGCTTTCGCTGGCCGGGAATCGCAGCCGTACCATTGAGGTGCTTGAGTCTTCCGGTGCTCATCTGGCCAAGGGGCATGATGACACTCAGGCAGTCGCGGTCCCAATTCTCGGTAATGTTGCGGCCGGGAAGCCGCTGCTGGCCGAGGAGAACTATGAAGGCAGTATCGCCGTTCCTGCTTCTCTGGTTCGAGGCCGCACCTGTTTTGCCCTTCATGTTCGCGGTGACAGCATGGACGGAGCCGGGATACACGATGGCGATATTGCGGTTGTTGCGAGTCAGAGCACAGCCAACAACGGCGATATCGTGGTGGCAATGGTTGATGAAGCTGTGACGCTGAAGCGCTTCTATCTGGAAACGAACCGAGTTCAACTGCGGGCTGAGAACCCCTCCTATCCACCTATCTACACCCAGAATCTGCGCATACTTGGCAAACTTGCACATCTGATCCGCAGCTATGAGTAAAGCCTCGCCCAATGCCCGAATTTTTCTCCTGCTCGGCCCGGAACACGGAGAGAAGTCGGAGTACCTTGATGCTATCCGACGCAAAATTGCCTCAACTACCGGAGATGCACCGGAAGAGCATAAACTCTACAGCTTTGAGAGTGGTATCCGCGAGGCGGTATCCTTACTCCAGAGTCCCTCTTTGTTCTCCTCGCACACGCTTGTCCGGGTTCTAGGAGCGGAGCAGTATAAACGGGTTGAAGATACCAAGGTGCTCATAGACTATGCGGCGCATCCTGCCGAGAACGGAACGCTGGTGTTGGAGAGTGATGCACCAGGAATTGACAAGAAGATTGAAGCACTCGTGATCCCGGAGCGCAAGAAGATCTTCTGGGAGATGTTCGATAATCAGAAACACGGCTACGTCGTTGGGTACTTTCGCAAGAAGGGTGTTGCTATTGATCACGAGGCGGCTGAGCTTCTGCTCGAGCTCGTGGAGAACGGCAGCGATGAGCTGCGTCGCGAGGCGGATCGGCTCTGTCTTGTATTTGGCAAGGGCTCGCGTATTGCCACTGAAGATGTGGAGCGCTATATCTTCCATAGCAAAGAAGAAAGTGTCTTCACCCTCTTTGAGCAGATCGTGACCGGTGATCTTGAGCGCGCGCTTGATATTCTTCAGCAGCTGCAACTTGCTGGAACGGGGCAGGCTCATCAGATACTGGCTGGCCTTACCTGGCAGTTGCGCAGTCTCCACGCCGTGCGGTGTGCAGTCGACCGCGGCATGAGTGCGCCTGAGGCGGCGACTGCATCTGGAGTGCGCGGTAAGCGGAACCAGAAGATGTACGCAGCCGCGGCCGTGGCCATTGATACACCGGCAGTGGAACGCGGGCTGAAGGCTGCTGCCGAGTTAGCGGTTGAGCTGCGCAGCACCCGGCCAGCGGTGCATTACGGCTTATTGTCCGACTTTGTTTTCCGCCTCACCGTTGGTGGTGGGGAGCCAGCACGGCCATAGTCCGTGTCCGGCGTTTCTGCTGCCTGCTCGGCTGCTTCTTCGGCCGCCTGATTGGGGGCCAGCGCGTCGAGCTGTTCCACATCAACGTCCTGCCCCCGCACCACAGACATCGCCCTGAGTGCCTGAACCGTCTCTTGAGCCTGGCTCGCACCGATCCCGGCGCTGTGTGCAACTGCATCGGCAGGCGCCGCCGCCACCGCCGCAATGCTTCCAAAACTCTGCAGCAGCCGCCGCGCCCGCGCCGGGCCGATCCCCGGCAAGGCTTCCAGCGTAGACAATCCAATATCCTTGCTCCGCGCCCGTTGATTAAACCCGGTAGCAAAGCGGTGCGCCTCATCCCGTGCCTGCTGAAGAACGCGGAGTGGCGGAGAGCCTTCTGGCAGGATGAGTGGCGTGGAACTGCCTGGCAGGAAAATCTCCTCGTTGCGTTTGGCCAGGCCAATGACCTTCATCTCGCCCAGCCCAAGGGCATTGAGTATCTCTGCGGCCGCGTTTACCTGTCCAATGCCTCCGTCAATAAGCACCAGGTCGGGGCGGGGCAGCCTCTCGTTCAGAATCCGGGTGTAACGCCGGGCAACCGCCTCGCGCATGGCGCCGAAATCGTCAATGCGTCCGTCCAAACTCTTAATGCGAAAGTGCCGGTACGCTGCGGGATTTGGAATCCCGTTCTGGAGTACCACCATCGAGGCTACGGTGTGCTTCCCATCAAGGTGTGAGATATCAAAACCTTCTATCACGAGGGGGGTGCGCGGAAGACCAAGGAGATCACGGAGCTCCTCAAGGCCTGGGACGTTGCCAGCCTCACGAATGCGTTTTTCCAGGTCACTGCGTGCGTTCTCAAGCGCGAGCCGGAGAACTGCGCCGTCACGCCCGCTTGGGCTGTCGGGAATCTCAATAGAGACATTGCTGTCGTGTATCCCCTGCAGATAGCGGTCGAAGGACTCGGTATCAACAGGATGTGCCAGAATGAGACGCTTGGGCAGGGGGCGGGTGCCGTCGTAGTACTGCACAAGAAACTGCTGGAGATCCTCGCTTTCGGAACCGAATACTACCGAGTGGAAGACGTCGCCGGACAGTAGTTTGCCGCCGCGCATCTGAAACACCGCAAACGACGAGGAGTAGTCCTTCCGTACAAAGGCTACGTAGTCACGCGCATCCGGGTCGGAGTCCATGACCTGCTGCTCTTCCTCAAGTCCTCGCACGGTTTGCACGGCGTCACGAAGACGCGCCGCCTCCTCAAACCTGAGTTCAGCCGAGGCCGTTAACATCTGAGACTCAAGGTCACGAAGCAACTCCTCGGTATTGCCTTCGAGGAGCTTGTGAATGCCCGCAATTTTCGATTGATACTCCTCGTGCGTGGTCTTTCCGGCGCAGGGGGCACTACATCGACCAATGTGATAGTACAGGCAGGGATGGGGCCTTTTCTTCACTGCACCCCGGCATTTGCGCAGCGGGAACAGTCGCTCAATCAGCTCAAGATATCTGTCCACGCGATGTATGTCGGTGTAGGGGCCGTAGTACTGCGAGCCGTCCTGTATGATGCGCCGGGTGCGAAACACACGCGGGTATTCTTCCGCCGTGATGCGGATCATCGGGTAGGACTTTCCGTCCTTAAGATTTATGTTGTAGCGGGGCTGGTGCTCCTTAATGAGGTTGTTCTCAAGCAGCAGCGCCTCGTACTCGTTGTTGGTGACGATATAGTCGACGGTGTTGATCCGCTGCACGAGTACACCGGTCTTGCGGTCCTTCGTTCCGCGGAAGTAACTCGAGACGCGTGAGTAGAGATTTTTAGCCTTACCGATGTATATGATGACCCCGTCCTCGTCTTTCATGAGGTATACACCGGGAGAACGAGGAAAGAATTGCACCAGGCTTGTGTCTTTCTGCATAGCTGCCGATATTATTGTACAAAAGAATGAAACAAACAGGAACAATTCTGACGGCGCAACTTCTCATTCTTCTCTGTTTTGCACCCATACAGCTGTCTGCGCGAGAAAGTCGTGTTGAACTCGGCGGTACGCAGGGGTGGGAAGATCGGCTCGTTTCGGCTGCCAATCTGGAGCTGGCACCGGGGCGGCGAGATATGCAGCAGCTGGTACTTCGCCAGGGCGGATATCTTGTTGGGCCGCACACCGAACTCTATGTCGATTTCGACACGGTGGGCTTCCGCGACGCGGCCAGGAACTATACGGTTGCGGGACGGGAGGAGCGTACCGAGGCGCATGGATATCGGGGTGCCGCGGCGGTCTTCCGTGGGAGTCAGGACGGCTTACGGCTTCAGAGCAGTCGGGTGGGGATGTTCAGCCCCGGGGCCGTGTGGGACGACTTCACCATGGAGTTTTATCTGTATCCGGCTTCGCTCAGCGAACGAGAGCAGATTCTGCATTGGCAGGGATCTCTCAGTAACGGTTCTCACTCAGTTGCCCAGCAGTTGATTGTTGAGGTTCGGAATCGCCGTCTGGTTTTCCGATTCCACAACATGTTTTTTGCCCCGGACGGAACGCCCCTTACGGTCGAGGTGCCGGGACGGGACGGACTCATTCCGCGACGATGGAATCACCATATGCTGCGATACGACGCCGACACCGGACTTCTTGAGTATTTGGTCGATGAGGTGCCGCAAGAGATACTGCACGTGACTTCGAGTGGAAATGAGTCGGGCGATGCATCACGGATCCGCATTGGCAGTGGCAGTTCCCGAGAGCTGCTCTTAGGATCACGCTTCACCGGATTCATGGATGAGTTCAGAGTAGAACGGAGCTTTGTGGAGGCGCCATATAGAGCAGCCCTGGTGAACGAGACCGGGGTAGCGGTATCGCGCGTTATTGATCTGGGCCGAAGCACCGCGCGGTTGAGCCGGATCGATGCCGAGTACGCGACACCGGGTGAGACTGACATCTTCTTTGAGTACCGGATCGGTGAGAACCGGGTCGGGATGGATGGTGTTGAGGCCGAGTGGGCGCCGTTCACGCCGAATGAAGACATGGACAACCTGCCCCGAGGTCGCTATCTCCAGGTGCGGGCCGAGCTCTTCGCCGACGGAAACCTTGATCAGTCTCCAAGCATAACCTCAATCAGCCCGGTGTATGAAGCACCGCCTCCTCCGGCGCCGCCGGTGAGAGTTACTGCCGAGGCGCAGGACGGGTCGGTTCGGTTGCAGTGGAGTCCGGTAATGGATCCTGAGATTGAGGGATATGTGGTCTACTACGGCACCCAGCCGGGGCGTTACTTCTCGGGCGACAGTGACCTGGGCTTATCTCCCCTTGATGTTGGTCTGGCAACCGAGATAGAAATTACCGGACTGGAAAACGGGCGGCTCTACTACTTTGCAGTGGCTGCCTATGATCGCGCCGGAACGGTATACGAAACGGTACCTTCACGAGAGGTCAACGCTCGCCCAACGAGGCATGCTCGATGACAAAAATGCAACTGCGGGACATCCTACATCGTGCTGAGAATGCTCTGCGAATTAGTGACTACGAGAGTGCCGAGCAGTATGCCCTGGAGGCGAGCAAGGGTGCCCCCAACTCGGTACAGGCAGGCATGCTCCTTGGTACGGTCTACGGCCGCTTGGAACGCTACGAAGAAGCCGTAAAGCAGTTCAAACGGGTTCTCAAAAACGCGCCGAAGAACTCTGAAGCTCTCAACAACCTTGGGGTCATGTACCGCCTTCTTGGCCGTCCAGACGACGCCCGCAAGGCCTTGCAGAGTTCCCTGGAGATAGAGCCTGATCGGGCTGACGTGCTGTACAATCTTGGAAACATCCACAAAGCAGCTGGCGAGTTTGATGAGGCCATTTCCTGTTACGAGCGGGCAATCGAGACCGATCCGAGTTTTGTGCTTGCATACAACAACCTGGGCACCATTTTTCAGAAACAGGGCAACCATACCCAGGCGGTTGAGGTCTTCAACAATGGCTTGCAGCATGATCTCAATCACCCGACAATCCGCTACAACCTCGGTATCAGTTATGACGCACTCGGCAAGCTGCCGGATGCTCGACGTCAGTTCGAGCACGCTCTTCGTTCGCGACCGGGGTGGACCGATGCTCTCAACAACCTGGGCATAGTACTGGAAAAGCTTGAGCGTTATGACGAGTCCATCCGGCACTTCAAAGAGGTGCTGGAGATTGACGACAAGAACCACGTAGCGCGGAACAACATTGCCACGGTGCTCGCCAGGCAGGGGAACACCGAGGATGCCTTTAGCTACTACGCCGAATCACTCAAGGCCGATCCGACCTACGAGCGCGCTGCTGCGAATCTGGGAAGCCTCTTTGAGAAAAACCCACCAAAAGACAGTGATTTCGATGTTCTCAAAGACATCTTTGATCGGGCTCCGCAGAATGTTGAGCTGCAGTTTCAGTATGCTAAGGCGCTTATGGGAGCTCAGCGCTATGACGAGGCTGAACGGGCGGTTGAACGGGCACAGGTGAAACGCGCCGACGATCCTCGTACGCTTCGGATGACCGGACTCCTGAAGTATCGTCGTGGCGACAAAGAAGGCGCCGAGAAAGACTTCTCTCGACTGCGCGAGATCGACCCGGGACATGTACACCATCATCTTGATGTAGCCGAGTTGCTCATGCAGTCCGGAGACACACAAGGCGCCCTGTCCGAGGTCGAGACACTACTCAAGCAGGAGCCGGACAACCTTCAGGCGGGAGTCATGAAGGCCGATGTCCTCACACGTGGAGGGCGCCCCAAGGAGGCGGTCAAGCTTCTCAAGAAGTTAAAGAAGAAGAATCCGGAAAGCGTTGAGACCCTTACCGCCCTGTCTCGAGCCCATCAAACGCTGGGGGAACGCGAGAAAGCTATAGGCGCGCTTGACGAGCTGATCAGCCTGCAGGGCAACCGAGGAACCCCGGATGATCTAAGCGCGCTTAACAAGAGTCTTGAGCTCTATGAAGAGGCGGCTCGTAGCCTTGCAGACGAGCACAGTGATAACTGGCAGCGGAATCTTGATAAACTCTCCCGCTATGCACGAACTCATGATGCAGGTCGGCCAGAGGATGTTGACCAGGAACTCCATGTCGAGAGCCTTGATGCTCAGGACGAGGACTCGGTATCGCCCTGGGATCTTGGTCCACAAAGCTTTCAAGCCGCGGCTGATGACGACCTTGAGCAGGCTGCGACGGAGTCCGGCACACCAGAGGACGATGAGCCGGAACTCGACGAATGGGAACCTGAACTGCCACCCGCCATGCGCGACATGATTGAGAGCGGCACCATGCCCTTTGGGGATCAAGATCGGTCCGGGGCGGCTTCCGGCCAGGAGGCCGAGGCGGAGGAAATCCCGTTTATGCGTGATTATCCACCCCAGCTTCCGCTCGAAGCAACCGAGAGTGCGCCCGAGCCCCAGTACAGGCCTGAGCCTCAGCGGCAGCCTGAGTCCAAAGGTTACCCGCCATATCAGCCTGAAGCATCGTATGAGCCCGAGCAGC
>SLAA01000105.1 GCA_007127105.1 Spirochaetales bacterium | reverse complement strand
GTCAGGTGCTGGTTCAGCTGCTTATGCTGGTACTCCTTACACTGGCCGCTCCGGAGTTAGTTCGCCTTGCCGGTACCGGTTCAGTACACCTGCTTATTCTCAGCGGAGCGGCGGCACAGCTTTACCTGCTGTTCTACACCCTCATTGTAAACCTGCTGTACCTTGCCGACTATCGAGCGGCAGTGACCGTCATTGTTGTCACGGTGCTTTGTACACTGCTCAGCACTCTGGCACTGCATCTTGCATTTGGCGAGGCAAGTGTCGGCTACTCATTCCTTCTCAGCGCCGCACTTGGCTGCGCAGGTGCGGGATACGTACAGAAGCGCGGCCTTCACGACTTTGACTGGCTGGTACTCACGCGCATAAATGCGTAACGGTACCGAGTACCGGTCGGATTGCGACATTCCGGACTCCTTCCCTTTACCGTCTCTGAGCATGAAAGCACCCGCGGTGGTGGATGGGGCTGCCCAACAACACCGTGACGGAAGGTCCTGTCGTCTGCGACGGAGCCAGGAGCGTTGTGCGGCTGCAGATATAGTTCTTCAGTCTAGTGCATGAGCACACCGCCACTGACGTCAAAGGTGGATCCGGTGACATAGCTGGCTCGCTCAGATGAGAGAAACACGACCACATTCGCAATCTCCTGCGGTTCAGCAAAGCGCCCGAGTGGGATTCGGCCAAGATATCTGTCTTTTTCTTCACCAGAGATTGCCTTAGTCATTTCTGTCTCAACCATTCCGGGTGAGACTGCGTTGACCAGAATGCCGTGAGGACAGAACTCCCTGGCAAGCGACTTGGTCAAGGCAACAAGCCCGGCCTTTGCCGATGCGTAGTGCGCATGACCGGTTGTAGACCCAAGGAATCCAGCAAACGAGACGATATTGGTAATACGCCCCCCGTTCTGGGTGGGTCTTCTATGCCGCACAAACTCACGCGAGCACAGGAAGTGCCCCGTCAGGTTCACATCTAAACAGCGTCTCCAGTCTTCACTTTCCATCTCACCAACATATCCGCTGGGCCAGTACCCAGCGTTATTGACGAGGATATCGAGTTGCCCAAAGCTCCGGAGCGTTGTCTCAAAGCAGGCGCGCACCGAGTCCTCTGAGGAAATATCGCACTGAACTATTACTGCGGAACTTGGTTCGCCACGCTCGCGAGCGCCTTCGTTTATGCAGTCGGCCGTCTCGAGAGCGCCAGCCTTATTTGAGTTGTAACTCAGTGCCACTCGCACTCCTTCCTCGGCAAGACTCAGCGCCGTAGCCCGACCTATGCCTGAGGACGCTCCGGTGACGAGTGCTATCTTTCCACTCAGCCCAAGCTCCACCTGTTGACCTCCTTCTCTACTAGGCCAAAATGAGTTGTGTGTTGAGCCGCTGCATTGCGCCCAGGAAGCTTGGCTCGACATCGGCGTTGGTAATGAGGTAATCAAGATCCTTGGAAGGAATAACTGTGTCCAGAGAACCCTTCTCTACCTTGCTTGAGTCCACCAGCGCAATCTTCACCAAGGAACGCGCAGCAATATGGCGCTTCTGCTGCACAATTATTCCGGGCAGATCGGTCAAACCGTCCTTTACCGAGTAGCCCCAACCGCCAAAAAAGGCCTTGTCAAAGCGCCAGCGGTCAAAACTCGCGGCGGTCTCAAGGTCAAACATTGCCAGGGTCTCACGCTTTACTGTGCCACCCATCACCACAATGTTACAGCTCCCGGTTGTTCCCAAGAGATATGCAATTTCAAGGCTGTTAGTTACCACGGTGAGCTGCTCTACATCACGCAGGTGTGGGCACATTTCCGCGGTTGTTGTGCTGGCATCTATAAAAATCACATCACCGGCTGCCACGAACTCCGCCGCCTTCTTCCCGAGTTGCTGCTTCTCTCTTTTGTTTTTGGTCTTGCGAATCTCAAATGTGACATGAGCCGACATGGCGGCCCTGGAGATAGCGCCACCATGAGCCCTAATGATCCGACCTTCATGCTCGAGCTGACGGAGATCTTTGCGGATAGTTACCAACGAGGTTTGAAAGGTCTCTGCGAGCTCCTCCACTCTGACCCGGCCGCGAGAGTCAATGAGCGCCTGAATAGCCATCAGGCGCTCCTCTTGAAAAACCCTGGGTCTCCGTCCCATTCGCTACTCAGCGTACGCTGGCACAAGGCCAATTGCACGCATTTGATCAAGTGCGTCAATGATTTCCGGTGCGGCGCGGGTGCCGATAAGGTCTGCGCCCGCAAGGATAAAGGTCCAGGCGTTTTGCGGTCGTGGAAACTTGACCCCGGCGACCTTGAGCTTCACCTGAGTGCCGTTCAATGTGTCCTTCATGACCAGAAACTGCTCCATAGATGGCCCCTCAAACTGACCGCTAGAGGTCTTGGCGTACTGCAAACCTGTCTCGGCTATGAGCTCGCAACAGACCCGGATCTCGTCGTTGGTGAGGTAGCAAACCTCCAGAATAACCTTGGTGACCGCCTCACCAGCCGCCTGCTTGAATGCGGTGAACTCATCCTTCACCACACTGTACCGTTTATCCTTAATTGCGCCAACATTTGCTACCAGATCAACACAGCGACAACCGGCCGCAACCGCAAGCTCGGTCTCATGAGCCTTGAGTATGCCTGGAGAGGCTCCAAAAGGGAAGTCTATTCCGGTTGCTGGCAGTACAGTTGACCCGGCCAGCTCCTCCACTATGACCGGCGTCCAGTACGGCGTGGACGAGTAAAACGACGCGCAGTTGTACTCTCGGGCAAGCTTGCAACCCTCTCGAATATCGTTCTCCTGGGTTTGTTTTGGAAGTATTGAGTAATCAAACAGCTTGCCAGCGTTGTTCCGGTTAATTGTATCTAGATCTACCATGTCTTTTTCCTTTACCTTGAGGCACTCAACCCCGAGAGTTTGCCAAACAGTCCGCTTGACTGAAAGGCCTGGTACGCGGCGGTGTAGACATCATAACTCCTGGCGTAGACAGCAACTTCCTGTGGGTTTGGCCGCACAGTGTCAGTATAACCGACCATGCGCTGCACACCACTCTTCACATCTGGGAATATCCCTACCCCCACCCCGGCAAGGATGGCCACGCCCACAATGGTTGCGTCACCCACTGCAAGCTGCTTGACCTCTACATCAAACATGTCAGCTATGATCTGTCTCCAGGCAGGCGAGCGAGTTGCGCCACCGGTAATGGCCAGTGAGTTGATCTGGACGTTATTGGCCTTCATCTTTTCGCACATGTCCTTACTCTCAAGCGTTACACCTTCCATGACAGCGCGCAGCATGTCGCTCTTGGTGTTGGAGAACTTGAGTCCAAGGAAGGCACCTTTTGCCTCCGGATTCCAGTAGGGGTATCCGGCACCAATGAGAAAAGGTAGAAAAACAACCCCGTTCGAACCTGGAGAGCTCTTGTTAATGTGATCCTCCATACGTGTGTACGGGTCCTTGTTCTGTTTACCAGCCTCCAGCTTCTCCAGGTCCGCAATGGTGTCTCTCACCCAGCGGTAGCTACTTGCTGCACCCAGTTGTATACCCTCAAGTTCGTAGAGTCCCAAAATTCCGGAAGACGGCACCATCATGAAGCCGGATGCATCCTCCAGAACCGGCTCGGCGGTTGCAACAACCAACAAGCCTGCTGTACCCAATGTAAGCGAGGCCGAACCCGGCTCACTCACTCCCGCGCCTACCGCGGCGCTTTGTTGGTCACCGGTGCCGGTGACAAGTGGCGTACCTTCCATGAGTCCCGTCAACGCAGCTGCCTCGGCCGACACGGATCCCACCACGGTGCCTGGGTCAACCAGCGTGCCTAACTTATCCGGGCTAATGTTGAAGGCTGTGAGAATAGGTTCGGACCAGGTCAGGGTATGCACATCGAGCATTCCCGAACAGCAGGCGTTGGTACGTTCACAGTAGAACTCGTCGGTGCCAAAGCGCCACATGACGTAGTCGGAGGTCAGGAGTATCTTCCTGGTGCGGGCAAATTTCGCCGGTTCATGGTTTTGAACCCAGACGATCTTTTCCAGGCTAAAGGTTGGGGTGACCGGCATTCCGGCCAACTTGTACAGCTCCGGCGCGGGAATCTTCGAGGTAATAAACGGAATCTCGGAGGCTGCGCGGTTGTCCTGCCATCCGTAAAACTTGCCGTCTATGACTTGATTGTCCTGGTCAATGAGCAGGAAGGTGGCTCGCTGCACCGAGAAGCCCAACCCGGCAATATCCTGTGGGTTCAGCTTCCCGCTCTCCATGGCATCCTTGCAGGCACCAAAGGTTTGCTGAACCACCAGCTCGGCATCCTGCTCCACCCAGTCTTGTTTAGGATACACACATTCGTACTCGCGGTATCCAGTGCTGACTACTTTTCCATCCGGTGTCATAACCATTGCTTTCGCGCCGGTTGTGCCCACATCTACACCCATCAGATACTTGGACATTGATTGTTCCTCCGGTTTCTGGTCTTTACTTTCGTTTAGCTCCGTATACTTCCGATATGGTAACTATAGGCCTGTGTTCTCGGTTACGTCAAACAATTACGCACTCTGGACTACCATTTCCTTGACAGATCCTGAGCCATGCCTGAAAATTATGTTGTATAGACAACCGGATAAGAGTTATCTAGACAAATGAATACACGTCGATGTCGGCAGCTGCGGCTGTCAGTACGATGCATGCGAGTGAGAGGCGCTGATGAATGGCAGTTCTGAGTAAAGACAACGGTGTGGCGCTCTATGCGCAGGTAAGAGAAACGCTGCGGAACCGCATTGTAAACGGCAGCTATCAACCGGGTGAGCGGCTCCCGGCCGAGGAGGCTCTAACAGCCGAGTTTGGTGTCAGCCGAATGACGGTGCGGCAAGGAATCTCAGACCTCCTCGATGAGGGCTTGCTGTACAGAAAACGTGGTATAGGCACCTTTGTCGCGCAGCGGCACGTGCATCGAGACCACAACCGACTGACAACCTTTTTTGACTCAGCAGAGTCTGAGAGTTTTGAGGCAAGAATAGCGGTGCTTAAGCAAGAAGTTTTGCTCTCACGGCATTTGGTAGCCCGCAGTTTGAACATACTGGAAGGCGAACCAGTATTTCACATCCAAACGCTACGATTTGCCGACGGGCTTCCCATTACCCTGCATGATGAGTTCATACCGTACAAGCTGTGCCCCGAGATGCTCGATCATGACTTCACACAGGTGCTGAGTTGGGAGGCGCTCGAGAGGTGCGGGTTCCGCATCAAACAGGCCGTGCAGAGGGTTGAAGCCATAGCGGCAGATGGACAAACGGCAAAGCTCTTGGAGACCGAAATTGGGGCTCCGCTGTTGTACAAGGAACGAACCGTTGTTGCGGAGGACGGCACGCCGCTTGAGTTTGCCTTGTGCTACAACCGTGGTGACCGTTACTCATTGACCACGACCCTGACGCGTTAGACACAGGAGAGTAAAGATGGCAGTAGTTTCCTTACCTGAAGTCATGGACCCGGCGTACCAACAACGCTACGGGGTACCCGCCTTTAACGCCTTTGACGACATTAGCCTGGACGGCCTTATTCGTGGCGCAGAGGAAGCCAGGTCCCCCCTGATCATACAAATCTCGGTCAAGACCTTCATGTACTGGGGAGGTCAGGTGATTGTAGACACCTTTAGAACCATGGCGGATCGTGTTTCGGTACCGGTGACGCTACACCTGGACCACTGCCCAGATCCCGAGATCGCAAAGGAGAGCATTCGGCTTGGTTGGAACTCGGTCCTGTTTGACGGCTCAGCAGAGAGCTTTGAAGAGAACTACCGTATTACAAAAGAGATCTCGGCGTTTGCCAAGCAGTACGGTGCCCACGTGGAGGGAGAGGTGGTTGCGGTCACCGGTGTCGAGGACGGCGTAGGCAGCGAAACTGAAGGCAAACTGATTCCCTTAGAGCAGGAAATAGACTTTGTACTCAACACCGGCCTCTATTGCTACGCCCCACCCATCGGCACCGCCCACGGCTTCTATACGAGCGCACCCGCAATCCGCTACGACCGCATGGAGGAGACCGTCGCCGCAACCAATACCCCTATGGTGCTGCACGGTGGCAGCGGCCTTGAGGATGAAGTGTTCCACCGTCTCATTGCCCTGGGCGCTGCCAAGGTGAATATATCGACAGACCTCAAGAAGGTGTACGCAGATGCGTTCCGCACCTACCTTGAGGCAAAACCTACGGAGTACAACCCGCTAAAGCTGATTAATGGTGTGCGTAATGAGGTTATGAAGATGGCGCGACACTATTTTGAGCTGTTTGGAAGTGAGGGAAAGGCGTGAAAACACCGGCATTGCTGTTCGATTGTGACGGCGTATTAGCGGATACCGAACTAAACGGCCACCTGCCAGCATTCAACCAGATGTGGCGTGAGTTAGGGGTGGACTGGCAATGGACCGCCGAACAGTACATAGAGAAGCTCAAGATCGGCGGCGGAAAGGAACGCATGCTCAGTCTCAAGGATGAGCCGGGATTTCGTGCAGCCTTTGATGTCCCGGCCGAAGATGAAGCCTGGTGGGATATTGTTGCTGGCTGGCACAAGCGGAAGAGCGAGATCTACAAGGAGATGGTTACTGCTGGCGAACTCCCGGGACGTTCCGGCGTAAAACGAATAACCGAGGCCGCGCTGGATGCTGGCTGGATTGTGGCGGTTTGTTCCACCTCTGCCGTTGCATCGGTAGAGTCTATTGCTGAGCACGTGCTGGGAGCCGAGAACGCAGCCCGACTCTCAGGCATTTTCGCTGGCGATATGGTGAAGGCCAAGAAACCAGCGCCGGACGTCTATAACTTAGCCGTTAAGGAGCTAGGACTAGATCCCGCACGCTGTGTCGTGGTTGAAGACTCGCGCAACGGACT
>SLAA01000226.1 GCA_007127105.1 Spirochaetales bacterium | reverse complement strand
CTCCGGCTCGGGGATCTCATCCTCGGGAGGCTCCAGGTCAAGGGGGCCGTCGTCTTCGTTGAACTCGTCAAGGTCAAACTCATCCAGTGAGAACTCATCTATGGCAGTGTCTGTTTCGAGGTCGTCTGGTTCGGGTTCGGCTTCGGGTTCGACTGGGATGTCGACTTCGGGCTCTTCGGTGGGTTCGGGCTCTTCGGTGACTTCATCCGGCTCGGCCTCTACATCACCAAGGTCTGGCAGATCATCCTCATCGCCTATATCGCCTATATCACCTATATCCCCCAGGTCACCCAGATCGTCGAGATCGCCCAGGTCGCCCAGGTCGCCCAGATCTTCGGACTCCGTCAGATCCTCAGGCAGATCCTCGGAAGGCTCTCCGTCAAGGTCGCCCTCTTCAAAGCCAAAGGCGCCAAAGTCTGCGCTGAAGTCGTCGCTGTCATCCTCTGTTTCCGGTGCGGGAGAGTCTTGTTCGCTGTCGGGGTCATCCCCAAGACCAAGTGCAGCAAGGGGGTCTTCTATGTCGGCGTCGGCGTCGGTCTCAGAGTCTGGGGCTGCGCCGGGATCCTCATCTTCCTCGTCATCCATTGAGTCGGCAAAGGAGCGCAGGAAGTCGTCAGCCGACTGTTCCTCCCCGCCAGGCTCCCCACCACCACCACCCAGCAGGTCCGACAGGTCGTCAGCAAGACCGGACTCGGGCGCTTGAGCGGGCTCATAGGTTTCACCCCACTCGGCCAGTACCGCGGGCTCATCTCCCAACTCCATGAGGTGTCTATCAAACTGCTTGATGTCTTCGAGACTCGGCATTCTTGATCCTACTTCACATTGTCGGTTATTTCCCGCAAAATATGACCGTGGCTGTTAAGGCGCGGCATAGGTATTCCGATTTGTACAGTATCATGGATTGTGTACTGCGGGAACAACGCCAGTCATTGGCGCAGAAACTTCGTCTACGCCTGGCGCGTATTATCCCAACCGGCATTACTACAACAACGCTTTTTGTTGTCACGGTGCTTCTAGTGTCGGCACCTTTACGGCTGGGCGCAACACCCCGCATGCCTGCCGAGATCGACCTTATGCTGCATGTGCGGCTGGCCGGGATGGAGCAAGCCGAAGCACCCCGGATAATTGACGAGTACATTCTCTTTAGCTACCTCCCGCAGCAGCCACCGCAGGGCCGCGCCCCACATAGCGCGGTGCGTGCAGACATATACGGCACCGGGGACGACCAGGCTGCCCCGACCGTGCGAAACCCGCGCTACGTGGGCGTGGTGTTTGAGCACGAGAACTACCGCACCACCCATGTCATGTTTCGCAATGAGCAGGGCGTGCATTTTATGCTGTACCCCATCCCAGATAACGTGCGTGAACTCCGATATCGATTTGTGAGCGACGGCCACTGGAGTGCCGACCCACGCAACCCCAACACCTACAGCGACGCCCACGGGGTGCGCCTCTCGGTATTTGAGCTCCCTGAACGCCCAACCGAGCTTCGCAGTCCGGTGCTTAGAGCCGACGGCAGCGTGGAGTTTACCCTGGAGACGGCCCCCAACCGGCGGGTAGCCCTGGTAGGCGACTTCAATAACTGGGATCCTTTCATGCATGAAATGCGCGAGATCGAGCCCGGTCTCTATCAGATACGGCTGAGAGTCCCTTCAGGCAGGCATGGGTATCAGTTTGTGGGTGCCGGACGTCGGATCAACGACCCCCTGAACGACCGCCGACTGCATAGCAATGAAGGCCACGACGTCTCGGAGCTTATTGTCCCCTAAGCTACGAAGCTGGCCGCCACACGAGAAAGCTCACCACCACAAAGTCGCACCTTTCTTGACAGACGAGAGCGGAAAACATACCCTGTAAGCTCCGCGCAAACGTTGGAAAGGAGAGCTGCCGTGGCTTCAGTAATGGAACTTTATTATGATCGCGCCGTAGAAATGGTGAAAAACTCCCGCCATCCGGACACCATAACTCCGGAAAACGTGTATCAGGAAGGGAACCTGGCGAACCGTCGCGCAGTGGAAAGCGTTGTTGCCGACATTATCCGCCCGGAAAGCCATTTTGCAAATGTAGAGGCAATGGAGAAACTGGCTGACCTTTCGGCACAGGGCAAGTCCTGCCTCATTCTTAGCGAACACTACAGTAATTTCGATATCCCCAGCATTTTCTATCTGCTGCAGAAGGCGGGCACAAAGGCCGCAGAGGTGGCCGACCGCATTGTTGCTATTGCGAGTCTCAAGCTCAATATAACCAGTGACTTTGTACTGGCTTTTGCCGAGTCCTTCACCCGTGTGGTTGTGTACCCCTCTCGATCACTCGAGGCATTGGTAGGCACCGAGAAGTACGACGCAGAGAAGACCTACAGCCGCGAAATTAACCGCGCCGCGCTTAAGCAGATGATTCGCCTCAAGTACGACGGCCGCATCATACTGGTCTTTCCATCGGGCACTCGCTATAGACCAGGCAAGCCGGACACCAAGCGCGTCCTTAAGGAGGTAGATTCCTACCTCAAGAGTTTTGACTACATGGTTTTTGTCGGCTCGGCTGGCAACATCCTGGTTCCCAACCCTACCGAGAAAATGGAGCTCGACGAGGTGCACAACGACGTTCTTGTACACTACGCAAGTGAGGTCATTGACTGTTCTGCATTTCGTAGTAAGGCGCGCGCAGCGGCGCCGCCGGACGCGGATCTAAAGCAGGCTGCGGCCGACGCCGTCTCGGTAGCGCTTGATGAACTGCACGCAAAGGCTGAGGCCGAGCGCGCCAAGTACCTGTAGGCAGGTAGCTTTACTCCGGGAGGTTCTCCTCCCACCAGCGTCGGAGATTGAGCGAGTAAGCCGCCGCAGCAGGCCGAAATCCCTCTGCTTCAAGATATCCTGCAAAATTCCTGGCCTCCGCCTGCAACTCAGCAACTACGGTCACCACACCACGAGCATTCGCCTGCTGCAGATAGCGCGGGAGAACCGTACGTGCAATTCCCAAGCCACGATACTCCGGCAGGACGTAGATTTGCGCCAGAGTAGACATGCGCGAAGCATCTGCGAGCACCTCCTCTATTGCCCACAAGAAACCCGCCAACTCCTCGGATGGAGTCTCCACAACCAGAACTACCGACTCCGGCTCGTCAATATCGGGAAGTCCGGTACGATATCGTTCGTAGAGTCGCTCCACTACCGCCTCCGGCAGCTCCCGGTGCCCTTCAAAAAACGAACCCTGGTCAAAGTCGCTCAGCTCCTCGGTGAGCTCCGGCTCCTCGGCGCAGTTGAGCTGCCGCAGACTAAAGTCAAAGAGCACCAGGTCTTCAGTATCGGGGTAGTCCGGTACAACTGGATCTAGCCCCCACACCTCGCGCAACTGATTGTACCAGTCGTACACAACCGCCTGCATGCGTCGTTCCTTGTGAGCAAACCACTGCCGCTCAATTTCGCGGTTTTCACGAACGGTGTCCTTGAAACGCCGAAAAACTTTGTGGCCTGAAGCCAGAATCGCCCTCAAGTTCTCCCTGTACACCGGGTTTCGCAAACTGGTAAGAAAGGACTCCATAACATTGAAGCCGTCCACCGGACGCCAGTCCGGAATAGCAATACAGGACTCCGGGTCGTCGGGATCTGGGCATTGATCACAGCGTACTACCTGCGCGGACCGTACATCCAGGCAGTATTCATGATCCTGATTCTCCATCCCATACAGGATTTGGTCCACCAACTCCTTGGTCAGCTCAAAAGGAATCATGCATCACTCCCATGTCGATGTCGGAGGTAGCGTCCCCGCAAAAACTCAAGAGCCTGCTCAATGGTGAGCACCTCTTCGCTGCCGTCTGCGCGGGTTCGCACCTCAACCGTGCCGTCCCGCACCGTCGCCGGAGAGACAATCACCCGATACGGAATGCCCATAAGGTCAGCGTCCTTGAACTTGCGGCTCACCAGCTCGTCACGGTCGTCAAACAGTACATCGGCTCCAAGCTGCCTATACAGCTCCTCACTCGCCTGTACCACCTTGGGCGACTTACCAACACCCATGAGGTAGACACCAAAAGGGGCAAGAGCTTCCGGCCAAATTATACCTTCCTCGTCGGCGCCTGCCTCGGCAACCGCGCTCATGAGACGCCCAATCCCAATTCCGTAACTTCCCATGTACGGATAGACGCGCTCACCACGCTCATTTTGAACACTCAGCCCCATGGCGCGTGAGTACGAGTTCCCGAGCCTGAAAATGTTCCCCAGCTCGGTAGCCGGGCGGTTCTTCAAGGGCGAGCCGCAGTGGATGCAGCTGTGAGTTTCGTTTATGCGCGCGATATCCGCCACCCGCTCGGATGCATAGTCGCGGCCAAAGTTGACGTTGAGGTAGTGGTAGTCCTGCTCATTGCTCCCATAGACCATGTTGGGGTTGTTGGCGCAGGCCTGGTCAACAACCGAGGGAAGCCGGCTGCCAATCTCACCCAGCGGGGAAAGATATCCAGGTATAAGGCCCAGTTCGGCAAGCTCCTCACGCGTGGCTTTCCGCAGCCCTGGTCGCCCGAGCAGGCGCGATAGCTTCTCTACACTTACCTCATGGTCGCCGCGGACCACCGCCATGACTGCCCCCTTGTCGTCAGAGAAGACCATAGGTTTGGCGAGCTTGCGCGTAGGCAACTTCAGATAGGCCGCAATGTGTGCTGTAGTACGTTGCCCGGGAGTGTGTACCGACTCAATCTCACGAGGCGGTTCACGGTCGTTCTCCGCCTGGCCAAGGGCTACCTCAAAGTTCGCGGTGTATCCACAGCCGTCACATATAATGACCCTGTCGTCACCCGACTTTGACAGAAAAAGAAACTCATAGGCGCGGTCACCACCCATGAGACCAACCCCTGAGTCCGCCGCAATTGCCTGAATGCCACACCGGCTGAACAGTCGCTCATAGGCTTGAAACACCTGTGGAAAGAAGTTATTGAGTTCGGCAAAGGACCTGTGGAATGAGTAGCCGTCCTTCATGAGGAACTCGCGGGCCCGCACCAGGCCGCCTGAGGGCCGCTCCTCGTCCCGAAACTTGAGTTGGAACTGATACAGGAACAGCGGCAGCGAGCGGTAGGAGCGCATCCGGCGCCGAACAAGCTCAACCATTGCCTCTTCATGGGTGGGCGCCAACACCAGGTCACGACCGTGTCGATCCTTGAAGCGTACCATGTCCTCCTTCAGCACGGCGTCCCGCCCACTCGCTTGCCAGAGCTCGGCCGGGTTAACCAGGGGAACCAGCACCTCCTGCCCACCAAGGCGGTTCATTTCCTCGCGAATGATCCTGCAGAGTCGTTCGGTCACCCGGACGCCCAGCGGCAACAATGAGAAAAGACCGCTCCCAAGGGGCTCCACGTATCCGGCTCGGGCAAGCAACCTATACCCGGAGTCCGCGTTGGCCCCCTTGGAAGCTTTCTGTGTTTCGACGAACAGGCTGGAGAATCGCATTCGCCATTGTACGGGCGCCTTGGGAGCCCCGTCAAGAAAGGCTAAAAACTAAATGGCCGGGGGCGCTGGCAGCGTTACATTCGTTATTTTTTTACTGACATTTGTAGCAGCTGGCTTGACAGAGGTCGCTCAACGTCATAAGTTTGAAGCATTATTTCACGATTCACGCATGAACAAGAGGAGACATAACATGAGCATGATTGAGTATGTAGAAGCTCGAGAAATACTCGACTCACGGGGAAACCCAACAATCGAGGTAGACGTAATACTGGAAGACGGTTCACTTGGACGTGCTGCGGTACCTTCAGGTGCTTCTACCGGTGAGCATGAAGCGGTTGAGCTGCGCGACAACGACAAGGGCCGCTACCTGGGCAAGGGTGTACAGAAGGCCGTGGAGAACGTGAACAACGTTATTGCAGCCGAGATTGAGGGCCTGGATGCCTTAGATCAGGTCGATATCGACCGCACCATGATTGAACTTGACGGAACTGAGAACAAGGGCAAGCTTGGAGCCAACGCCATTCTGGGCGTTTCCATGGCAGTTGCTCGCGCTGGCGCTGAGTACCTTGGTCTGCCACTGTACAAGCACCTTGGCGCGTACCGGGCATGCGTGCTTCCAGTCCCTATGGCCAACGTTATTAACGGTGGCTCCCACGCTGACAACTCGGTGGACTTTCAGGAGTTCATGATTATGCCGGTTGGTGCTGACAGCTTCCGTGAGGCCGTTCGCATGATGGCCGAGACCTTTCACAACCTGAAGACCGTCCTCAAGGGACGCGGCTATAGCACTGCAGTTGGTGACGAGGGTGGTTTTGCACCAAACCTCAAGTCCAATGAAGAAGCCGTTGAGGTCATTATTGAGGCAGTGGAGAAGGCTGGATACAAGATTGGCGACGACTTCATGATTGCGCTTGACCCGGCAGCCAGCGAGTTCTACGACGCAGACAAGGGCAAGTACATCTTCAAGAAGTCGGACGGGCGTGAGCTTTCCAGCGAGGAAATGGCACAGTACTGGGCCGACTGGTGTAACAAGTACCCCATTATCAGCCTGGAAGACGGCATGGCAGAGAACGACTGGGACGGCTGGAAGTCACTCACCGACAAGGTTGGTGACCGAGTGCAGCTCGTTGGCGACGATCTCTTCGTAACCAACACCACCCGCCTTGCAACTGGTATTGAGCGCGGAATTGCCAACAGCATCCTGATTAAGGTGAACCAGATTGGCACCCTGACCGAGACCTTCGAGGCGGTAGAAATGGCCAAGCGCGCCGGTTACACCGCTGTGGTAAGCCACCGCTCAGGTGAAACCGAGGACGCATTCATTGCCGACCTGGTAGTGGCCCTGGGTTGTGGACAGATCAAGACTGGTTCAATGTCCCGTTCAGACCGCATTGCCAAGTACAACCAGCT
>SLAA01000123.1 GCA_007127105.1 Spirochaetales bacterium | reverse complement strand
TCCCGCCGCTAACGCAGCCGCACTATCAGCGGCTATCGCAAAGAGTCGTTCCGTAGACCCAGTCCGAGGCCCAGGAGAGGTTCAAAAGCCTCGGCACCGTCTACCAGGACCGTGGGGTGAACCGACCTGAGTTTCGTTCGGTTGTGGTTTCCCCAGGTGACCGCGCAGGTGAGGCAACCGGCGGCGTGACCCATTTCAATGTCAAAGGTGGTGTCCCCAATCATGAGAACCTGGCGCGGTTCCAGGCCCATGCGCGAGATGACCGAGAGCAGCAGTTCAGGATGAGGCTTATCGTTCGTCGCGTCCTCGCGTGAGGCAATCACCTCAAAACAGTCTGCAATGCCCAGGTGTTCCACCATGCCTCCTAAAGACTGATTGCTGCGACTTGATGCAATGCCCATGCGGAAACCGGCTGTTTGGCAGGCGTGCACGATCTGAATCATTCCAGGGAAGGCATCCACTTTTTCGTAGCCTCGAAGGCGGAACACGTCGCGATAGGCTTCTACAGCCCGATCTATAAGCTCTTCGTCCGCTCCGGTCAGCTCCCTAAAGGCAGACGCAAGCGGAATTCCAATGGTGGCGGAAATCTCTTGTTCACCAGGGCACTCAATTCCTACACGAGCAAAGGCTTCTCGGTAGGAGTCAACAATAATCGCGCGAGTGTCGGCAAGGGTGCCGTCGAAGTCAAATACAATGGCGGTGGGCCGGGAGGGTAAAGCATGCATGCAGGAACCTTAACGACCCGGGCAATTGGGGTCAAGCGTTTGGGCTGCCTTCTTCGGCGCGAGTTCTGTTTCTGCCAGCAGACTTTGCCATGTACAGTGCCTTGTCGGCTTGGTGAATAAGGCGCATTTCCGGCTCGTCGGCTGGCTTACCGGCTGCAACTCCAATGCTTACCGTGATATAGGGAGCGGTCGGTGAGTACTCGTGCGGTAGCCTGAGGTCTTCTATTCCGGTGCGGATTTTCTCCGCAAGCGTTAGTGCTCCCTCGGTTGTAGTGTTTGCCAGCAAGACAATGAACTCCTCGCCACCGTAACGCGCGGCCAGGTCGGTGCCTCGAGAGCAGCATCCACGAATAACCGCAGAGATCTGCTGCAGGCAGATGTCCCCAGCAGGGTGACCGTAGTTGTCGTTGTACGGCTTGAAGGCGTCGATATCTATCATGAGAACTGCCAGTGAAGTACCTTCGCGTCGACTTACGGCCTTTTCCAGCTGGTAGCGTTCATCGACCGCACGCCGATTTGCAAGTCCGGTCAGTGGGTCTATGCGGGTTAGCTGCTCAAGGCGGGCGTTGGAGTTTTCCAGCTCCTGAGTGCGAGCCTGAATGCGCTCTTCCAGGGTGCGGTTCAAACCCCGGATCTCGGCGATCATGAGTGAGTTCTCTTCTGCAAGGTTTTCCACCTTGAGATAGGTTTCGTGAAAACGCCATGCAAGCAAGACGCCTTGAAGAACCAGAAAGACGACCATGCCAGCCGAGAACAACTCCGGGGTGTGAACAATACTTGCTTCACGTAGTACATCGTTGATCCCGGTAAGCAGGAGTAAGGCACCGCCACCGGCCAACAGGCTGCTGCGAGGTGTGGTGGCTAACAGGGGGCCACGGAGCACTACATACAGTGTATACAACCCACCAAGGATGATAAGAAACTGAAGGTACTGGAAAACCCAGTCGTATACTCGTAAAGGAGTGAGGACGACTACCGCGCCGACGAGGATAGCCGCATATTTTGCGAGTCTGGCAGGTGCCACAAGCCGGGGAGAAGGCGAAACCTCCTTGACGTACAGTACCAGCAAGGGAAGCATAAGCACCGAGCCAGCAAACCCAATTTTCATCATAAGCTCAGCGGGGATCATGGGAATTATTCGCAAGATTATACGGTCACCCACAACACTTAAGCGGCCTGCACTGAGGAGCGCAATGCATGAGAGATACAAGTTTGCCGGTTCGTTGTGTTGTATAAGAAAAAGAATGCCGTAGTAGACGGCTACCAGAATAAGACTTCCAAGAAGGATCGCGTCTTTGAGAATACCGTGTTGGGTGTAGCTCTGGACTATGTGTGATGGCCCCAAAAAGACTTCATTGAGTCGAATGCGCCGGTGATGGAAGTTGGCGAACTGAATGACAAGCTCTACTTCCGCGCCAGCCGGGACAAAGGAGATCTCAGCTGGCTCATAGCGAGCCTGGTACTCCTTTGGGTCAAGGGAGACACGTCCGGTCTCGGCGAACTTAACTCCGTCAATCCAGACCGCATTTGCCGAGGAAAAATACCGTAACTTCAGGCCCAGCACCGGGGCTCCCTGCGTATCGGGGCTGCTTGACAGCTCCGCTGGCAAGCGAAGGGTGGAAACAAGGGTGCCGCCCGTGTAGTCCGAGGCGGACAAGACTGTCGGAATCCGCAGCATCTCGGCATCTGCCCCCTGCTGCTCCAAAGCGCGAAGGTCAGCGGGAGTCAGAAGTTGCTCAGGATAAAAGCGCCAGTCCCCGTTCAGAGGTATGAGCCCACGAGCTTCAAACTCCCATTCACTGGCATCTAAACGCCCGTTACTGACCAACGGAGTTACAGCGCCCGAGGTGCGAGAGCCAGGTGTTGCAATGAGGATTGGAACTAAGAATGCAGTTATGGTGAGCGCGAAGATCACGCTCACCATAATTAGTGATGATGCTTTTTTAACCACGCGAGTGCATCATACCGTATAGACGGCAGATGTGCCGAGTCCTAAGCGTCAATGTAGGCACTGTTTAGCGCCAGTTGCGCGGCTCTTCGGGCTTGTTGCCAAGCACCTCTTCTATGCGGTCCATAATTCCGGCATCGAGCTTTGGTACGATATCGAGCGCCTTCATATTCTCGCTCACTTGCGAGGCTTTGGAAGCGCCGGTGATGACGGTGCTCACCCGCGGGTTCTTAAGCGTCCATGCAAGTGCCAGTTGTGCCAGGCTTGCGCCAAGGTCGGCGGCAATGGGCCTCAGGTTCTCTACCTTATTTATTCGTTCCCGGCCTTCCTCGTTCTCATACATTTCTCGCAACCATTCGTACCCTAGCAGGGTCAGGCGGCCTTCTTTAATGCCTTGCGCGTATTTGCCGGTGAGCACGCCAGATGCCAGGGGACTCCAAATGGTTGTGCCCAGGCCGATGTCGTCATAGAGTGGGGCATACTCAACTTCCACGCGGTCTCGGTGAAACATGTTGTACTGTGGCTGCTCCATGGTGGGCGGATTCAGCCCCAGACGCATAGCAAGCTCCCACGCCTGGCGAATCTGCTCAGCACTCCACTCACTGGTTCCCCAGTACATAGCCCAACCCTGGTCAATGACATGACTCATGGCACGAACGGTTTCTTCAATGGGTGTTTCGTAGTCCGGCCGATGGCAAAAGACAAGGTCTACATACTCAAGCTGCATGCGTTCAAGCGCAGCGCGGGTACCCTCTACTACATGCTTGCGCGAGAGTCCGGTGTCATTGGGGCCGCTTCCACCCCAGAATATTTTGGTAGAGACGACGTAGTCCTTGCGAACCAAACCGAGCTTCTTAATAGCCTGTCCCATGACAACTTCCGACTTACCTTTTTCGTAGGCCTCGGCGTTGTCAAAAAAGTTTACGCCATGATCCAGCGCAGCCTTCATTTCATCCGCTGCTGCGTCTACATCGACCTGTTTCCCAAATGTGACCCATGATCCAAATGACAAGGCTGAGACCTTCAGTCCGGATTTTCCTAAACGTCGATACTCCATATGGTGTGTCCTCCTGTGTGTAACTTCAAGATACCTATGCGACGGGGTCAGCGGCTACGGGCTTAGCCCAGCTTACACAGCTGCGTCATGTGAAGCGGCCTACCCTCCAGTACCTGAAGGACGATGTACCCACCAAGGTCCAGTACCGGAGCTTTGCAGCGGTCGATAATGCCGGTGTCGCTGGTGGCAATACTTCCGCCTCCTGTAGCCGCGACGGCTGCGTCTACCGAGCTGTTGGTGGTGGCGGTGAGTGTGGGCGCCTTGCTGGCAGCAGGCCCAGCACCGGTGTGGCTGACCTGGGCGTGAAGGGCATTGATCTCGGTACAGTGATCCCGGCTCCATGGGAGCTGCTCGTCAAGTAGAATGTTAATGGGGTTGCAACGGGTGGCTTTGAGGGCCTCAAGGAGGAGCGTGGCCACTCGTGTGAAGCGCTCGTCGTGGGGCAGCCTTGCTCGGGTGCCACCAATGTCGCGCAGCCAGCCGTCGGTAGCGAGCACAATGGGACGGCCGGAGAGGTAGTTCCAGATTGTGAACAGGACGTTGTGGCCGTCGACGGTGAGTTGGGTGCCGGTAGCGTTGAAGCTGTCGGAGGCGTTGGGCGTGGCGTGCCCTTGCGTGTCCAGACCACTAAGTCTGGCAGCGCGGCGGCGGGAGTCCTGCTCAGAGAAGACGCCGCGATACAGCATTCCGCGTTCGGTGCCGCTGAGTCGGTAGCGGTCACCCACCAAGCGCAGTGACTGTGTGTCCGGGTAGTCACGGTCAAGCAACCAGCGGTAGTCATGTGCCGCCGATCCCAAAGCCAGCGAGACCTGTAGAGACTCACCTGTGTGTTCCGGGCCGCGTGAAAACATCGCGTTCAAGTATAGCACGGGCCATTTCTCCAGCCGCAATTATGGACTTGAGTATGGCGCTAAAGTATATTGAGACTATGAATAGAAAACACAAGGTGAGTTACGCATGAGTGTGGCCACCCAGCAACCCTTTCCCGTCTTTTTGTCGGAACTCCAGGGGCGGCTCAAACGGCTCTTCAGCACAATGTACACGAATGAAGATGCCACCAAACGCGGCCTGCCGCGTGAGCTCTTCGCCGAGGCCTTTGACCCAACGCCGCTCTCGGTCTTTATTCCCGAACAGTACGGTGGGCGTGGGCAGCATGTTGCCGAGAGCCTTTCCATGCTTGAGGCCTGCTCCTATGAGTCACTGGCGCTTTCGCTCACTATGGGCATTAATGGGGCGCTCTTTCTACAGCCGGTGTCAAAATACGCTGAACCGGGGCTGCAAGAACGCGTGTTTGAACGCTTCATCAATCACAAGGCTATTGGCGGGCTCATGATTACCGAACCCGAGTTCGGTTCCGATGCCCTGCGCATGCGCAGCAGCTTCAAGTCCGTCGACGGAGGCTACCACCTCAAGGGTACCAAGCACTGGGGCGGCCTGACGGGACATGCAGATTTCTGGCTGCTCACCGCTCGGGGTGAGACCGAGCGCGGTGACCTGGAACGCACCATCAGCTTCTTTGTCTGGGACAAGAGTCTTGGGGGCATTGAGGTTGAGGAGTACTACCCAAGTCTGGGGCTCTACATGATTCCCTATGGGCGCAGCAAACTCGACACCGTGTTGCCCGCAGATCATAGGCTCTCGGCCAAGCAGGGCGGGGTGCGCATGATGCTTGATCTGCTGCACAGGAGCAGGCTCCAGTTCCCGGGCATGGCTATGGGCTACCTGCGACGGTTACTTGATGAGGCTGTGGCTCACACTCGTGCCCGTAATGTCGGTGGGTTTCCGCTGGTCGGGTATGACCAGGTGCAGGATCGCTTAGCTGAACTTCAGGCCTACACAACCGCCTGTGCGGCAATGTGTGCCTACACCAGCGAGGCCGGTTCGGTTGCCAGGGACCTGTCCGGCGAGGGACTGCCAGCCAACTCTATAAAGACCGTCATTACCGACTATATGCAGGACGCCGCTCAGTCGCTTGTGCAGTTGTTTGGTGGTCGTGGCTACCGGCTTGACAGCATTGCCGGGCGCTCGGTTGTAGACAGCCGACCCTTCCAGATTTTTGAGGGTTCCAACGACATTCTGTATCAGCAGATATCCGAGGCTGTGCTCAAGCGCATGGGCGCTCTCAAAGAGACGAACTTATTCAGCTTCCTTAACGGTTTTGAACTCAGTTCCGATGTTGCCGACCGCTTTCAGGAGGCTTTGAGCTTCAGCTTTGACCGCGCGTTGTCGCAACGGAAAATGGTTGAACTTGGGCGCGCTCTGGGTCGTCTGTTCTCCATGCAAATGGTGGTGACCTTCGGTGAACGGGGCTACCACAGCGAGTTGGTGCAAAGTTGCCTTGACATTATCGGGCGACAGGTGCGCAGCTTGTTGTGCAGCGTGAGTGACTCCTCATCACCAGTTCTGGTTGACGGTTACGAGGAAGCGCGCTCCTGGCTCGATATAGTTACGGCGAGCTAACTGGGCCGAGTGGCTTGTGCGCCCGGATCCCCGAGCGCGTCAGCTGCTGCCTGACTTTATAGCTTGCGCAAAAGAAATACGTGGCGGCGGTTCTTGCGTCGTGCGAAGTCCGGCGGGGTTAGTTCCTCGGACACCTCGCCGACGCGGGCCACTTCCCGCAGCTTATCGGACAGGACGAAGCCGCGCAGGTTGGTTGAGAACAGGATCGTGCCGTCGTCAGTGAGCAGCTCTAATGCACTCAGCAGCAGGTGTTCGTGATCAAGCTGTATGTCAAACACATCCTCCCGGCCCTTACTGTTTGAAAAACTCGGCGGGTCAATGAAGATCAAGTCAAAATCGTCCGGGCAGTCCCGAATGAACTCCATGCAGTCCCGTCGTACAAAGTGGTCACCGTTACTCAGAAGCTGATTCAGCTGGAAGTTGCGCCGACCCCAGTCGAGGTAGGTGTTTGAGGTGTCGACCGAGACGGTGGTGCGGGCACCTCCGTCGGCGGCATAGACCGAGGCCGTGCAGGTATATGCAAAGAGATTCAGGAAGTGTTTGTCCTTGGCCATGTCTCGTATGCGCCGCCGCACGTCACGGTGGTCCAGAAAGAGTCCGGTATCGATGTAGTCCTTGAAGTTGGTTTCAAAGGCCAGTCCGTTTTCTTCTACAATGC
>SLAA01000131.1 GCA_007127105.1 Spirochaetales bacterium | reverse complement strand
ATGACCATCTCGGCCACCGAGCGGCCATTGCTAATTGGGTCGTTCATGACCATAACCCCATGTCGAGCACAGGCGTGTTTGTCTACCGAGTCGTCGCCTATACAGCAGAGCAAGACCGCAGCAAGGTGAGGGGATGCCTGGAGCACACGCTCATCAACCGGAAAGCGACTCCTCTTAAAGAGCAGGTCATGGCCGCCTTCCTGAAGTCGACGGCACACAAGATCTACATCACGGGTCGCTGTTTCTGGGAGGCGTTCAACCTCAATCCCAAAGGACTCAAGTTCCCGGTCAAGCGTTGAATCTGGATTCTCGAGCACCAAAGCCTTTGAGAGGCGGTTGCGTAGCTTGCGTATATGCATACTATCCTCGTTTGTTTCGTGTCCCTGTGGTAGCGAATCCCATTGTGGTTGGGCGGTTAATTAACTCGCACGGTATCGATTTCTTGGAAATGCGTCAACGTGCTCGACGCCTAACAGTCCATAGCGCCCGAAATGTGCCGGGAGTTTACTGGCCCAGGGGAATTAAGCCGACGAGGCCGCGAATCTCTTCATCCGTGAAGCGCAGTCCGCCACCCAGGAAGTACTCGCGCTCGTCCGGATTCAGGCTGTTGTTCACCCCGCCGGTGAGGTAGAGCCAGTACCACGGGTAGGCGCCGTCGGGGTCGTAGAATGGGTACACCGTTCCTGTGGTGCGGAGATTTGGTCGGTCCAGCGTCCCAAAATCAAACATCTCCCCCGTTAGCTCAAGCTGCCGAAAGGGGCGTACATCAAGCCCAAAACCACCGGTGCTTTCAATGAGCCCACCGCGGAGCGTGAGTGGCCCAAAAATCCGCGCAATCTGTGCGTTGAAGCGAATCTCGTCGCGGGCTCGCTCCTGCGTCTCTACAGTCTGGGTGCCGTCGTTGGCGGTAGTAGTGGTGGTGGTGCGACGTACCACATCGTCCGGGGTATTCACAATTCCCAGCTCGTAGTACCGGTCACGGGTACGAGGCAGCAACCTGAGTGCAAACTCGCTCTGTGCCGCCTCGGCGCCGGTGAGGTAGGTGCTTTGAAAGGCCACCTGGGCCTCAAGCCCAACTATGCGCTCTACTATTGTCTCGGCGTTTGCGGTAATTGCGCTTACTCGAGTATACAACTCGTCGTCATACACAATGCGCCCAATGGTGCCTTCGCCGCTGCGAATGGTTCCGCTAACATCCTGAACATCCTCACTGACCCTGCTGATCCGTTCCATTGACTCCGAAAGCTGTTCGGCCGAACGCCGAAGCTCGGCTATGGTGATGGCAAGGTCGTCTTCACCCGCTCCAATAACACGCTCAAGGCGGTCGCTAATCCTGGCTGCGTTTTCCAGTACGACCGAGATTCTTTCTAGCTCGTCCGGGGTTTGCCCCTCTACACGTGTGGCAAAGCGGTCTATTGTTTCCAGCGTTCCAGCGAGAAGCCTGAGGTTCTGATCAAGCAGCTCTCGTGTTGCCAACGAGGTTTGCCGCAGGTTCTCTATGATCTCGGCTATTCCCTGCGTAGCAGCCTCGGTCATGAGTTCCTCACGGAACTCCTTCAGGATGCGGGCCATTTCCCTTCCTGCATCCTCGGCTGCGTCCATGGTTTCGCCGAAATCGCCTCGGGTAATGACGGTGTGTATCGTGTCGCCGTCCCCCATTGCCGCCGCGCCCCTGCTTCCTGGATCAATGGATATTACCGAGGTACCCAGCAAAGATGATGCCTGCTTGGACACAATCGCATCCTCAAAGATAGGGACGCTTTCTTCAATTGCCAGCGTGATCTTGGCCCTTCCGTCCTCAAGCTGTATTGAACGAATAGTACCAACCGGAACTCCCGCCATGCTCACGCGCGTGTTAGTCGTGAGCCCCATCGCATCGTCCATGAAGACCGTGACCTCGTAGGTTGCCTGCCTGTCAAATTGGTCTACAGCCAGAAGGATGTACGCAATTCCGCCGACGCCGACAATGAGAAAGAACAGTCCAATTTTTGCAAGTCGATTCATGATTCTTATACTTCCAGCTCGTTAAACGAGTTTTCTATGAACTTCCGTACAATTGGGTGGGTTGACCGGGCCACCTCCCTGGGCGTGCCCTCAACCGCAACGAGTCCTTCATGCAGAAAGGCTATTTTGTCGGAAATGCGAAACGATGCCTGAATATCATGGGTAATAACCACGCAGGTCAACTCCAGTTCCTTGTTCACACGAACTACCAGGTCGTTGATGGTTTCTCCGAGTACCGGATCCAGCCCGGTTGTCGGCTCGTCGAACAGAAGAACCTCCGGTTTTGTGACCAGCGCCCGTGCTACTCCCACCCGCTTTCTCATTCCGCCCGAAAGCTCTGCCGGGCGCTTTTTTTCAATCCCGGGCAGTCCAATCCAGTCCAGCATTTCGCCCACACGGCGGGCGGTTTCTTTCCTTTCCTTAATTCCAAGCACCTCGCGTAAAGGGAAGGCAATGTTTTCTGCAACGCTCATTGAGTCAAACAGTGCGGCCCCTTGAAAAGCGTAACCAAAATGGGTGCGAACTTCTACCAGGGTAGTGGTGTCCGCAGCTGTGACCTCGGTATCGCGAAACCAAATTCTCCCCTGGTCAGGCTTTAGTATACCAATGAGATGTTTAAAAAACACGCTCTTCCCGGTTCCGCTCTGCCCGATAATGGTGGTGATTTCACCCTCTTCTATACCAAGACTCACGCCGCGAAGGATCTCGGTGCTTCCGAAGGATTTATGCAGATTCTCTACCCGTATCAAGCTCATATCTTTATCCCCAGAAAATCATGGCCATTACGTAGTCGGCAACGAGTATTGCCACCGAGGAGCTAACTACCGCCTTTGTGGAAGCCTCTCCAACCCCTTGCGCGCCGTTCTCTGCGTGGTAACCATAGAAGGTACAGATGATCGCGGTCATGTATCCCATGACTCCAGCCTTCAGCATGCCCTGCAGGATGTCTCGGGCGCGAAGCACGGTAAACATCTGGTCAAGGTAAGTTGCTGACTCTACCTCCATTGCGCCCACCGCCACGACCCATGCGCCAAACACCCCAATAACATTTGCCATCAGGGTCAGCATTGGGAACATCACAATACAGGCCATCACGCGAGGCACGGTGAGAAAGTGTATTGGGTCAACCGACATCGTCTCCATGGCGTCGATCTGCTCCGTGACCCGCATAGTGCCAAGCTCCGCCGCCATGGCTGAACCGTTCTTGCCAATCAGCATGAGCGTGGTGATGATCGGAGCCAGCTCCCGAGCCAGGGTCACAGCCACAGCAGTACCAACAGCAATCTCGGCACGGAAGGGTTGCAGTAGCTGTACCATCTGCAGGGAGAAGATCATTCCAATGGCAAGGCTCGAGAGCCCAATGATTGGTACCGACTCTACGCCGATCCGTTCCATCTGCTCGAGCATGAGGCGGCTCCGAAAGGGTCTGCGAAAGACCGAACGGAGAGAACTCATCCAGAAGAGGAAAAAGATACCGAATTGTTCGAGTATTGTAACTATTCGTTCCTTCACAACAACAGCAATTCTTTCAGAATCGCAGCATATGCACAAGCCAGTTGGGTTCAGGCAGTGGCCTTGCGGGGGCGCGTATCATTTACTACCATGTGGTTATGGGATCAGGAGGAAGCCGTTACGACGAACAGGAGATAGCCGAGACCCTGCGGCGGCTTGCCACTCAACGGCGGTTCCTGCTTGACTCCTCAACGCTGATTCTTCTTGACAAGGCGGGCTTGCTGAAGGTGATTATACTCCAGCTGCCATGTGAAACCATTCCAGAGGTGGCAAACGAGGTAGGGGATACGCTCATAGCGCATGCTGGTATGAATGTACGCCCAGCTCGCCCTCCAGCGACACACACCAGGCTGCCCGACACCGACTCGCTCTTGTTTACTACCGCACAGGCAGAGAAGCTGGCGATGGTCAGTGAAGACAAGAAACTGCTGCGACGCTGTGATGTCGCAGGTGTGCCGTACTACAACGCCGGAATGCTGCTCATGCGATCTCGGATGCTGGGTGTGCAGCGCCTTGGACCGGGCCTTGAAACGGACGGGGCCTACCGGAAGCTGTGTGAAGTAGCTCGGTACAGTCGGCAGGTGCGCGATTATCTGCAAGCACTTGACCTGTTTCTGCTCAAGCAAGGCAGATAAGGCGCAGCCGCTACTCGCGACAGTGACCTCGGCTCATAACGACTCCTACTCACAAAAAAACCCCGGCATGTCATGCCGGGGCTATAGATAAACTTTGTATTGGTATTAGCGTCGGCCGTAGCCACCACCGCCGCCACCGGCACGCTCACGTGCTTCGTTGACGACCAGACGTCGACCGTCAATCTCCCGCCCGTCAAGGGCCGAAATTGCCTTCTGCGCGTCTTCGTCGCTGCCCATTTCGACGAATCCAAATCCGCGAGGCATACCGGTCATTCGATCGGTGATGAGGTTGACTGCCACAACTTCACCATGCTCCGTGAATGTCTCACGAAGAATGTCTTCAGTTGTGTCGTAATTAATGTTACCAACGTAAAGCTTCTTTCCCATGGGAACCGTCCTGTCTCGGCGACCGTCTTGGGTCGCATGTAATCTATTGTCCCGAGCGGTAGGATTGGAGTTCTGGGTGAGAAGCCGAAACAGGAAGTGATCTCGCGAGGCGAGCGTGATCGAAATTCTATCCGTCAACACACGCACAGATTTTCCGTTCCTGCGCGGTTGTGCGTCGGCCGCGCGGGACTTTTCCATATAACACTGAGAATGCACTGGATATCTGGCTTCGTCAAGTCCCAAATAGCAGCATTTTACCAATACGGTGCAGTCCACCTATCTCCGAGCGGCACGAGCCTCCTCGGCTATTGCGGCAATGCCAGCGCGCACATCTTCATCCGCCATGGCAAAGTTGATACGTATGCACTCATCCTTATGCCCCCACTCATGCTCAAGACCAAAGAAGAAGTAGCGGCCGGGAACCACAATGGTGTTGCGGCGCTTTAGCCGTTCATACAGCTCCAGCGTGGTGATTGGGAGATCTTTGAACCACACCCAGAGAAAGAGTGAGCCCTCGCTTTTGTGCACCGCGTAGGGGATATCCTCTCCAAAGCTCGCCCTAAGGTACTCCACCGCCTGCCGAGATTTCTCCTGGTAGAATGGACGCACAACCTCGCGGCTCGAGCGGAGCAGCTCACCGGACTCAATGAGCGGCGTGACAATTGTCTGGCCGACGCTTCCGTTTGCCAGACTGAGTATGGCGTTGCAGGAAGAAACCGCACGCACAATCTCGGGCCGGGCCACAATGATACCGGTGCGTGTTGATGGCAGCCCAATCTTGGAGAGACTCATTCCCAGGACGATGTTGTCGTTCCAGTACGGTTGAACATCCTCAAAAATCATACCCGGAAAGGGATCCCCGTACGCATTGTCTATGATCAGCGGCACATTGGCTGTGCGAGCAATGCTGTCCAGCTGCACAATCTCGTCGTCGGTGAGAACATTTCCAGTAGGATTGGTGGGCCGGGAAACGCAGATGGCTGAGATGTCCTCGGTGATGTTCATTGTGGAGAAATCGACATGATACTTGAAGGTATGTTCATCTATGAGTTCGATGTTCGGACGCAAGCCAACAAAGTCCTCGGGATGTGTGCCTTGGTCGGCGTAGCCGATGTACTCGGGAATGACCGGAAACAGAATGCGCCGCCGTTCGCCATCTGAACTCAGTCCGCCAAGCATGTTAAAGAGGATATAGAACGAGACCTGGCTTCCGTTGGTTATGGCTATGTTCTCAGGACCTATGTCCCAACCATACTCGCGCCGCAGCAGACCGGCCAGCGCGGAAATGAAGGCCGAGTTCCCCTGTGGTGGGTCGTAGTTTGCGAGCATGCGTTCGTAACGGTCGCCGTCGGCCAGAATCTCTTCCATGCGCCGCCGCCACAGTGCATTCATCTCGGGTAGGTGCGCCGGATTGCCGCCACCAAGCATGAACTTTTTCTCGCTACCGCTCATGGCACGGCCGAGGTCATCCATGAGGGCCAGAATCCCGGTGTGTGAAGTAAACTTTTCGCCAAATGCAGAGAGTTTCATAGGCAGCGAGAATACACCAAGCTCAAAGTATGGTGAAGGGGGCCTTTTGACACCAGGGTATTTACCCTACCTGCACTACCCTCTGGATGCCCCAGGCAGGCATCTCCTGTGCTGGCACTTGCCGGAAAGGCACACGGGCTATACAGTAGGCGCACTATGCAGACCAAAAGTGTAACACTCCGTGACCAATCGCGCATGAAAGGCGTGCTGTTGGTGCTGCTTTCTTCATTATTTTTTGCACTGGCCACCGCCTCGGTGAAGTTAGCTACCGCCGATGCGCTGGTTTCCGGCCGCACCATTGCCTTTGCCCGCTTCTCGTTGGGGATGTTGGTTATTGGGGCCTATGTGTGGGCCCGGCGGATTCCTTTGCGGCCTGTCTCCCCGCGGTTCGTGGCGGCACGCGCGATCTTTAACGCTACCGCTGTGGTCTTCTTGTTTTCGGGTTTGCAGTTTACCACCGTCACCAACGCGAACATGCTCAACATGACCTACCCGGTATTTGTTTTTGTGCTTGCTCCTTTCATAAACAGGGAGCGCGCGCCGCGGGTGTTTCTGTGGTATCTGGTTGCGACCATGGTCGGGATTCTGTTGGTGGTCGGCGGCGGCGGGAGCGGGTTTAGTACGGTGAATATCGGCGACCTCTTTGCCTTTGGGTCCGCGGTCGCCGCCGGGTTTGCAATAACAAGCCTGCGCGAGGCCCGAAAACACGACTCGGCATTGCTCATTCTCTTTTACATGTCGCTGATTGGTACGGTGTTCACCGGCATTGTCATGCTTCCCGGATTCATGTT
>SLAA01000222.1 GCA_007127105.1 Spirochaetales bacterium | reverse complement strand
GGTGCACGAGCGAAGGCCGACAAGGGTGAGCTTCTGTTTGGAACAGTCGACACCTGGTTGATCTGGAAACTTACCGGTGGTGCAGTCCACGTAACTGACTATTCCAACGCCTCCCGAACCCTCATGTTCAACATCAAGACCCTGGACTGGGACGATAAACTGCTTGGTGAGCTGGGTGTTCCGCGCTCTATGCTTCCGAAGGTTCGCCCTTCAAGTGAAGTATACGGCGAGACCGATGCAAGTACCTTTGGCGGAGCAAAGATTCCTGTTGCTGGTGCAATTGGTGACCAACAGGGCGCTCTCTTTGGTCAGGCCTGTTTTGAGAATGGTATGGCAAAGAACACCTATGGAACCGGCTCCTTCGTTCTTATGAACACTGGAACCGAGCGAGTTCCTTCCAAGACCGGTCTTCTTACGACCATTGCCTGGGGTCTGAACAACAAGGTTGAGTACGCTCTTGAAGGTGCAATCTTTGTTACCGGTGCTGCTGTGCAGTGGCTGCGTGATGAACTCAAGATTGTCGCCGACGCTGCCGACACCAACTACTTTGCACAGAAGGTAGAAGACACCAACGGTGTGTACATGGTACCGGCCTTCGTTGGTCTTGGAGCTCCCTACTGGGATGCATACGCACGTGCCGCTATTGTCGGTCTGACCCGTGGTGCAAACCGCGACCACATTGTCCGTGCGACTCTTGAGTCAATTGCGTACCAGACCCGCGACGTTATTGACTGCATGGAGAAAGACTCAGGTATTACCGGCACCGAGCTCAAGGTTGATGGTGGCGCATGTAAGAACGACTTCCTCATGCAGTTCCAGGCCGACGTTCTTGGTGTCCCTGTTCGGCGCCCACGCATTATTGAGACCACTGCCCGTGGCTCTGCATTCCTTGCTGGTCTTGCGGTTGGTTTCTGGAAAGACCAGAAAGAACTTGTAAATGCTTTTGAACTGGAGAAGGAGTTCAAGCCTGAAATGAGTCAAGGCCAACGGGACAAGCTCTACAAGGGTTGGCAGAAAGCTGTCACCAAGGCTATGGCATGGGAAGATAAGGACTAACATCCTTGACGGCGGCGTGTTTCACATGCGCTGGCCAACCATGACCGCCCGGGCTTGACCCGGGCAACAACGCTTCATAGAATGACAAAGGCGACGTTGGTAGCTTACCGGCGTCGCCTTTTTTCGGGTGTGCGTCCGGCAGGGGCCTGCCCTTAAGCGCGCACATAGCTTGTTGCGGAGCCTCATAGAGAATGATTTTTAGAAATTCAGACACCAAAGCTGGCACGTCCGGTAAGCTGGGAAAAGTCACAAAAATTCGAAAGCTCCGCAAGGTGCGAAAGCTACGCAAGCCACGAAAGCCGCAAAAGCCCGGTAGCGCTCAGCCAAAAGGCACCGTCGTTGTAATGTACGGAAGGAGCCTGATGTCATTGGTGATTGCTCATTCTTTGGGAAAACGTGGCTACGACGTAATTGGGTGTGATGATGTTGATCTCACCGTTTTGAGTTTTTCACGTTATGTAAAAAAGAACTTCGTCCATGCCCCCCTCGACGGTGATCGCGAGGTTTTTCTCGCTGACCTGGAAGCAAAACTCAAGCGGCGCAAGCCAAGCGACGGGCGGCCCTATATTCTCATGCCGGTGTTTCGGGAGACCGAGATCATTGCTCAATACCGTGAACGCTTTGAGCGGTTCATGCAGGTTGCTGTACCCGACTACTGTGCTATTAGCAAGGTGCACCCGAAGGACCAACTCGTCCCGACTGCTGAGTCGCTTGGGGTGAGAATCCCACGTACCCGTGTGGTTCCCGGGCAGGATCAGCATGGTGAGCCGCCCCTGAATGTTGAGGAGTTAACCCGGGGCATGGAGTTCCCGTTGCTCATTAAGCCAGCAGATGAGGTTGGGGGGCGTGGTATTGAAAAGGTTATGAACGCTACCCATTTGTCGAGGTCACTTGAGTACGCTCGCAAGTATTTCCCCGGTGAACTGCTGCTCCAGGAGTTTGTTCCGGGTGAAGACTACTGCCTGGCCGTGCTTTTCAGCAACGGAGAGCTTCGGGCATCTATGGCCTACAAGAACATACATCGGTTTCCCTACGAGTCCGGTGCAGGAAGTCTGCGGGAGACTGTAGATGAGACCGCGTTCATTCCGTCTACCAAACGACTTCTGGGTCCATTGGGCTGGAATGGCGTAGCAGAACTGGATTTTCGGTGGAATGGCAGAGCCGACTCGGAACCTTATCTGATAGAGGTGAATCCGCGCTTTTGGGCCGGGTTATTTCAGTCGGTGGAGTCGGGTGTAGATTTTCCAATGCTGCTGCTTACCTTGACCCTTAACGGTGACGTTGAACCGCAGAGCCAGATAGGTTTAGGGAAGCGGACAAAGATTCCGGGCTTATGGTTGCTGAGCGCTGTACAGGATGTCGCGGCCTCCGACGAGGGCTTCTCACAGTTGAGTTATGTCTGGGATGACGCGCAATCTAGAATTCAGAATCGCGAGCTAAAAGAGGCTTTTTCGGTACTCAGTGGATCGGTCGAGTCTGGTATCGGCTTGCGGGCGCTCATTTCGCGACTGCGAGTGATCGTTCGGGAGGGGCGGGCTGCCAAGAATGATGTGTTTTATCGGGACGACCCTTTTATCGTCCTGGGTATCATGTTTATTCTGGGCTCTCTCATACGCCACCGGAGTCTGCCTCCAGAGATACGTTCGCGGTAGAATAGCGCCAGGTGGTGAGGCTTATGTCAGGTTCAAGACGAGCGCGACTATGTCCGGGGTATCGCTCGGTTATTGGAATCACTTCGCGTACAGGATTTCTGGACCCGGGGTATCTGCCCTTGGCATTGGCCGTTCGCATTTCCGGGGGGCGCCCACGGCGTCTGAGAGCTGGTGCCGCAGAGGTGGCGGTCTTCCACGGCCTCATTATTGGGGGTGGCAGCGACATTTTTCCAGGCTTGTTTCGCCGTGGCGCTCGGCGGAACTATCGCTACGACCATTACCGTGATGCCATGGAGGTCGCATTGCTCCGGCATGCTGAGAGCGAGAGAATTCCGGTGCTTGGCATTTGTCGTGGTGCGCAGCTTTTGAATGTAGTGCACGGTGGCAGTCTGCATATATCCATTGAGAAGGCCTTCTCCGGCGTCCGCTATCCTCGCGGACGATTTCGTCGGGCCCTGCTACGGCGTCTCGTGCGCATTCATCCGGAGTCGCGTCTCGGGCGGATACTGGCACGACCGCGCGGGTTTGTGAACTCGCTGCACCAACAGGCCATTGACGAGGTCGGTGCGGGACTCCGGGTCACTGCACGGGAGCTTAACGGGGTGATTCAGGCCGTGGAACACCAGGATTACGATTTTCGGATTGGAGTCCAGTTTCATCCGGAACTCATGTTGTACCGCAGGGCCTTTCGACGACTTTTTCGCAGCTTGGTACACGCAGCAGACACACGCCGGTGCGGCCTGGTATAGTGCGGCACGGAGGATCTATGGAACTGCAACTCTCGACCCCGGCTCTCCTATTTCCTGCGATATCGCTGTTGTTTCTGAGCTATACCAATCGCTTCATTTCCTATGCCTCGTTGGTTCGTGGCCTCCATGAGGGGTGGCAGAACCAGAAAAGCCCGGCAATACAGGCCCAGATTGGGAACCTTCGCCGCCGGCTGCTGCTCATTCGTCACATGCAGATTGCAGGCGCTGCTTCCCTGCTTGTGTGTGTGGGATCCATGATGGCGCTTTTTCTTGGCGCGGTACCGGTGGGTGAGGCGCTCTTTGGCGCAAGCCTCATCCTTATGCTGGTGTCCTTGGCTCTGCTTATCCGCGAGCTGCAGATCTCACTCAATGCGCTGGATGTACAGCTCAAAGATATGGAGGAGTGAGGTCCGGCGTCCCTCCTCACAACACCCGACTCTCTTATTGAGGCTCCCTGTCGATCATGGTGAGGAAGAGCGTGATCATTGTGCTGCCGACCTTGATACCGATCGCGACGCTAATTACCGGTATGAAGCCAGCACTAATGATATTTCCCAGTTCTCCCATGGCAAATCCGGTTGCGCGGTTAGTGAGAAAGCTCCTTCCGGTTCCAACTGCTATCATTCCAATAGCAATGAAGAGCAATATGGCTCCGCTCTCGAGCCACTTTGAGGTGGTGTGTGGGATTAGTTGGGCTCCGGCCTTGGCGCCAAAGACCAGCGTGTAAAGAATAATGCTTGCCCCAAGAATAGCTCCGCCGGGGAATCCGCCACCAGGAGAAAGGTGCCCATGCAAAACCACGAATATCCCATATACCTGGATGAATGGAATGATCATCCGGCTGATCACGCGTACGATCTGATCATCCATACTGTTCTTTGCTACCCCTTTCCGGTATTTGAATGACACCCTTCATTTTTCCATCCTCGAGGTGCGGCTAATGACCGCAATGAACATGATGGTGGTTACTCCGGCACCGATCGCGGCCTCGGTCATCGCGACATCCGGTGACTGGAGCATGAGCCACAACACCGCCATGATCAAGCTGTAGGACGCGAAGATTACCACCGCGCTAAGCAGGTCTTTTGTTCTACCTGCGGCAAGCGCACAGAGGATGAGGAATCCAACCAAGATAAGGCTGAGAATCTGCATGAGGGGACCCCCTTAGTCCTCCGGTTCCGTAATAGGTGGTGGCGAGGTGCTTTCGGCCTCTGCGTTATGGTATGAGGCTCGTGCAATGATGTGCGCCGCAGTTGGGTTTGTTAGCCAAATGAAAACGATAATGAGCAACAGTTTGACGCTAACCAGGGTTGGCCCAAAGTAGACAATGAGAGCCAGCAGGATGAGTCCTTCCCCCAGGGTGTCACATTTGGTAGTGGCGTGCATCCTGCTGAATGGATCTGGCAGGCGAAGAAGTCCCACGGTGCCGACGGCAAAAAAGAACACCCCGGTGCTGAGGAAGAACACTATGAAGATTGTGCTCAGCATGCGTGTTCTCTCCTATCTCAAATCGCCATGGTCAATGTACTTGGCTACAGACACGGTAGCAATGAAGCCCATCATTGCGTAAATGAGCGCCACGTCGACAAACATGTGTTGATCGGTGACGACCGCCAGCAGCACGATCAACACGGTTACTTTGGTGGTTATAATATTTATTGATATCACTCGGTCCGATGTTGTTGGGCCGACGTAAGCCCGGTACAACGATGCAAACGCGAGAAGCGCGATCACCGCTGTCGCGACCGCTGCGGCCAGATGAACTGCGGTCATGGCTCAAGACCCTCGTCCATCTTCTTGACCCACCGTATCATCAAGTTGCCCTGCATAGCGTCAGCCGCATTCCTGGTCAGCGCATGTACCAGAAAGTACTCGTCGGTAATATCTACCGTGAGTGTTCCAGGGGTAAGGGTAATTGAGTTTCCCAGGATCACACGATTCACCTCGTTCCTGATGCGAATGGGAACCTTAATCAACTGGGGTTGAATGGGCATTATGGGACTGAGCACCACGCGGGCGACATCGATATTGGACTTAACAATCTCAACTAGGAGCAGTGGGAGATACGTCAGAAACATGAGAAGGTGCCGCAATCGATAGAGTGGCATCTCGGCTTCTGTGAAGAGGATGCGTCTCGAAAAAACCGTGACTCCCATGGCAACGAGAATACCAATGGAAAAGGACTCGGGAGTGCGATTGGGGGTAAGCAAGACCCAGAAACCCAAGAGCAGCAGAAATGGAATGGTGTGACGCTTCATTGACCGAAGGTCTGGTGGTTTCATGGTGCTCTCCAGTTGAGCTGCGTGAATGACACGGTTTTCTCAGCCCGTCCTCTGTGCATTGTACAACTACAGTCCGAAATTTATCAATCAAATGCGCCGACGCTTAACAAAATAGACAAAAAGAGCCCTGGGCTTGGCGGGATGATAGCCGCAGAACTCTCACATACCGCAAGCAGCGACAGCTCCACTTGGATATTCGGCTTAGTTCGCATATCGTAGGTGTATGAGACACCCAAAACTGCAAGAGTTCGACAACAAAATGAAACAGGTATTTGACGAGGTTGACACCTATCTTGAAGACCGTTATGGGGACCGCTATCCCTTGCATCCGGCACGGGCGGCCCATGGGGTTACCGCTAATCCGGAACACAGCGGCCTTTTCACGGTGGGCGCAGACTTCACTGCCGGGTACGGGTCGGAGCTCGGGCGCGGGTATCTTCTGGCGGTGGACATAAAAACTCTTACCAATGTTCCCGACGAGGTGGAGGAAGAGATAGACCAGGTTGCGGTGGAGAAGGTGCGTGAGCTGCTGCCCCTCTATTTTCCTGACCGGCGACTTGAGGCGACACGTGATGGCCGCTTCTTCAAGATCCACGGTGATCTGGGGTTGGGGAAACGGTAGTTCGCTCGCAAGATGCGCTGGCACTGGTCGTCACTGTTAGTAATGCGTGAAGATTTGTGGCTATGGTTGACGGCACCCCGAAAACAGGCGATTATGGAAGCTACGACATGGAAAGGAGGAAACACTATGTCACGACGTATACTTTTTGCGCTTCTTGCTCTTGTTTTTGTTGCTGGCTTTGCTTTTGCTGGCGGTGGCCAGGAGGCAGCGGTAACCGAGGATGATGGGCGCTATGACCGCAGCGACTGGCCCGAGGTTGTTCGCATTGGCGTGCTGCCAGAGGAAGACCAGGCGGTTATGATGGAACGCTATCAGCCGTTTCTGGCTCACATGGAGGAGTCACTTGGTGCTAATGTAGAGCTGTTTTTTGGTAACGACTTTACTGCAATGGTAGAGGCCATGAGGTTTGGGCATATTGAGGTGTCAAAGTTTGGACCTTCGGCCTACGTGATGGCGGCCGAGCGTGCGGGTGCAGAGGCCTTTGTTCAGGGTGTGCGTGATG
>SLAA01000085.1 GCA_007127105.1 Spirochaetales bacterium | reverse complement strand
GACGTCTCGGGGCTGCCTCTGGCAATTATTGACCATCATCCCATGCCCCCAAGATCCGACTGTGTGAGCTACGTAGACAGCACCGCACCTGCTGCGACCCTGCTTGTGCAACGCATCATTGAGTTTGCAGGTTCGGTGCCGGATCCCTATGAGGCACACTACCTATTCCTGGGTTTCGCTACCGATACCGGATTCTTCCGACACCTGGAGAGCGGCGCGCACGCGAGTGTTGCAGGTGCAGCACGCCTCATGAAGGCAGGGGCAAGTCCACGTGAGATCTACCACCGCATTTTCGGAGGCCAGAGTTTTGTCTCACGCAAGCTCCTTGGCCGCATTCTGGAACGCGCTGAGTCGCACTTTGACGGGCAGCTCCTCCTCACCTACCAGACCCGGGCGGATATTGAGGAGCTGGGACATGAAGCTCGCGACTCATCCACGGTCTACGAGATGCTGCTTGGCGTTGCCGGGGTTCGAGCCATTGCTTTCCTGCGTGACGACGAAGACGGCAACTGTGTGGGTAGTCTCCGCTCGGTAGATGACACCGATGTAAGTCGCATTGCCAATCTCTTTGGCGGCGGCGGCCATAAGCGCGCTGCTGGCTTCCTTACCAGCCAGGCTCGACGACAGGTGAAGCGCATCATACTTTCAGAGTTCGGCGAGCAGCTGAAGTCATAAACTCCGCTATACTCCGATAAACTCCGATACACTCCGACAGACTCCGCGAGCCCATTTACCTTGGTTTACAGAAAATGCCGCCGTCCCGGCCGAGAACGACCTCGACCAGACATTTGTAAACGCAGGTAAATTCCCTCCGCACTGAGCGGGTATGAACGCCCACCAAGCACCTCAAGCTGGCACGAATATTGCACTGTAGTGTTCCTCATGAGAAAGGAGGAGCGGCACATGTCCCAACTATCGGAACTGGTATCGGAGTACCAGCGCACAGGAAGAAAGCGCAATGAGCTGAGGGAAAAAATAGCGCTGATTGTGTACAACTACCCCCAGGGCCGTCGTTTCTTTGAAGAGGACGATGCCGGAGATTTTCTTCTGTACTTCCAACCTCGCATTGATCGAATACTGCGTCGTTTTCACGATCAGGGCAGCGGCTTTGAGGCCTACCTGGGTACCAATCTACGCTACCAGCTTCACAGTTACGTTCAACGCAAACAGCGAACCAGGCTGCGCCACTATGCGGGCAACCTGAGTCTAATCTGGGAGGGAGTGGGCCCAGAACTCTTGCTCAATGAATCCACGCCCCAGTACGCCGAGCAGCCCCCGGATTTTGACTCTCAGGCTGCAGAAAAGAGGTCAAGGCGCGTTTTTGGCATGCACCGGCCAGCGGAAACTGAAGATCGGGTAAACGACCCACACTCACGCCGACTCCTGTTGTTAGGAATGAAGGCTGCGGACTATCTAGAGCCTCATCACCTGGAGAAACTGGCACTCCTCACCGGATACCGCTTTGAGTACCTCTTTCAGTGCTGGTCGGAGTTGCGCGAGCGTACCTTTTCCCGCAGACGCAGGCTTGCGCTCCTGCAACACAGGCGCAACAGGGCCTATCTGCAGCTGAGATGTCTCGAGATACAAATGGCCGGAAGTAGCGATGAAAAGGCACGTCAACGGTACATACGGCAAACTCAGCTGCAACGCGAGCGCTTACGAGCCGTGGTCGCTCTCATAGACCGTGTCCCTCGCACGCCTACCAATAGAGATCTCTCGGCTGTGCTCGGAATTCCAAAAGGGTCAATTGACAGCGGACTCTATGCACTGCGCGATGCGTTGTGCGAGATTGAGACTTCACAAAAGGCTGCTCACTACGTAGAATGAGCGACCATGGATATTCTACTTGCCTCAGGCAATGCACACAAGTTACACGAAATGTCTGCTGTCTTTCCCAGGCACCGCCTCCTTACTCCTAAGGACTTTGGCGTGCTCGGTTTCTCACCCATAGAAGATGCTCCGGACTTTCACGGAAACGCACTTATCAAGGCCCGGGCGCTGCACGCTGCAGTCATAAGACTACGCGGGCCGGACACAGCGGTCCCACCCATTCTCGCCGATGACTCCGGAATTTGTGTAGACGCTTTGGGCGGCGGCCCCGGCATTCTCTCTGCACGTTACGGTGCTGACCGTGAGCTTGCACCACAGAACGACGCCGAACGTACGGCGCTGCTGCTTCACGATCTAGCTTCTGTTACTGAGCCCGCCGCGCGGGCTGCGCACTATGTATGTGCAATGGTAGTGCTCTGGAGCCCCGAGCGGTTCTCTCTGGCCCAGGAGACCTGGGAAGGGCAGATTGCTTTTGCTCCCTCTACAGGCACCGGTGGCTTTGGTTACGACCCTGTCTTTTTCCTGCCAGAGCACGGCCTAACGGTCTCTGAGCTCTCGGCCGAGCAGAAAAACAAGCAGTCCCACCGCGGGAAAGCGGCCGCCCGTATTGCCCCCCTGCTGGAGCTCCAGGCAGCGCACCACTCGACGCAGAGCGCGCGGGCTGAACGCGGAGCGCACACTTGACGCAGAGCGCGCCGGCGAGTAGCTTCACTGAATGAGCACAACAAGCACCATACCACAACGAAAAGATGTTCCTGCCGGGGATCAATGGGACCTCGGTAGCTTATTTTCCCGCGAGGAGGACTGGGAGCAGGCCCTTAGCGAGTATCAGGAATCCATACCACGCATTAGTGAGTTTGAGGGAACCCTTGGCGACTCTGCCGAGAGCCTGGCCGCCTGGCTGGAGTTCAGCACCGAGCTTGAACGCAAGGCCGAACGGCTTGGCTACTATGCGCATCTGCGAATGAGCGAGGATCTGGGCTCCTCTGCAGCGCAAGACCGCTTTGCGCGCTTTATGCAGAGCGCTACCAGGGCCGAGGCCGCCGCGGGTTTTCAGGCGCCCGAGATACAGGCCATTCCGGATGAGCGCATGGAGGAGTATCTGCGCCATGAGCGGGTCGCGCCCTATGAGATAGCGCTTCGGAAGCTCTTGCGCCTCAAGCCGCATGTCCTCTCGGCGGCCGAGGAACGTTTGCTGGCAATGCAGCAAGAAGCCAACCAAACTTCAAGCAAGGTTTTCGGTGCACTCACCGACGTAGACATGAAGTTTGGTACGGTCCACACACCCGAGGGTGAACGCGACCTTTCGCAGTCGGCCTATGGCTCACTCATGCTGCACCCCCAACGCGATGTACGCGAGGAAGCCCATACCAAGTTCTATAGTGAGTTTGAGGACCACAAGAACGCACTCGCTGGCCTCTACGCAGGCAGCATTCAGCTAGATATCTACAAGGCCAGGGTTCGCAACTACCCTTCCGCACGTGAGGCAGCCCTGTTCGTAGACGACGTACCGGTAGCCGTTTACGACTCGCTCATAGAAGCAGTCAACGAGGCCTTGCCGCATCTGCACCGCTACTATGCGCTGCGCCGCCGTGTTCTTGGTTTAGAGAAACTACACCTGTACGACACCAAGGTGCCACTCGTTTCTGAGCTAACCGTGCGCCACAGCTATGAACAGGCCGTCGAGCAGGTTGTGGGAGCGGTAGAACCACTCGGGGCGGAGTACGTGGAGCCCCTGCGTGAGGGCCTGCTTGGAGCATGGGTGGATCGCTACGAAAACAAGGGCAAACGCTCCGGGGCATTCTCCGCCGGTTCATATGAGGGATATCCCTACATTCTTATGAACTACAAAGAAGACGTTCTGGGCGATGTCTTCACATTGGCACACGAAGCCGGACACTCCATGCACAGCTACTTCTCGGTTCGTGCCAACCCGTTTCAGCACTACGACTACACCATCTTTGAGGCCGAGGTCGCCTCAACATTTAACGAGCAGCTGCTGTTCGACAAAATGCGCCGCGAGGCCAGGGACGAGAAGCTTCGGCTTTACCTGGTGAATAAGCAGATAGACGATATCCTGGGCACCCTCTTCCGCCAGACCATGTTTGCCGAGTTTGAGAAGCGTACACATGAGATCGTAGAGAACGGTGGCGCAGTCACCCTGGATGTGTTTCGAGCCGAGTACCGTAAGCTGTTAGAAAAGTACTTTGGACCGGAGGTGGAACTGTTGCCGAACGACGACCTGGAAGGCTTGCGGGTACCCCACTTTTACCGGGCCTTTTATGTCTACAAATACGCAACCGGAATATCGGCGGCAATTGCACTCTCAGGACGAGTGTTGCGGGGAGAACCCGACGCATTGGAAGACTACCAAGCCTTCCTGCGCTCAGGCGGTTCTCGCTATCCTATAGACTCACTGCGTGTTGCCGGTGTCGACATGACCAAACCCGAACCGGTGCGGGAGGCCTTGAACCTCTTTGCCAGCCTTGTTGGGGAGCTTGAGAGCGGATTGCACTAGCAGCCGCAGGCAATGCCCCCAGCGACAAGGCTCGCCCGCAAGTTCGCTCAGGGCAGAAGCCGCAGCGGAACCGCAAGCAGCTCCAGGTCGCGGCGCAACAACTCAGGGGCTGGCCCTTGATCTGCGTCATGTTGCGAGACCGCCACGTAGTGAGTGGTACCGTTGCGTCCCGGAACAAGCATGACCGCCGCAGCGTCTGCGCCAGAGACCTCCACAAAGAAGAAAGAATGGAGCAGGTGGTCAATGGGCGAGTAGCCCCGGCCACCGAGCACCGTTGACCGCTCAAGCAGTTCATACAAGGACCGGTAGTTCCAGTCTATCTCGGTTGCCGCCCTCCCGCGCTGCGCGCGCAGCGCAGCTTCAAGGTGGCGTTGAGCGGTCTCATCCTTCTCAAACAGAAGATACTCGCTAAGACTATAGAGGGTGTACGGTGTCCCCGGAGCCTTCTCGCTCAGCACCCCCGCATCGGCCATGTAGGAAGCATTGAGCCGCACAACGTTGGAGAGCTCCATGTTGCCATCAACCACCGCCCGCACCACTCGCAGAACAAGGCGAAGGTGTTCCAGATCCTGTCCCGGGTACATCACCACCGACTGCTCGGCGGGGCGCCGGTTCTGGTTCTGGTTGTGTCGCGAATCAACGGTAGCGAGCTCGTAATCTGTGCGGCCATCAAACTCAATGAGCGTTTCGCCGCCAAAGGGCGCCACGAACACCCTCGTGTCCCAATGCACCGAAGCAAATCGCCGGACTCTATCCTGCAGCAGCCGCTCCAGCGTTCGGGGACGCCCCAACTGAATACCCCCAATACGCTGCACCTCTTCTGTACGCTCTTGCGCGGCATCTGCCATGCCTTCTTTGTTGCTGCGCTCCAGATGCAAGCCCACCGCGAGCACCATATCGTCGGCAAAAAGCAGTTCATACTCATGTGGTTCAGGTGTAGCCGAAACAGCCTGTACCGAGCCATGTTCCTCGGCAATACGCTGCACAGTTCTGAGAATGCTTTGGGAGCCCACATCGCGCAGAAACTCGGCCGAGAACAGTCGGTCCAGGGCCTTGCCTGCCTCGTCTTGCCTCCCAGCCGCAACCAGGTCAAAAAGAGTCACCAGCTCCTCAATTCCAGCGCTGTCTGCCCCTGACCCGCCCCCACCCGCTTGAAGCCCCGTGTCGCTTGCCGCTATATCGCCAGCAATAAAAATGAAGAGCGCCAGAGCGAAAAAGAGTCCAGGAATAGTATTTCGATGTCGCCGTTCTAAGGTGTTCATGCTTTCCGACGTCGCCCCATCTCTGCCGCAACCGTCTCCGCCGGAGCCTGCCCCGGAGTTTGAGGCGCTTCTGGTTTTTTTTCGCCCGGCAAAGCACGACTTGTGTAACCGCTGTAATCCTTTGCAACAGGCTGGTACTCACTGTTAAAGAGCGTGCTTGAAACCAGGAAGTCTGCCGTAGCCCTGTTGTTGGCAATGGGCACGTTATAGAGTACAGCTATGCGCAACAACGCCTTCACATCAACATCGTGAGGCTGCGGCTGCATGGGATCCCACAAGAAGATGAGTATATCGATCTTGCCGTCCGCAATCATGGCTCCCAGTTGCTGGTCACCCCCTAAGGGGCCGCTCTTAAGCCGTTTCACCTTGGGCGCTGGTACGACCCCACGAATCTGGCTTTGCCGCTTGAGTGCCTCCATGACCAACTTACCGGTTGTACCTGTGCCAACCAGCTTGTGCGGCCGCAGGGACTCATAGTTCCACTCGACCCACTCTGCCATGTCCTGTTTTCTGTTATCGTGGGCCACAAGCCCAATAGTTTTTACTGGAAAGCCGCTGCCAGCTTTGCCGTCAGATATACGTTCCTTTGCTAACTTATTCAGATGTTCCTCCTATCGAGCCAATTGTAACGCGAATGGAGCCGCGCGAACAGAACCACAGCAACATAATTCAAAACGGCACTGGCGCAGGCATCGCAGCCATCGCCGTCCACAATGGGCAGCAAGGTTGCGCAACGACGGCGCATAGAGAAACGACGGCGCATAGAGACTTGTTGCGAACTACAACACGCTGTAGGCAAAATGCTATCATTTTGCCCCTATACCCGTCCCGAATGAGACTACATCTTCCCCGGTGACGACACGACCAGCGCATGCCAAAGCCTCATTTTGAATTGCTGGAAATACCAGACTGTGGTTGACACACCGAGCGGTTTTTCGATAAGATTCGGCAAACACGCGGCGGTGGTGAAATTGGTAGACACGCTAGGTTGAGGGCCTAGTGGGCGTTAAGCTCGTGCTGGTTCAAGTCCAGTTCGCCGCAGTTGAAGGCTCCCCAAAAGGGGAGCTTTTTCGTGTCCGCTCAGCGAACTGGACTTGAAACGAAGCGAGCGCCGAGCGAATGCGAGGAATAGCGGCCAGGATGGCCGCGTCAGCTCGCGGAGGCGGCCCGCAGGGAGGCATCACGATGATGCCGACCGAAGGGCAAGTCCAGTTCGCCGCAGTTGAAAAGACCGAGTACCTTCTAGTGCTTGGTCTTTTCTTTTTGTG
>SLAA01000008.1 GCA_007127105.1 Spirochaetales bacterium | reverse complement strand
CTTAACACTACTCGAGAGCTGCCAGATGGCCCGCCATGTACTCAAGCTCATCCTCAACCACGGTGTGGGCAATGCCCGGATATATGCGCAGGTCAAGTGCGGCACCAAGCTGCTCCATAACAGCTGCGGACTCACGCACCCGTTCCACCGGAATGTAGGGGTCTACATCGCTGCATCCAATGAGTACCGGGGTACCCTCAAGAGCGCCGCTATAGTCCTGCAAGCTAATCTGCGGTCCAATAAGACCGCCGGAAAGTGCAAACACACCGCCGTAACGCGCAGGGTTGCGCGCCACATACTCAAGACTCAGGCACCCACCCTGGGAGAATCCCCCAAGGACGATTTTTTCGCGGGGAATTCCGGCCTCGGTCATGGTCGCAAGCAGGCTGCCGATACGGGCAAGCGCATCACTCAGGTCTGGTTCGTTTTGCTCACGAGGCATGAGAAAACTCACCGGATACCATGTGTTACCGCTTGCCTCAGGCGCACGCACGGCACACCTTTCGGGCGCAATCCTGCGTCCCAGAGCCATGATGTCGGCGGCACCTGCTCCGCGGCCATGCAACAGAATGAGCCCGCACGCTGCACTTGAGAGCGCTGGGCCGTGGCTCTCAAGACGTCCTGAATCATGTTTTCCCATGCTACTCTCCTTCTACTGCAGCAAGCTCCGGAGCCGTGGGCCTTTCGTCCAGCACGGCTGCAGGCACAGCCTGGAGCGCAGCGCGCACCGCGTCGTTAGGGTTGTCGGCGCGCGGCAGCAACTCGCTGATACGCTGTTTCCAGCGGCGGGTGCCGGGCTTGAACGCGAAGAGTCCCAGCATGTGTCGCACGATAGTGTGTGACGAAACCGGGGTCTCTTTCCAGGCGTCAATATACTCAATCATGCGTTCTACGACTTCTCTTCGCGTCGGTGCGTGTGGGTTGCCAAACACTGCCTGTTCTACTCCGGCGAGTACATATGGATGTTCATAAGCAGCACGGCCGAGCATGACAGCATCGACATGCCGCAAGTGTTCCAGCACTTCATTGACCTCACGGATTCCGCCGTTTATTTCTATATCAAGGTGAGGATAGTCCTGCTTGAGCCGGTACACCGTCTCGTAGGACAAGGGCGGCACACTGCGGTTCTCCTTGGGGCTCAGCCCGCCGAGAATTGCGATACGGGCATGGACATTGAAACGCTGGCAACCGGCAGCCGCAACCGTTTCCACAAACTCACAAAGCTCGTCGTAGCTGTCGCGCCCGTTAATGCCAATGCGGTGCTTGACCGTGACCTCCTTATCGGTGGCCCCCCGCATAGCCTCGACCAGCCGAGCAACATGCTTTGGATTTGCCATGAGGCAGGCTCCAAAGTTTCCGGTTTGCACACGCTCGCTCGGGCACCCAATGTTGAGGTTGATTTCGTCGTATCCGTATGGCTGCGCAAGCTTTATGGCCTGATCCATTTCATCCGGATTGTCGCCGCCAAGCTGCAATGATAACGGATGCTCGGACTCATGAAAGCCCAGAAGATAGTCGCGGTCACCGTGAATGATCGCTCGCGGTGTCAGCATTTCGGTGTAGAGAAGAGTATGTGGTGAAATGATCCGGGCTAAGTAGCGAAAATGCCTGTCAGTGCGCTCCATCATGGGAGCGACACTGACAGGCGGGAAAGAAGCCTTCGGATTCACTGTGTGTGTCCGACTTAACATAAGGCCCGTAGCATAGAAAAGATTGCTACGGTATGTCAAATACGCGACCCGGACGGGGGGGATGGAAGGGGAAGACAGGACTACAGGTGTGTCCAGGCCGCGTGGAGGCTTAACGTACAAGACCGACAAGTATGTTTTGTTCTCCGCGCCGGATGCGGAACATGATCTCGTCGGAGGAAGCATCGTTGAGCGCGCGGTAAAAGTCCGCCAGGCTCTCAATGTTCCGATTATTAACTCTATTTATAATATCCCCGGCACGAACTCCGGCCGTCGCGGCGGGGCCATCTTGAACAACATTTCCAACAATTACACTTCCTGCATTTCTATCAAGGCCGAGCTCTTCACGGATTTGATCCGTAATTGGGGTGACCGCAAGCCCAGGCCACATGCGTGAACTGCGTCGAGCTACCTCTGCCTCATCTTCACGAATGGCCGTCTGGAGACTGATTTCTATCTCATCTCCGTCACGAATGATGCTAAACCGGCTTTCCGCGTTCGGCTGAAGGTCGGCAACCGTGCGAACCAGGCTGTTGCTGTCGCTGACTCGCGTACCATTGATCCGGGTAATGAAGTCTCCCGGCAGGATGCCACCCTCTTCTGCGGGTGATCCCCGGAACACGTTATACACAAATGCTCCCTCGGCAGAGCCAAGGTCCATACCGCTGCGCAGCTGCGGGCCTGCGTCGCCGGTGGAAATTCCCAACCAGCCATAGGTAACCCGACCGTCCCTGATGAAGTCATCAACCACCCGTTTGGCGACATTCACCGGAATTGCAAAGCCAAGCCCTATGTTTCCGCCGGTTTGTGAGGCGATCCAGGTATTGATACCAATGACCTCGCCCTTGAGATTAACCAATGCACCGCCCGAGTTCCCACGATTGATGGCTGCATCGGTTTGAATGTAGTCGGTCAGCATAGGCATTCCCGACTCAGGCCCCGGATTTCGCCCAATTGCAGACACAATCCCGGCCGTCACGGTGGAGCTGAATCCAAGCGGGTTGCCGACCGCAAAGGCCCAGTCACCAACTCGCAGGGAGTCGGAGTCTCCCAGTCGGGCTATGGGCACATCTTCTGAACTCTGGAACTTAAGCAGGGCCAGGTCACGACGGGCATCACCCCCAACAAGTTCGGCCTCGAACTGCCGACCATCTGCGAGAGTGATTTGAATTTCCTCGGCCTCACCTGCCACATGGTTGTTGGTGAGAACGAAAACATCGTTCCCAGATCTTCGTACAATGACCCCCGACCCGAGTCCGGGGCGCCGATACTCTTGCTCCTGCGAACCATCACGGGGAGTGCCAAAAAAGAACTCAAACGGTGAGGTTGGCCGCCGTTGACGGACAATGTTCACTACATTTACTTCTACTACGACTGGAATTGTCTGGTCGGCGACTCGCCGAAAGGCGGTCTGATAGGCATCCATAAGGTCACCACCGGCCGGGACCGAGACAGGAAGCTCATCGTGTGACGCGAGAACTGCCGAGGAGCCACTGGATGTCCACCGGGCCTCGGTTCCGCCGCTGCTTTCCGGAGTCTCAAGCCCGGAGAGCGTCACGAATGCCAAGACAAAACCCACCACACCGGCAAGTACACCACTGACGATCATTTGTGCCCATGTGCGTTTCTGCATATCAACCTCCGAGCCTGAAGATAGCGGGAGGAGCTTTCCATAACCTTACAGAAACATTACATCTCTGTCATGTTTGGGAAAACGATGAAGCCTGCTCGGGTCTTGGCCCCAGCTCACAGGCGAGGCAATTGCACTTGAAACAGGGCCCCGCCAAGATCCGACCTGCCGACCTCAAGCTGCCCCGAGTGCGCCTCTACAACGGTTTTGACCAGGCTGAGGCCTATGCCAAGCCCCGGACGCCCCACAGCCTCTCGCCCACGATAGAGCCGTTGCCAGATATACGGCAACTCTTCGTCAGGGATACCGGTGCCACCGTCCTCGACCTTGATGGTGACGTAGTTTTTAGACTCACTCTGTTCCGCCTGCTCGCCGTCGTGTGCCTGCAGCGAGACCCGTACCGTTCCGGATGGCGGGGAGTACTTGACCGCATTGTCGAGCAGGTTAGCAATCATTTGGCGCAGGCGTGCCGAATCGCCAACAACGTAAAACTCCGTGGGTGGGGCGCCGCTCCATGCTCCCGTAGACCGGTGGTGCTCGAGTACCGGGCCTTCAATGCGTATGGCACGCTCCTCGGCGGCAAAGGCATAGAGATCTACGACATCGCCCAAGAGCGCAAGGAGCTCAACAGGCTCTCTACTTGGACTATGAAGGCCGGACTCAGCCTCGGATAGCTCCATAATTGCGTCAAGCAGCTTGACCACACTTTCAGACTCCTCAAGGCAGTCAGAAAGCGCCTCACGGTACCTGTCGATGTCCGGCTCTCCGCGCAGGGCAATCTCTGCTACACCTCGCATGCGGGTCACCGGGGTGCGCAGATCATGGGCAACGGTGTCGAGAGTGGATCGCATACCTGCAAGCAGACCGTCAATGTTTGCGAGCATGCGGTTAAATGACTCGATGAGGGTGTCAAACTCGTCTCCGGTCTCACTCCGTTCAATCCGCGTTGAAACCTCCCCGGTGGACAGGATCTCGGCTATGACGTCATTCAGCTTACCCAGAGGCCGGAGATAGCGAGCCGTCAAGACCAGGCCAAGGAAAAAACCTACCCCAGAGATGGACACCACAACAAACACGAAATTGCGAACAAAGGCACGCAGGAGTCGGTCACGCCCCTCGGTGCTGAGGCCGACCTGAAGCACGTACCGTTCCCCGAGGTTTATGGCGGCTACCTCCAGACCAAACTCCAGACCTGGAGCGTTGAGCCTGCGAACCTGTTCAAGGCCGTAGCGCTGAAAACCGGACAGCTGATCAAGCGGGAAGGCAGCCCATGCGGCCGGGTGCAGAAGCAGAACGGTGCGGCCACCCCGCTCCGAGACTCGTACCAATGCCGGGCGCTCGCCACCAAGCAAACTCTCAAGGTCAAGCTCCTCATGCAACATCTGCATTCCGCCAATTTGGAACTGGGCCCAGTAGCTGAGCAGGCGTGACCGCAACGCTGCATGGTCGTCGTTCCTGAGCGAGGTATAGAGTGAGTAGAAAGAAAGGAGATGAAAGACCGTGGTACTCATCACAAAGACGATGAGAAAGGCCATGGTTAGCTTAAACTGTATCTTCTTTAAGAACATATCCTACGCCGCGTATGGTATGGATGAGCTTGGGTTCAAAGTCACGGTCTATCCGGCTCCGCAAGCGCGACACCAGAACATCCACCACATTTGTTTGTGGGTCAAAGTCGTAGTTCCACACCCGTTCCATGATCATTGTCTTGGAGAGCACCCGCCCTTTATTGCGGAGCAGGTACTCCAGAAGCGTAAACTCCCGTGGCCCAAGCTCAATGCGCGAGTCACCTCGGTACACCTCGCGAGTCTGGGGATAAACACAAAGGTCTGCCGCCACAAGCTGCTGGGCCGCGTCGGGGGGTGCGGATCGACGAATGAGGGCATGCAACCGCGCAACAAGCTCGGCAAAGGAGAACGGCTTCACAAGATAGTCGTCGCCGCCGCGTTGGAACCCCTTTACGCGGTCATCTACCGAGCGCCGCGCGCTGAGGATAAGAATGGGCATGCGGACGCCCTGTCCTCGAAGCCGCTCAATGAGAGTTAACCCGTCCATGCCCGGCAGCATGAGGTCGACAATTGCTGCATCATAGGACTCGGAGGCCGCACCACCGCTCGCCTGGCCCAGGCAAGCAGCAAGCCCGTGCTCGGCACGGTCGACCGCGTCCACGACAAAGCCTTCCTGGCTCAGTCCTTTGCTTAAGAAGTCACGAATCTTGGCGTCGTCCTCTACGAGCAACACCTTCATTGTTCCAAACCCTCGGCGCTGATCTTTGCGGCCCCAAGACACTGCTCGCCCTGGTAAAACACCGAGAACTGCCCGGGCGCCACACCCCGATCACCGTCCTTGAGCTCTACGCGCAAGAGTCCTGCCGGCCGTTGATTGGGCGGAACACTGAGCACGCAGTCCTGAAGCTCCGGCCCATGCCTGAGTTTTGTCTGAAGCTGACAAGCACCGGAGGTGTTGAGCGGGGAATGACCAGAAATCCAGTGCAGATCCTCGACGAAGAACTCACGGCGAACCTGTTCATTTTGGTGAGTTGCGTGCGATACATACACGACGTTTTCCCCTGGATTCTTTCCAACTACGTACCATGGCCCATTCCCAAGTCCCAAACCTTGCCGCTGGCCAATGGTATGAAACCAGAATCCCCGGTGCTTCCCCAGCACGATTCCCGTCTCGCGCTCGACTATATCGCCCTCACGCTCCCCCAGGTAGTGACGAACAAAGTCCGGATAGCGAATTTTGCCCAGGAAGCAGATACCCTGACTGTCAGGGCGGTCGCGGTTGGGCAATGCATACTCCTCGGCCAGAGCACGCACCTGACTCTTGGTGAACTCGCCAATAGGAAACTCCAGGCGCGCGAGCTGACCTGAGGACAAATGCGACAGGAAATAGGTCTGGTCCTTGACCGGATCTGGCGCACGAAGGAGCCGAACCTCACCCGCACGGTGTTCAATTCGGGCGTAGTGTCCGCTGACGACTATATCGACCTCAGCTCCGAGCCGCTCGAGAAAAGCACCAAACTTGATGCGTTGGTTGCAGAAGATATCTGGACTGGGGGTACGCCCCGCACGGAGTTCGGCAAGTGCATAGGACACCACCCGGTCATAGTACTCCTGTTGGAGCGAAACCACCTGAAGCGGAACCCCGGCGTGCTCACACACCGCACGCGCATATGCAAGGTCCTCTTCCCATGGGCAGTCGCCCATATAGCTGAGTTCGTCCTCAAGCCAGATCTTGAGATAGTAGGCTGTAATGTCTTTTTCACCGCCTGCGACGAGCCGCATAAGCGCGGTGGCACTATCCACGCCGCCGGACAGTAATACTCCACGTCTTTTCACGGTACATATTGTGGCGCATTCACTTAGGGAGGGCAACACATTCGGAAGGTAATTGCTCTCTGTCGTTGCCGAGAGTCGCTTGCGCCATTATACTGTTTTCAATTGATTCCGTTGCATGTTATAGTTATAAGATATATCTTTACCGGTTTAGGCCGATGTAGCCGCGTCCGAAAGGTGGAATTTGTATGGCAAACAGTGTGTCGAGCATCAGAAACGTGGGCATTAGCGATATCACAGTTTATATCCCGCCACCAAGAGTAGAGCTTCAAGCCTTGCTGAAGCACCGCGTCGGCAAGGACCCGAAGAT
>SLAA01000073.1 GCA_007127105.1 Spirochaetales bacterium | reverse complement strand
CTCGTGTACGGCGATTAAGCTCTTGTATCAGCACGGCGTCGTGTCTACGGAACAAAACCGCCCTACGGGTAAGCGTGCCGGAAGCGTGGAACCCTGGAGCTCACCTCTAGATCGAGGCCGCTTCTGTCTCCGCGAATTATGTGTTGATAACCAATTCCAGCAACCATTGCTCCGTTGTCGGTGCAGAGTTCAAGTGGCGGAAAAACCACGGTGTACTCGGACACCCCCGCGCCGGGGGCGGGTTTGTGGCGGCCCCGGGGGGCTTCGGCCAGGCGACTGCGAAAATACGTGTTAGCAGCCACGCCACCACCGGCAACAATGCAGCTGAGTCCGGTATCCTTGGCAGCCCGCAACACGCGGGAGACCAGCATGTCTACCGCCGCCTTTTCAAAGGCTGCTGCAATGTTCTCATGGCTCTTCTCAAAGCCGGGAGTGTGAAACTGATCAAGCTGGTTCACCACCGCCGTCTTGAGGCCGCTGTATGAGACATCGTACCTGTGATCTCCCTTGTGCAGCGACGGCACAGGAAACCGAAAGGCCTCTGCGTTGCCCAGCCGCGCAAGCCGGTCTATGACTACACCACCCGGATACCCAAGCCCAAGGTGCTTCGCTACCTTGTCAAAGGCCTCGCCACAGGCATCGTCAATTGTGGTTCCCAGCACCTCAATGTCGTCAAAATCCTGAACCTTACAAATGAGGGTGTGCCCGCCGGAAACCAAAACCCCCAGAAACGGGTACTCAATAGGCTCGGCCAACTGGGGCGCGTACAAATGCGCAAGTATGTGGTCAATTCCTATAAGCGGAATGTCGAGACCGTAGGCAAGCGCCTTAGCAAAAGACACACCTACCACCAGTGACCCCGAGAGTCCAGGGCGCGAGGTGACCGCGACCCCATCCAGAGCGGCTGGCTCAAGTCCGGCACGCTTCAGGGTCTCGCGGTAGGTCGGCAGTATGAGTTCGGTGTGCGCCCGAGATGCCAGCTCCGGGACCACACCGTCGTAGGGACGGTGAAGTTCCACCTGCGAGGCAACGGTATGTGCAACTATTCGACGTCCGTCCTCTACTATTGCCAGGGAGCAGTCGTCACAGCTGCTTTCAATCCCGAGGATGAGCATGAGCGGGCAAGGCGTCGTCGCGGCCGTTGCTGAGTAACTGCGAAAGCGGAAGGAGCTCGTACCCCTCGTCCAGCATCTCCGGATAGAGATCATGCAGGGCCTCGGCAAGCTCGGTTACCATAACATGACCGATCATCACCGCGTGTCCACGCCGGGACGCAATGGCCATGCCCTCACGAATAGCAGCATCAATTGAGTCACGATCTGGGTCGTTGTCTAGAAACACGTTCCGCTCCAATATTGAAAGCCCCAAACTCCGTGCAGTCTCGGCAACAACCGTACTCACCGCAGTTCGACTATCAAGAAAATACATATTCCGTTCCGCCGCATCAAGCAGAACCGCCTCCATTGTAGCGCGATCCGAGGTCGCGCGTGAACCCATATGGTTATTCATTCCAATGGCGCCTGGAACCGTTGCCAAGTTGATGGCAAGAACCTCCCGGATCTGCTCAGGACTATCGCCCACGTAGATTGCACCCGGTCCGGGATCCTTACCGCTCTCGGCCTCCATTGGCTGGTGCAGTATCACTTCCTTGCCCGCGGCTATCGCCGAAAGTGCCGCCGGAGTCGAATACGCGAGCTGTGGTAGAACTGCAATTGTGAGCGCGCCGGGAAAGTCCAGGAACGGCTCTAGCTGATCAAGGCTATAGCCAGCATCATCAATTACGAAATAGAGCTGGCCGGCAGTTTCACGCGGTAGCATGGCCGCGGCTGGTACCGGGGTGACTTCTGGTCTTGGGGCTATCTCCGTCTCTGGAAGCGGGATCGTGTCCGGACGAGCTTCCGGTGTTGGAAGCTCGTCCGGTTCCGACTTGGGTTCGGTTGCACGCTCGAGGCCTGGTACACCTTCATGCGTGGCGACCCCATCCGGCGGTAGATCACCGCTGGGGAGCAGCAGCACTCCGGCCAGCAGTACCAGGGTAATGGCTGACAAAACGCCGTAGGCAAGTACGACCCGTCGTTGGCGTGCAGAAGTCTTAGTTTTCTTTGATTTTTCCGCTGCCATTCACCGAGCCTAATGAAAAGTTTGAAGCGGGGCAACCAAACGCGGTATCAGCGGTCGGGGCGACCTGTCACCCCGACCTCTACTGGCGCTTAGTTGTACACATGCTCCCGTATTTCATCGGCGCGTTCACGCAGTTTCCTGAGGGCACGAAGCTCGACCTGACGAACGGTCTCGGGAGAGATTCCCATCTCGTCACTAATGTTTTTCAAGGTATACTTCTTTCCTCCGTAGAAAGCAAAGCGGTACATCAGAATTTTTTTCTCTTTCTCCAACAGCTTGTCGAGAAATCTCAAGGTTTCTTCACGTACCGTGTTCTGCATGATCTCGGCGTCCGGAGCGTATGAGTAGTCCTCAAACACATCATGAAAGGTGCCGTTGTCTTCGTTTATGTCGCTGTCAAGTGAAATAATTGCGTTCGATATCTTGAGAATATCCTGCACCTCTACCACCGGCATTGATGTGTCTGCCGCTACCTCCTCAACGCTGGGCTTGCGCGACAAGCGTTGACTGAGTACCGTGAAACTCCGTTGAATTTTCTTGAGTGCATCCTCCTTACGATGCGGCAACCGAATAGCACGGCGCTTGTTGGAGAGAGAACGGGTTATTGACTGTTTTATCCACCAGGAGGCATAGGTGCTGAAACGTACTTGTTTGTGATAACTGTATTTCTCTGCGGCTTTCATAAGGCCGATATTGCCTTCCTGAACAAGGTCAAGAAAGGGTACATCTGGCGTTACGTAGGCCTTAGCAATTTTCACGACCAAACGTAGATTAGCCTCAATCAGCTGCTTCCGTGCTGCGTCATCCTTTTTTTCGATGCGCCGGGACAGTTCGAGTTCTTCCTCGAAGCTGAGTAAAGGGGTTTTCTTGATCTGGTCGAAGTAGGACCGTAGCAAATCATCTTGCTCGGTCGGCACGGCCTGTCGTTTCGTCATGGCAAACTCCTACTGCATGTTATGCAATTTGCGTGCCAACTTTCCAACGCAGGAGTCGAGCTAATAACTTGTTATGTATTAGGGAATTGTCTGGAGGTTGCAATTTTCGTTCCCGTGATCCACGGGAACTGTGCATTTTTTTGTACGTTCTTGAGACGAAGAGATACGCCTATTCAACTCCAAACTGTTGCTGGAGTAGTCGCGCAATGCCAAAATCTGCGCCTGCGGCCATCTTTTTGGCATACTCACTGTAAAGCATGTCATCAAACACCTCTTCGGCAAATCCACCGTGAAAGAGGTCGCTCTCGGTATCGCGGCTTGAGCGCATGGAGTCGAGCATCTGTTTCACAAACATCGCCTCGAACTCCTGAGTGACCTCTATCAGGCGCTCCCTTTCTTCGTTGCCCCGAATGGTAGGGGTGTTAGAGGTCGCGGCGCTCTGCGCGGTATGAAAACGGGCCATGTTGCTGTTTAGTACATCCATCATCTATTCCTCACCACGGGGGGGTACACGCCACGAGAGTAGCGCGTTACCGTTTCAGGCTGTTTGCAATACCAAGCATTGAGTCGGTAGTTTGAATGGTACGCGAGTTCATTTCGTAGGCGCGCTGCGCCACAATCATGTTCACCATTTCCTCAATCGCGTCGACATTCGAGGTTTCCAGAAACTTATGATGTGTGCGGCCCATTCCGTCAAAGCCCGGCACCCCGGCAATTGCATCGCCCGAGGCCCCAGAAACCTTAAACAGGTTCTCACCTACCGCCTGCAACCCGGCTGGATTAACGAAACGATACAGCTCCATGCGGCCGACCTCGATCGGGTCGTCGATATCGGGCAAGTTCACAAAGACACGCCCGTCTTCGGTAATGTTCAGGGAGTTCTGCAGAAACCCTTCCGGAAGAATAATCTCCGGCATGACGCGGTAGCCGTCCGAGCTCACCAGCTGCCCTTCAGCGTCAATTTTGAAGGCACCGTCACGCGTGTAGGCCAGGCTGCCGTCATACATCATGACTCGGAAAAAGCCTTCGCCCTCAATAGCAATGTCACCAGGGTTATCAGTGTGTTGCAACGAACCCTGAGAAAACATCTTCTGTGTTCCCGCAACTCGCGCTCCGTGTCCAACCTGTACACCAACAGGCACGAGGGTTTCCTCGGTTGCGGGCGTGCCCGCAGTTCGCACTGTCTGGTAGATGAGATCCTGGAAGTCGGCACGGTTTTTTTTGAAGCCGGTAGTGTTCACGTTACTCAGGTTGTTGGCAACGGTGTCAATATTAAACTGCTGGCCGGTCATCCCGGAGGCGCCGGTCCATAATGCACGCATCATGTGTTCTTACTCCCTACATTCGCAAAGCTTCATTGAGAAGCTTGCCGGTGCTCTGGTCTTGTGCATCAATAACTTTCTGATTGGACTCGTAGGCACGGTTCACCGCTATCATCTCAACCATTTCGGTGACTGGATTCACGTTCGATGTCTCGATGTAGCCCTGCAAGACCTGCGGCCGTGCATCTCCCTCAAGCCTCTGTGGATCACCGCTTTCCCAGGTGGAGTTATACAGACTGCCGCCTTGTTTACGGAGATGTCGCGGGCGGCGTACATCGACCAGGCGCAGCTGGTCAAGCTCCTCCATCTCCTCCCACTCGTTCTCTCTCATGGTGACCAGACGGTTTGGGTCGTCGGCATAGCGTGGGTTATGGAAGATCCGGCCGTCCTTTTCTACCCGAAAATTATTGAGTTTGAGCTCGATGGGGCCATTCTCGCCCAGCACAGGAAAACCTTCCTGTGTTAAGAGAATCCCCTCCTGGCCAATCATGAAGGAGCCGTTGCGGGTCAGCCGTTCCCCGTAGGGCGTCTCCACAACAAAAAAGCCGGGGCCGTTCAGGGCCAGGTCAAAGTCGTTGCTGCTTGATTTCAGCGACCCCTGACTGTAAATGGTGTAGACCTCGTTCTGTTCTACCCCGGTACCGAGCCTTCCGACGACCGGCGCAGTGTCAACTGAACCTATAGGCCGCATAAAGGGCACACGCTGCACTCCGTCGTCCGACATTCGACGTATGAGAAGTTCCGGAAAGGCTTTGTGCACCGACTGGTCCCGCTTATAGGCCGCGGTGTCTACGTTGGCCAGGTTGTTCGCAAGCGCATCAAGCCTGTGTTCCTGGGCATGCATGCCGCTGGCAGCTGTGTATAAACCTCGAATCACGCGATCCCCCCGCTTCGCGCCGTCTTGGCGCAAGCATCTGCTCGTTACATCACGCTTTCCGCGCGGGCAACTACAGTTGATTATCGGTGCTGTGGGAAAAAACCTTGATATGACGAAACGATTTCGCTATACTGCGACCTCACACGCCAGGATAGCTCAGTGGTAGAGCGGCTCACTCGTAATGAGCAGGTCGTGAGTTCAATCCTCACTCCTGGCTATTTTTCCACATCACCCCGCACTACGCCTTCGTGCTTTTGGCTTCCCCTACTGCTGACGAGAATCTCAGATTAGAGCTTGAACAAACTGATCATCCTGCGCGCTTGAGCTTGCCAAGGAGGCCAAGGAATTCGGTGATGATGTCCGCATTATCTTTGACGGCGCAGGCTTATTGCCGAAGGGTTCACCGTCCTGACTTTTTGACTTTTCACAGGCGGTGGTCAATGAGTATCCGGGATTACTCAAACCAGCGCACTGCCTGGCGAAGTCGTCGGAGTTCCTCGTCCTCGGAGTCCGGCTCAGCCCGCACGAGATAGTTGAGTTCGAGCGCCAGGTCGCGATCAAGCTCCCGCAGCGCGAGATAGTGCTGCAAGGTCGTTTCAATACCCTCGAAACTGCGTCCGACGAGTTGAGCTTCATATTCATAACGTGCTCGAGCTAACGCAGCCTGCGCAAAAGCTTCCTGTTCCACGGTCTCGGCAAGACTAAGCGCCTGCCGGTATCCATAGTATGCGGAAATATATCGCTCATCTAGGTAGTCAGCCCCGGCTTCATTCATAGCCACTGCATACTCAAAGGGGATATCCCGATCCAGAGCAGGATTGCTCCGGCGATCTCGTACCGGCCCTATTCGGGACACAATGCTGACACCCAGGGTATGGCGCAACACGCCGCGAGGTTGCACCTCATAAGCTATCTGGGCATCAAAACGGGGAGATACCGCAAACCTCAACCCTGTTCGCAGGGCTACTCGACCATCGGCAGGGTCTGTGGTCACGCTACCCGACTCATCATTTCCCAGATCATACCTGATCATCTGCAGTCCATACTCAAGGTCAACCAGGACTCCCAGCCGGTTGAGAACTTCATAGTTCACGCCCAGCCCCAGGCCAGCATAACCGTAGCGGTACGATATTGGCTCGTCTCCTGCCTCAAGAATGCTCACGTTGTCGCCACCACTGCCGGACTCCAGGTTCATAAGCCCATGAAAGATCCCTGACCCAGGCGCGAACTCCAAACCGACTCCAGCAAAGCTGCCAAGACCGTCCAGATTCTCACCTGCCCCGGATGAGACACCAGGAATCTTATAGTCTGACCCAAGCGCAATACCGCCCCCAAGGCGCAGGCGCGTAGGCGAGCCTGCAGAGAAGATATCAAGTCGGTTAAGGAACCCAGGACGCGATACCTCGGGCACCTCCTGGGCGCCGGGGTCCATGAACCCATAGCTGGTTGACAACCGGTCGAAGGACGCAACCAATCGAACACGCTCGGGGTCAAACGGAAAGCCCGCGGCGGCATGTTGTGCATATGCTTGCCTCACTTCCCTCACCCGTTGCAACTCTCCGCTGAGTTCCGGTGCGAACGGCGTGTCCGAAAGCAGTTCTTCAAGTTCTTCAAAACTACGTTCGACTTGAAATTGTGCATTTGGAAGGTTCCACAACTCGTCAATCTCATTCTCAATTTCCGCAATCGCGGCTGATTCATCAGGATGTAGTAGCGGTATTTCAAAGCGCACGGGCTCGATGCGAGCTTCCTGTACCGAGACGGTTTCGCTATGAATGATGTAGGTGTCAAAGATTCGATCCTGGGTGATTTCAATCACTCGGTTCCCGGCAAGAACCCGTTGCTCGCGGATGTTGACACCAATTTCGGCTCCGTCAATGAGGACAGTATAGCTTCCCGGTCTGTCAGGTTGAATGGAAAGAGTGCCAAAGACGATTATTTCTCCACTGAAGGCCGAGAGGAGCGTGGTTGTTACCTCGTCTGCAGCATCAAAAAGATCAAAGATGCTCTCAACCCGTTCTGCGGCATCGACCGTACGCGCGTCCTCTTGGCGGTCAAAGATGCTCAGCTCGATAGATATCGCAAGTTCGTCGGCGGTGGCAGTACCCAAGAGCACATAATCGAGAAGCTCCTCGGCGGCCACCTCCGCGGCCCAGGCTGTCTGTCCTTGGATATCGCCTACGGCCAACTCAGGTGCATCGAGACGATGCACCTCGTATCGACCGAGAAGTCGCAGGTTGAGCTCTACCGTGTCGGTAAGTGACTCTGCAACCGCAGATAGTCTCGCGTCTTCGTCGCCCCCAAAGACGCGCGCTACTCCAATGCGCGGAACTCGCAGAGACTCTGGTTCATCAATGAGATCGGGGCCTTCCTGAGCAACACCCAAGTGCAGGAACACACCCATAAAAAACACGAGAAACAGAACTGCACGCCACACCCGCGGTCTCAGGTCAACCGGCAGTGTGGACTTATGGGGAGCGATGGTTTTCGAGAACTGCATAGCTACCTCCGTATACGCGTCGATGAGTAAGCGTAATCACACTGAAAAAATAAGCTTTTTCAATGGAGACCGGCCAGCACCTCTTGGTTGGCGACGCCGGAGGCGAAAAAAAACGGGAGGCCCTCATTGGAACCTCCCGTCTCAGCTGAATGCCAGCAGCGCGAACGCTACCGCTTCGGACGCTGCGTCGTACCTATTGCATGTACTCCTGAAGGCGCTCAAAGAGCTCAGGGTCACTCTGTACGGCCATGGCTATCTCGTTGAAGCGTTCAACCTCAAGCCCGGCATCGGCGACCACCGTTTGGATGTCGGCCTGCATCTCCTGCTCAACCTCACCAATGGAACCAATGAGGCTCTCATAGGTGTCGCGCTCGCCGTCAGTTACATCCGCAGGCATGTCAAACTCAGGGTTGTTCAAGGCGTTGTGAATCTCGTTAAAACGTGCGGTATCCAGTTCGGAGCTTTCTACCATCTCATTCACTTCGCTCTGTGCCTCAAACTGAATCTCTTGCAGGTCGCCCATGGCATCTGCGAAACTAGCCAGCTCACCGTCGCTCACCTCTATTTGTGCTTGCTGAGGTGGTGCCTCAAACCCGGTTTGCGCGACTACCGGGGCGGCAAAAACCATGCTCACCGCCCCAATGACGGCACCCATTATGAGCGGGGTGACCGATCGTCTTGTTTTTCTTCCATGTTGCATTGTTGTACTCCTTGTGCTTCACTAATGCTGATCAATGCACCATTAGAATCCGTTTTCTTGCTCCATTGGCTCATCCAGTGGCTCACCAAAGTCTCCTTCCACCGGTTCACAGGCGAAGAAGAGAAGACTCATCGATCCAACCAACAAAATACCTAAGAGAAGTTTTTTCATGTCACTTCCTCCTTGCTTTGATACACCGAGTGTACACAAGGCATGTCCAGACTGAGTCGGGGTTGTGTTAAGATTAGGTCAAGATCACAATGATTCTTCCGCGTTACTCGATCAATCGGAGTCCGCGGAAGACTCCGGTCGCTCGGGACCTTCATGTCTCTCAGGACGGTCAAAAACTACGGTGGCACCCGGAAGCTGAATGACATCCCCCGGCTCAAGTTCACGCCGGTTTGTCAGATGGTTGTTGACCTCTACAGGCTGCACACTCACAACGGTATAGCTTCCCTTTCTTTCGTCAAACACAATAGTTGCATGTTTGTCCTGCATGTCGGGGGAATGACTGAGCGTGATATCTGCCTCAGCGCTTGCCCCAATAACTGTCTGTTGTCCGCTAAGATTGAGCACCTGAGTTGACCGCCCACGCAGGTCCAGGATTTCAACATTTGCCGAGCTACGCCGGTTGAGGAATCGCAAGCGTGCAAGCGCGGCAGCGAGCAATAGCGCCACCAGAAAAGGTATACCAAAGAGGGCACCAAAGTCGTCACGCGGAAGGCCAAAGAGGGTTCCGGCGAAGTAGCTGCGCTCCTGCTCAGCCCTGCCCGCCGGAACTTCAAGAACCACCCTCACGTACCGCTGCTCGGTAGGTGTTATTGCCGCCCGGTAGCGCACACGATACTCCTGCAGAATGCGTTCCCGAATGTCAGAGTATATGGCTCCGAGCTCATCGCCGTCGGCGGCGTCGTAGACCTGCCCCCCGCCAGTGCCAGCAATCTCTTGGAGCATGGGATCGGTTCCACCGGCAAAGCTAATACCAAATACCCCAACCGCGCTACGTTGCAGTTGATAAAGCAGTTCCTCACCGATAACAACTTCCTCTCCGTGCACCGGATGGGGCTGGCCGCTATGCACCGTGAATGGATAGTTTTCTCCATCTGTGAGAACAAGAAGCGCTCGCCTACCCTCGGCTGCCTCCAGATCTTCGGTAGCCAGAGAGATTGCTCGATACAGTTCGGTATACGCGTCCTCCGGCCTCGGTCGAGTGATCGTGTCGAGTAAAAGCTCAACGGTGCGTAATGAATCTGTAGCTTCGGTCAGCAATGAGTAATGGGTATTGAACTCGGCGAGCGCTACGCGGTCCCTCGGGTGCTCAATCTCAGCCAGAAAGCTGCGAATTGCCCGCTTGACACCAGCCATTCGTGTCTGCTCCGGATCTTGAGTCGGGCTCCCATCTATGGTGGCATACATACTCCCGGAGTTGTCTACCAGTAACAGCACCGTGACGCCTTCGGTCTCGGCGGCACGTTCCTCCACCTCCAGAACCGGAACCTCGGTATATGTCAGACCATCGGTGGACTCGTACACTCGCAGATGAGCCGCGCCGACGCCCCCAATGGGGCTACCGTCAGCGTCGGTAATTCCCAGGTACAAGTCCACCGCCTGGTGGGTCAGTAAGCGGGCGGTGTTCACCTGCGCAACGCGAAGATTCTGAGCCTGCAACCGAACCGGGCCGACCACGAGCGTACCAAGGAGGAGCACCCCCAGCACCAAAAGTGGCCGAAAGAGAAACTTGGCGCTACCAATCTGTATCACATCGCCAAACTTGAGTGCTCGTTGTGAAGACGTTCCAAGCTGCTCGTCATTAACCTTGGTCGGGTGGTCCTCACTCAGCGCCACCAACCTCAACTCACCTTTAAGCTCCCGCACCTCGGCGTGTCGCTCAGCAACGCGGTGGTAGCCTGGAAGAAGCACATCACTCCCTTGCGACACCCCTATGCGAATCCTGCGTTGATTAAGAATGAACTCCTTCCCCTTGTACAAGCCGTTCAAGAGTCGCAACAGACCACTGCTTTGTCGACTTTCTACCAGACTATACATACCGCTCACCAGGAGCCCATACAGCAGAAGCCCCGCCGGACGTGCCACTCCCTCAGGGAGCCAGTAGGGTATTACTTCAATGGCAGTACCACCAAGCAGACCTCCCAAAAAACCACCCACTACTCCTACACCAGCACGGCGCCATGAAACTCGGCGAATACCTTCGGATGCACCGACGCACAGCCCCAAGACCGCCCAGCCGATTGCTCGTGATAACGCAATGCCCACCACGTCCGGATCACTGAGAAGGAGCAGAAGCATCTGTCCAATGAAGAACCCCACGGCGCCACCACCAGCGCCTATGAGCGCCCCAAAGCCAGCGCCGCTGAGAACTCGTCGGGTCGCACCTGCAATCATGCCGTCAATCATGCCGAAAAAGCCGCCCATAACTGCACCAAAAATGGCTCCCGATGTGAGGCTGAACAGGAGGTAGGTTGGAAAAAGGTGCTGTACACTGAGCATAAGCTCGACTGCGGGCCAGACCGCAAGGCCGCCTATCACCCCCATGCAGAGATACACCAGGCGTCGAATGAGAATTGACATGTTCTACTCCTTACCGCGCGGTTCTTGACGCCAGCCCAACATTGAGCAGTAACCGAGTTTGCTCCGGATCTATAGCCAGACCAAACTCCTGGGTGCTGTATTCCGGATGCTCAAACCGAAAGCGGTAGGTGTTCCCGCTCCGCATCTCGGCTGCAACCGCTTCGTCCCATACACGCCAGCGATTGCCAACATGTACGGAAATTTCAACTGGGTCGCCGAGCCGAGCTCCGGTCTCACGGTCGTGTATATCAAAAACGACCACGAGAGGCAGCTCATCTAGCTCGAGAAACTCGGCAGTGACGCGCTCCGCATCTTCCTGCCGTCCAGGGATCACAAATGGTGTGTCGCTGCGCTCCCGAAGTGTGCGCACAGCAAAAGAATGCCACGACACCGAGCCACCGGTCTCCACCTTCAGGCGATATGCTCCCGCCGGAAGCTGCTGACGAGGAGCCCGAAAAACATAGAACTGTTGTGTCTCGAGCTCCGGCGCATGCACAAACTGCAGCCGCCCATTGGGAAGTGCAGGAATGCTCTCGTTGTCGTCAATAAAGAGATGTCCGGTTACCCGTATATCACGCACATCTCTGCCAAGTTTCCTCACCCGAGTCGAGGCATCCAGCGCCCCATACTCTCCAGGCATAAACAGCTCCCGGTGGTAGCCCTGGCCCACGCCCCAGACCACCCCAATCAAAAGCGGAAGCGTACACAGGAGCACCACCGCCGCCACCAAGCCTTTGCTCCGACGAACTCTGCCAGCCGACTCCTCACCCGCCAGGTAGCGCTTGATCTGAGCTGTGGCGCGTCCATGAGGCTTCAGCCGCAAGTGGCGGTTAATGCGTCGGATTACCTGTTCTAAATCGGAAATACGCCGTTCCGGCCGTGGCTTGAGCAGCCGCCGAATCAGCCGGGCGGCACATGCAGACACCTGTGGATTCACTCGCCGCGGCCGCAGATATCGTCCTTTCTGAATCCTGGCAACGACCTCGGCCGAAAACGAGGACGGATACGGTCTTTTGCCGGTAACCATTTCATACAACACAACACCAACGGAATAGATGTCCGCCCGGTGGTCAACCGCTCGGGTGTTGTGGAACTGCTCCGGGGCCATGTAACTTGGCGTCCCAAGGGTCATACCCTCGCGGGTAAGCTCGGATGGCGCCTCACCCCCGTGAATGGTCGCAATCCCAAAATCGACCAGCTTCACCTCGCCCTCGTTCGATATCAGAATATTGGCGGGTTTAATGTCGCGGTGCACCACTCCCCGTTCGTGGGCATATGCCAGGCCACGGCAGACCTCTCGCAGAATGAGCAGGGCCATGGAACTGGGAAGGTAACGTCGCTTCTGAATGAGAGTCTCAAGTGAAACTCCGTCAACGTACTCAAGGACGATGTAGTAGGACGAGCCTTCGCGGAAGTGGTCGTAGACATCGACTATTGCGTCATTCCGCAGATCCATCATGATCTGCGCCTCGCGCCGGAATCGCTCACGAATATCTGCACTGCCGCGCATGGTCAATTTTTTTATGATAACGGTGCGATCAAGTGTTGGGTGCAGCGCAGTATAGACCGCACCCATGCCGCCCTGGGCCAGCTGTTTGAGTACCCGGTACTTGCCAATAGACTCGACCATCTTAGCCATCAAAGAGTGTCCTATTCACCTGGAGTTCGAGCACATCCCGCTTGGGGTCAAACAGCCTATTCACCGGGGGCAGCGCGACAACATACCGCGCGGGATGGTGAAACTGAACATAGCGTCCTTCCGCACGAACAGCATACAGGCCTTCAACGGGCCGGTGTCCCCCCAGATAGACAGCCTCGTCCGGCTCGCTGTACCGCAAATAGTGTTTCAGCATGGCGTATACAGCGCCAGTCTCGGCCTGGTCGTTGTCGGTCCAGGTCAAGCCCTCTACCACTTCTGGGGAGCTTCGGTACTCAATAACCTCGTCCCGCTCAAAGAACCGAGCAGGTTCGGCATGACTTACAAGATAGGACGAACCCACAGCAAGGAGCGGCAAAGACTTCTCCAGCCGGTACACGGCCTCAAATGGCGCCCCGGAGTAGAAGCGTTCCATGTACTCAAGCACCATAGCTCCTTCAAGCACAAACTTACCGAACGAGTGATTCCCCTCACCCTCTTCATTGCTAATGTTTTCGTGGTTACCCTTGAGTCCATGAACGATTTCGGGGTAGGCCTGTTTGAGCAGGGCAAAGGCCTGCAGCACCCCAAGGCTCTCGTTCATTTCCTGATCCATGGCGGCATGCTTCTTGAAGCCGCCGCTGAACTCCTCAAAGGCACGCATCCACCGCTCACGTGCTCGGGATTCGGCGTGCACGAAGTCACCAACGAAGAGCAGCTGCGCGCGACCGGAGTCCAAAGCATAGAGTAGCGGCTCCTGTACTCCGTGGTCCGGATACGATGCAGACAGCGCCGCAAGAATGAACTCCAGTCGTCCATGTATATCGGGGAGAGCTACAAGAGGCAGTTCCGGTCGGAGATTTACCACCCCACCTGGGAGTCCGCTTGAGTCAGGCGGACGCAGGTGGGCTTCTTCTGCATCCAAGACCCTGCAGACAGCCTCAAACATGGCGGCTGTTTCCTGCGCCGACGGTGGCTTGTTGCGTTCCGACAGGTAACGTAGAGCGTGTATCAGCTCCTCGCGGTTACCCATCAGGACTGCACAATTGTCTTGTTCACCTCTACGAAGTCTTCAGTCAGAACCTGAGTCACTTCACTCAGCAGATCCTGCTCCTCCTCCGGCTCCAAGTCTTCTCCCACTACGGCAATTGCTAATACCGGTGAGCTTTTCTCAACCGGGCCATTGGTAAACTCCGCGACGCTATCTACCAAGATGTCTCCCTGGGGAGAACTCTCGTTCGCCACTGCGCTGTCAGGCACGTCCTGCCTCAGGCCTATTGAGGTGTACTCTATGGTGCGACCTGTGTCGAAGGCGGGACCAATAGTGAGCAGTGATCCAGAATAGGTGAAAATCAATGCTCCGTGAGCATCGTCACCGTCAAGCAGCATAACCTCGTTCATGCCGTTCTCGGCCATCCGCTGTTCAAACAATGCCTTCTTCTCGAGCCAGCCCTCTGCAATTTGCTCTACCGACTCCTCGGTATCAGGCAAACCGGAGCTCGCCGTAATCCGTCGAATGTGAGCCTGAATCTTCTCAGGAATTTGATCTAAATACTCTCCCACGGTGACTCCTCCAGAATGTGATATAGTTAGAGCATTGCACGGTTCGGAAGGGAATTCCAGTTCTGAGGAGGATATTGTGGAACAGTTTGAACAACTACCGGAAAGAATACAACGGCACCTGGAGTCGGTCGCTCAGCAAACGGACATTGGCTCGGCAGAAGAAGCCCTTCCGGTAGTGGTAGAGAACTGGTTAGAAAAGACACACCTTTTCAACGAGCAAATTGAGTCCCTGCACATGACTCGAGAGGAGCTTTTCTCCCAGGCAGATCCCCGCGGAGCCTTAGTCCTAACCTATTCCGGTTCGCTCATTGTCTTGGGTCCGGTCGATCTCGGCCGCGCAGCCGCAAACAGCCCGGAACACCCACCAACACGCAGCTTTGAGTATGCCAGTATCGCACTGCGTACCGACGTGCCCGAGCTCACAGCCGCCGACTCGGTTCAGCTCGCAGGCGACCTGCAGAAAGACAGCGTCGCGGTATTTTCGGATGCGCCCATTAAGCAAAGCTCCGAGATTCTCTTCATTGCGTCTTTTCCTGAAGGGGTGAAGGCACCTGACCAGATTGAACGGCTGCGACAGGCCTCAATCTTTCTGACCAATAGCTTCGTGCACGCAAACCGCACACTCACAACCAGCCCGGAGGCGGCTCCCGACCGTTTCACGCTGCGTTCCATTGTGCAGTATGTAGCTGCCCGCAACGAAACAACGCAGGCGCAGACGAAATCGATTATCGACGACTACCTCATGACAATTGAGACCGGGCTTATGATTGGTGAACGTGTGTCGCTGGGGCTCCTTGGTACGGTGGAACTGCATGTTCGTCCCGCGCAGAAAGCGCGTGTGGGACGCAACCCGGCCACCGGTGAGGAGCTGCTCATTCCCGCAAAGCCAGAGCAAGCGGTTCCGCGCTTCAAGGCCGCTTCACGTCTACGAGAACGGGCATCGCTCGTGCCGGTGGAACGGATCCAACCGGACACCGGTAAATAGCATTATTAGCGTTTACGCCGTGAGTTAACAAAGCGCGCAAAGTCATTAATATTGCGCACCACAATGCGGTCCTGGTAGATTTCTACCCGCCGTTGACTCACAAAGTGCTGCAGAACCTCACGGCTCTTCTCGGGGGAAATCCCGGCCCAATGACCAATGTCGTCGGGAGTGGTGTAAAACACACGCTGTCCGGTACCAACATCCTTGGAAGGTTGAGACTCGTCAATCATCAAGAACACGTCCGCAACCTTCGCGTGGACATCGTCCAAGGTCAGGATCATGAACCGACGACGTTGGTCATAAATGCGCTTGGTAAACAGCTTGAGAAGTTTAAGCGCAATTTGTGGGTTGCCGCGCATGAGAACCTCAAAGTTGGCCCTGTTAAACTCAAGCACCTTAACGTCATCTAATGCCACAGCGTTCGCCGAGCGCGGAGCTTCCTCAAGAATGGCCATCTCTCCAAAAATTTCGCCCGGCTGAAGAATATCAATAGTTTTTTCTATATCGCCCATGATCTTTGAGATCTGTACGCGCCCTTTTTGTATAAGGTAGAAGGCGTCGCCCGGTTCGTACTCACAGAAGAGTAGATCTCCTTTCTGAAAGTGCACTGCAAAGCGTTCAAAGGCAGCAAGATTCATGTCCATGGCTTAGTTGCCCTCCAACGCGCGCACGGCCTTGTTTACCTTTCGTCGCAGGCCTTCATCGACATCCTCCATCGAGAGGATCTTCTTGAAAAAAGAAGCGGCACGAGCCGTATCGCCGGACTCCTGGTAGGCACGCCCCAAATAGAACAGCGCCTCGTTGAGATCCGGCAGTTTGGGGAATTTCTGAATAAGGCCGGTGTAATGCTTAATCACCGCGTCATAGCGTTCAAGTCCAAACAGACAGCGCCCAATCTCAAAGGTTGACTTGAGCACATACTCTTCGTCACCACCAGATGCAGCTACCTGTTTGAACTGCTCAAGGGCCTTGGCAAACTCCTCGCGACTGAAACTTGAGACTGCTTCGTAGTATGCCTTGGCCGAGTCCGAAAGGTTCTGGCCACCACCACCACCGCCGCCGGTAGCTCCACCGCCAGCGCGGCCACCGTCAGCCTCACCATTCCCATGAGACCCACCTTGGAACCCTGGGGCAGCTGGCCCCTTTCCGGATCCATACTTCTGGGCAAACTGCTCAGCGGTCTCGGCATGGCGGGCTGCCTCGGCCTGGTGCCGTCCCGAAGGATAGTAGGTCAGGTACTTGTTAAAGGCGTACACCGCCTGTGCGTACTGCTTTTTCCGCATGTAGTACTCACCTATGCGGAATAGCCCATCCTCTGGGTTGCTCTGCGCACCACCCTGCATAAGGCCACTCACCTTCGTATGCAAGCGGCGGAGCTGATTAGAGAACACCTTGAGCATTTTCATGACAATACGCGTATTGCTGAGCGCCAGTTGCTCAAACTCCGGAACCGAGAAGACAACAACCGCCGCGTCGGTAAGAACTACGGCGTTTTCTTCACGAGGATACTTGCCCAGGGCGGACTTAACACCAAAGAACTCACCGGTTTTAATGTGATCGTGAATTTCCTCACCGGTTTCGATGTCGTTGGAGTTTAAGCTCACCGTACCGGACTGCAGGATATAGATCTTATCTCCAACATCGCCTTGAAAATAAATGACGCTGTTAGCTTTGTAGGTGCTCGCCTTCGGCACTTTTGTGCTCCTCTTGTGCTGAACTCTAAACTACTCACAAGCGAAGATCAAGGTAAGGAGACCTCGCCTCACATACAAGTATCGGCAGTCTCCCGCAGAAACGGAACCAAAAGCGTGTGAATTCAGGTCAAGGGCGCACCGCCGCGACATTTTTCTGGAGGCTTGACCGAGACGCCTCATTGTCGGATGCTAAAGACCTCATGATCGATCTACATACCCATTCAACCGCATCCGACGGCACGCTCAGCCCGACCGAGCTCATACAGGAGGCTGCCCGCGTCGGGTTAGTCGCCATCGCTCTTACCGATCACGACACCATAGCCGGTGTACCGGAAGCAGCAGCCGAGGCAACTCGCCAGGGTTTGCAGTTTTTTCCCGGTGTTGAGCTTGATATTGGGTATACCCACGGTTCATTTCACCTTCTCGGCCTTAATCTTAAGCCGGGGTCACCCGAACTTGCCAGTGCGCTGACAGTGATCCGCGAGAACCGCACCAGCAGAAACCTTCAAATGGTAGCCGCTATACGAGAGGCCGGAATTGAGTGTTCGTATGACGAACTCATTCAAATTGCTGGTGGAACGAATGTAGGCCGGCCACATTTCGCTCGCTATCTGGTGCAAAAGGGGGTGGCGCCAAGCGAACAAAAGGCCTTTGAACGATACATAGGCAATGGAAAGCGCTTCTACAAGCGGCGGGAGAGCATTGCGCTCTCGGAGGCCTTGCGAATTATCCATCGGGGCGGTGGCAAAGCATACATCGCGCATCCGCTGTCCCTGCAAATGACCTTCACGAAGCTGGACACCAAGTTTGCCGAGTGGAAAGAGCTGGGACTAGACGGCATTGAGGCGTATCACTCCAATGCAACGCTTGAGGAGTGCCGCCGCCTGGAAAAACTTGCCGAGCGCCATGGACTCCTGGTCTCCGCGGGCAGCGACTTTCACGGCTTTCAAAGGCCAGATCGACGTCTCGGCAGGACGGCCCAGAACAGCGAGATTGAGGATCGATTTCTGGAAGGTTTGCTTAGTTAGGCTCTGCCTCGCTAACCGCCGCATTTACGACTTGTTATCGCCGGTGTTGCCGCATAGAATACGTACATGTAAAGGAGTTGCCTTATCACGCTGTCGGCACAGAAGGTCGGAATAGTAGAAAAACTCGGAGCCGGAACACTACGACGCCTTGCTGCGGTATTGTATGCAGTTGGGTATTTCTTTGAAATTCTTCGAGAAATTCCCGGCTTTTTCCTTCGACGCAGAAGTGGCCTGCGTGTGCTCACCATGCAGATGCTCTTCACCGGGTTTGAGGCGCTCCCGGTCATTGCGGTCATTGCGCTGGGCCTCGGCGGAATCATTGTAATACAGGGTTTGTCGCTACTGCCGCAGTTTGGTCAGGGGCAACTCATTTACACAATCCTGGTCATTGTGATTACCCGCGAGCTTGGCCCCATTTTGGCCGCCTTCATCGTCTTTGCGCGCTCGGGTACGGCGATCACTACCGAGATTGGCAACATGGTCATTAACCGGGAGATAGAAGCCTTCATCGCCACCGGCATCAACCCCATCTCCTATCTGGTGGTACCTCGCTTTCTCGGAGTCACACTGTCCATGATGTTGCTCAATGTCTACTTCAACGTGTTTGGACTGTTGGGCTCGTTTTTCATTGCCCAGCTGTTTCAGCCGCTGCCGTTCAGCCAGTATGCGGCTGGTTTGTTTGAGGCCATTTCAGGGGCCGATGTTGCCTCGACAATGCTGAAAAGCATGATCTTTGGCGCTCTCATTGCGACGGTATCCACGTTCTACGGCTTCCGTGTGGAACGTGCATCTACCGAAATTCCGCAGAACACTATTCGCTCAATTGGCGTTGGATTTACGCTGTTGATTGTGGCAAACGGCGTATTAACCCTGGTATACTACCTCTAAATGAGTGGCATGAGTTCAACCGAAACACCAGCAACTGACATCCAACCATGCGTACGGCTCCGCAATATCTCTGTGCAGTTTGAGGACTTCGAGGCGCTCAAAGATGTCTCGGTGGAGTTTCCCCTCGGCAAAACAACGCTGATTATGGGGCCTTCGGGTTGCGGTAAAAGTACGCTGCTCAAGGTTGCTGCCGGTTTGTTGCCTCCGGACCGTGGGGAGGTAGAAATTGCAGGGGTCGATGCACTCCGCGGTCGCCCGCGCGCAATGAGCGAAATGCGCAAAAACACCGGGTTTGTGTTCCAGGATGCCGGTCTCTGGCAGAACATGACGCTCTTCGACAACATGGCCTTGCCGCTTGAGTTCCACTATCCTGAACGCGCCGAGAACGTTGTACGCCGCGAGATCTACGCCTGGGCAACTCGCTTTGACCTCAGCTCAATCCTTCCCTTACGGCCATCAACTCTTTCCGGAGGCGAGCGAAAGCTGATATCATTCTGCCGTGCCATGATCCTCAATCCCAATCTTCTGTTCCTCGACGAACCAACGACCTTTGTAGATCGGCTTGGGGTAGAGCGGATGCTCAGTGTGCTGCGCGAAAAGAAGGCCTCAGGATGCAGCATGATCGGAGTAACCCATGATGCGGACCTTACCTCGCAGCTTGCCGACTACATTCTCGTAATGAAGGCTGGAGAGTTACGTGAGTTTGGAACCACCTCCGAGATTGCCAGATCGCGGGATCCGGAAGTGCGGGAGATTCTGGCCGACGTTCTGGACGAAGCGGCAACCTACGACGGGGATATTCTGGATCTCCTAGAGCCCAATGGAGATTTGTTTTGATACCCGCACAAGGAATAATTCTATGAAATTTAAAATCCGGTTTGCGCGTCAGATTGTCGGAGTGTTCGTCATCCTTGGATTTGGATTACTGCTCATGATAATCGTCATGATTGGCAGCAACCAACGCTGGTTTGCCCGCAACTACGAGTACGTCAGCGAGTTCCAGAGCGCAAGTGGTATTTCCCAAGGCATGAGCATAACCTTTCGGGGTTTTCAGATTGGAACGGTGACCAGCATCGAGCTCACCGAGCACAACGTTGTTGCGGTTCGCTTTAACATCTTTGATACCTACATCGACAAGGTTACCGAGAACTCGGTCATGCAGTTGGTCTCGCATCCGCTTGGATTTGGCGGCGGCATGGTACTGCACCAGGGCCGGCGCCGCACAGACCCTCTTCCAGAAGGATCTCTCATTCCTTCTATCAACTCTGGCCTCGGGCGGAGTCTGGTGGCCCAGGACCTGGTCGCCCTCCCTGAAGAACCCGACCAGATTGAGGAGCTTCTTTCCTTGCTTGATCCCATTCTTCGCAATATCGATGCCGTAACGCAGGAGGCAGAGCAGCTGCTTGCAGAGGTCAACGCGGTGTTGGCAGGTAGTTCGCAAGGGCCGCTCGCCGAGACGGTGGCCGCGGTAAATGCAGTGCTGCTTGAGTTGGAAGTAGCTGTTGCGGACATCGGCAAGATTGCCGGAAATATAGAAGCCACCACCGCGGAAATGCGTGACCCCACCGGTCTCGTTCCGCGGCTTCTTGGCGCCGAGGGCAGCATTGCTCGAATTTTAGATGATGATGAAGAACTGTATCGGGAGATTGAGAAGATTCTTGCCTCGGTTCAGGCCGCACTTGAAGATGTACAACAAATGACGGAGTACCTCGTCTCCACTACCCCTCAGATTTCCGGCATTCTTGAAGAGAGTCGTCAGGCCATTGATACGGGCCAAGAGGTGCTTATGGGCGTACGAAACAATCCGCTCATTCGTGGGGGCGTACCAGAGCGACTCGAGCAACCGACCACCTTTCAGGGCTTCCGCGACGAGGAGTTTTAATGCGTGCTTCTTTTGGACTGTCGGCGCTGCTTCTGATACTGCTGCTCACCGTTGGTGCCTGTTCTTCCTCTCCTGACCAACCCGAGGGGGTTTTTACGGTACGCAATCAGGCAGCCCGTAATATGGAGTTTGGCAACCGCTATTTCGAGCGAGCCGAGTATGACCAAGCGGTGCGCTTCTTTCAGCTTGCGCTGCGACAAAATGCCTCGGTCGACCATCAAGAAGGGGTTGTGCGGGCGCACAACTCGCTCGGCAAGGTGTACGGCGCCCAGGGTGACGTAGAGGCCGCAGAGCGCAGCTTTTTGCGGGCATACTCCATCGCCTCCGAAATTGACTACACCGGAGGACAGCTGCAAAGCAACTCCAACCTCGGCGAACTCTATCTGACCCTTGGTCGTCGCGAGGATGCCGAGGCCCGACTTCGGGCTGCCGAGGCAATGCTGCCGCGAGGCGCAACAACGCCCGAGGCCGCAATTGTATATCATAACCTGGGTTCCGTCGCATCGCGCCGCGGTGACTATGCGAGCGCTGAGTCCTATATCCGGCGAGCATTGGAGATAAATACCAGCGAAGGACAAGTTGCCGAGAAGGCCTCGAACCACTACATGCTCGCGTCACTTTACTCTCGACAGGAGCGCTTCCCCGAGGCTGTTCAGGCTGCGGAGCTGGCCCTGGAGTTAGACAAGAGCGTAGAGAACTCACGCGGCATTGCAGCAGACCTGACCGCACTCGGACAGATCCACAGCCGTGCAGGGGACCTGGAGACCGGGATTTCCTATTACGAACGCGCTTTATCGGTCGAGGCGGCCCTCGGACGGCACAGGCAGGCAGCGGCGATCTTGAATGCGCTCGCCACCTCGAGTCGGAGCCTTGGAAGGGAGAGTCTAGCACTACAGTATGAGGCCGAACGCGATCGCGTACTGGCTGGAGGTCGCCCATGAGTGATGTAATAAGACGCGCAGCAGGAGCATACATGCTGCTCCTACGTGGTATTGCCGTGGTCGCACTCGCAATCACCTTGTTCATTTCGGCTGGTGCGCTGATTGTCCTACCCCTATGGTACGTATCAACCAATTTTCCGACCCTCTACAGCATTGGTGTTCCGGTTCTCGTTCTTGGCGCTTTATCCATGCTGGGGTTCAGAGGATTGCAGCGCCGGGCGCGCGAGCGGCGGACCATGGAGTCTCAAACACGCCGAAAGATCACCCGCCTGCGACTCGCAACAGCTACAATTGCCGCACTCCTGTCGGTTTATTTTGGGGTAGGTGCAGTCTTAGGCACCGGGCTCCCGGCCTTCGTCGCCGCACTCATGGCGGCGTGCGCGGCAGGCCTTCTGGCAGCTGGACGAGGACCTTCCAGATCGCCAAAGCAGCAGATAGACACAAAGGATCGCGAGCGTTGACGGTGCGCACCTGGAAAGTGCAACACAGCAAAGCAACAGGTTATGTATTTTTTGTGTTGGCCTTTCTTACCGTTAACGCCGGGCTGTACGCTCAGTACCCGGAGATACGGATACTGAACAACTCAGACCCTGTGTTCAGACAGCATCAAGAGGGAGTCAATGAGTATTACCGAGCGGCTGCGCGAAATCATGAGCGCCCACCCTTAATGGTGTACCAAGTGAGACCTCGGCAAAACGACACCCTCCTGAGCATTGCTGCACGGTTTTCACTTCCCTACTCCGCTATTGCCTCACTCAACCGGTTGGACTCTCCGGAGATTCCGCTCACCCAGGACTATCTATTGGTACCAAGTATGCCAGGCCTTTTTGTCCCACTGGAACCGGAAACGGATCTGGAGTTTATGTTGGCGCGGCGATCGGACGAAAACGCAAAGCCGGTTCAAGTTCAAGTAGCTGGAGCTCCAGTTGCCTTTAGCTTTAAGCCGGGAGAAGACTTCAGTTCGGAGGAGCGCCTGGCCTTTCTCCGGGCCCTCTTTCGTAGTCCGCTTCTAGAGTTTCGTGTATCCTCTCCTTATGGCTTTCGGCGCAGCCCCTTTACCGGCGCCATGAGCTTTCATAATGGGGTAGACTTGGTTGCGCCCATGGGAACAAATGTCCACGCAGCCCGTTCGGGTCGCGTTATTGAAACCGGTTACGATGTGGTGTACGGCCGGTATGTTTTGCTCCAACATGCAGACGGATACGAAACTCTCTATGGGCATCTTGGCCGCATCGTGGTAGATTTGGATGAGCAGGTACGGGCAGGCACCGTAATTGGAGAGGTCGGTAGTACCGGTCTTTCCACCGGGGCTCATCTGCACTTTGAAATCAGGTTGAACGGCGTCCCCCGGGATCCAATGCAGTTGCTCCCACGGGCCAGTAGGTAAAGAATGGAACACAGGCATCATCGCCGGATATGGCGGCTCAGCTCATTCCTCACCTTGCTCACAGTAACCGCGGTGTTCCCTGTACACAGTGTGGCAGATGTAATTCAGGGGCCGGTTGAACATCGCTTAGAGCTCGATCTCGCGGCCGGGACCCCAATGACGATTGAGCTTGGCCTTGAGGAAATTGCTCTCATAAACCCTGTCGGGGACCCTCGCTTCCTCAATGGCATAGAGATAGAGGTCGCCATACCGGCCGATGCGCGCGAATTCCCGGGGAGCCTGGCCCTCTTGGTACTGCGTAACATTTCCGAGTCTGAGGCAAGCCAGGAAGCCCGGCGCCTTGAGGGAGAGCGAGTCATTCTTCAACCCTTTCCCAGTGGCTCGCGTTTTTTCACCGCACTCCCAACCAGCGTCGAGCACGAGTTCCGCAGCTCAGCCACGCTCGATGTCGCTCAGAGTATTACCTCCTCCAACGATATGCCAATTGCGGTCTCCATTCAGCCGGTCATGAAGGGAATCAGTAGGAGAGCGGCAGCTGCACGGGTGCGCCTCACAATTCGACCGGTTACCCGGAACCAGGGCGGCCTCGCTCTTCGCTTCCAGGACATCGACGGCAATGCAATTGAGTATAGTGATGAACGCTTAAGCGCTACCGAGGTGCACCTCGACGGCGAACGTCTCGTTCTCTCGGAACTCCCGGTACTCCGTCGGCCAGGTCTGCACCGTGTTTCGTTTCGTGGCGAGATGTGGAAGGAGCAGTCCTTCACGGTGGGAATTGAGCGAGGAAGCATTACCACTGCCGCCATACGTCTTGAGCCAGCGGTTGCCCGCCTTTTTCTCAGCGCGCCTGAAGGTACCGAGGTCTTCATTAACGGTCGCGACTTTACAGGCATTAACGACGTGGTAGACCTTCTGCCGGGCGAACATACCTTGCTCTTCCGCATTGGGGATCATACCGTAACCCGACGTATACGTGTTGAACCCAGCCGCGAGTACAAAGTTTCGTTAAGCCTTGATATACTGGTAAACGAAGACTAAACTGAACCTGATTTCGGACGATAATGAAAAAGTCAGCCGCGCGGGTGTAGTTCCCCTCCCAGTTTACTATGTCCATTGCGGTTGGCATTTGACCGGTTCTCCCCGAACCGGTCTTTTTTTTGACCATCTATCTCTCGCTTGACCTCTCGCTTGGCCATCTGTCTCTCGCTTGGAACGCTGAATCAACACCGTAACGGTATGCCGAATCAACTCCGTAACAGTATATTGACAAAATGCGTAACACTTCGTAACCTTCTTCCATGGTACATACCGGTAAGAAGCGTATTGCGCTCGGGCTTGTCATAGGCTTTGCGGTGCTCTCCGCGATACTTGTCGGCGTCATAACCGGTCTTGCTCTAGCTTCAATAGAAAACTCCGCATCGGTTACAAGAAGCACACCTCACGAGAACGCTTTGCCGACGCAGGTGCTAGATCGACATGGACGCCTCATAACTGAGTTTTTCTCGGACGAAAACCGTGCGCTGGTTGCGATAGAAGACCTGCCGCGGCACCTCATATTTGCACTCATTACGAGGGAGGATCAAACCTTCTTCGAACACCGTGGTTTCAGCATTCAGGGCACCGCTCGCGCTGCCTGGAATATTGTCACCGGCCGTTATGTCTCGGGAGGCAGCACACTCACACAGCAGCTTGCCGGGCACCTCTATGCCGACCGTCAGGAGTTCTCTCTCCTCAGAAAACTCCGCGAACTATGGTGGGCCCTGCAGCTTGAACGGACGCTGAGTAAGTACGAGATCCTCGAACGCTACCTGAACACTATGTACTTTGGTCATGGCACCTACGGCGTAGAGGCCGCCTCACAGTACTACTTCGGGCACTCGGCCGTTGAGCTCTCGGTTGCCGAGTCGGTTATGCTGGTGATTCAGCTTGCTAACCCTTCGTTGTACTCACCTATTCGTCGTCCAAACGAGGCTCGGCGCATGCAGCAGGTCATTCTTAGCCGCATGGTTGATCTTGGGTTTTCGGACGCGGAGACGGTTGACCGTGCCTATGACGAATACTGGGCCAACTACGACTTCACCCGTGCCAGCACCTCGACCGCCTTTTTCGACCGCGAGGACCGTGCCCCTTACTTCAGCGAGTACGTGCGTTACCGGCTGGAGAATCAGCTGCTGCTCGGCAGTATCGACATTAACCGAGAAGGACTTGTGGTACATACCACGCTGGACCTTGATCACCAGCTCGCAGCGCAAAGAATCATGGAACAGGGTATTGAAGACGCCAATGTCCGCTATCGCAGCAATACCGGCGCCCGCGTTGCCCATGGCGATGAACTCATTCCCATGATAGATCTACTTGCTTTAGCATTTGATATCGGTGACTTTCACGTAGGCGATGCGGTGCAGAAGCGACGGGCCCGCGAACACTATCAAACGCAAATCAACCCTGTGCTCGATGTAGTCTCCTTGATGTTCGGTTTGGATGAACGTGATGAAGCACGAAACATGACCCGCGAGGCCTACGTTCGACAAGATCGAGATGCCAGACGCACTACGGTACAGGGAGCCCTTGTCTCCATAGAAAACGAGACTGGCTACGTGACTGCTATGGTAGGAGGAAGTGGATTCGAGTCCCGGAGCCAGTTTAACCGGGCCGTAGATGCGCGTGTCCTACCCGGCTCGGCCTTTAAGCCCCTTTACTACGCTGCCGCACTGGACAAGCAGGCGGTGACGCCAGCCACCATGATCTATGACTCGCCATCGGTCTTCTGGAACGAGGACGGCACACCCTATACCCCACTCAACTTCCGCGGAGAGTGGCACGGCCCGGTACTGGTAAGAGACGCGCTGGCCGCATCCATGAACGTACCGTCGCTCCGTGTTCTTGAGAGGGTCGGGTTTAACGATGCACTTACCATTTCCGCTCGACTACTTGGTATTCCAGAGTCTTCTATGGCGCAGCGGAATCTCGTCCGTCGCTATCCTGTAGGCTTGGGAATCATTTCTGTGGCACCAATAGAGATGGCCCGCGCCTTTGCCACCTTCGCGAATGATGGGCGCGCCGTCGAACCGCTTGCTATTCGATACATTGAGGATCGCAACGGGCGCATCATTCTTGAGCATGAACGCGCGGTACGGCTCGAGCAACAGCGAAGACGAGACCAGAACCAGATTATTTCTCCTCAGACGGCCTATGTGATGACAGACATCCTTACTTCCGCGGTCACGCACGGAACCCTCCGTTTTGCGGAGGCCCAGGCAGGTGGTTTCACTATGCCAACCGCAGGCAAGACCGGTACCACTCAGAACTGGTCCGACGCCTGGACAGTTGGATATACTCCTTATTTGACTTCCGCCGTTTGGCTTGGATTTGACCGAGCCGGTGGAAACTCCCTTGGAACCAACCAAACTGGTGCAGTGGCGGCCGGGCCCCTCTGGGGACGTTTCATGAAGGCAGCCCATGAAGGCCTCGAACCCCGTGAGTTTAATCGCCCAAACACGGGGCTTACCGAGGTTACCGTCGCACGTCGCAGTGGGCTCTTACCACCGGAAAACTACCGGGGCGCAACACGTGAGGAGCTTTTCCTCAGCGGCACCGAACCGCGAGAGTTTGACACCATGGAGCAGTTTGCTGACCAACAGACACCAATACTGGTCGACCGACTCCGCAGTACCATAGATACTCGTGGTTTCTCGCTCTCAGGCACAAGTGACCTTGCTTCCTTAAGTCTGGATCTGGATCTTAGTCTTGATCTCAATATGGAGTTCGACCAACCTCGACAGCGCAATGACGGGGATGGTGATCTAGGCCTCGACGACCTTGACTTTGACCTCCATAGCGAGACAGGTTTGCGACGACCGCTTCTTGAAGAAGAGGAAGACCAGATTGAAGCCGATGTATGGCCGGACTTTTCGGACATGTACGAGGGTAACCCCCTGCTAGATTAGCGTGGATTACAGTGCCGCTGCGAGAGAATCGTCAGTGGTACTGATCGCCAAGGTAGAGAAGCAGCAGGGCCGACGGTGTGGCAACGGCCGGGAGTAAGATGTGCAGGTTAAGATCGACTCCATCATCATTAGAAAGCGCATTAGAAAGGACTTGGGAGACCTGAGTTCGCTCAAGCAGAGTCTGAAGCAGCACGGTCTCATGAACCCTATCGTCATTACCAGCGACAACATACTCATTGCTGGACACCGTCGCTTTGAAGCGGCTCGTCAGCTCGGGTGGAACACCATAACCGCGCGGATTGTTGACCAGCATGACGAAGTTTCACAGATAGAAATGGAGATCGACGAAAACACCCAACGGAAAAGTCTCACAACCGACGAGCTCGCGGAGGCCTACTTACGGCTCGAAAAGCTCAAGAACCCCGGTGTTATCGTTCGTTTCTTCCGATTCATCCGAAATCTGATACTTAGGGTTTTCAGGCGACGATAGCGCGTCGCCACACCCTACCAAATCTCGGAAAAACGATGCGGATGCTCGCAGTAGCGGCAGGTGAATAACTCATTCTCAGCCCTATAGAACTCCGGAACAACCGGTTCACCATGTGAGGTATGTGACACACAGTCTTCGTTCTTACAGCCGATCCCCGGCAAATTGTACACCCGGGGTGGCATTCGCAGACGGAACTTCTCCACTACCCGCTCGTTCATGATCTTGTTTATGGTACATCCCGGCGCAATAGCACCGAGCATCTTCATCTGAGGCGCATCGAGATCCTTGAAATCCGGCACGGAGATGATTCCCTTATGGTGCTTCGTACGCAGCGACTGAAAGACCCCATGCGAACTCACACAATTGAGATGGAGAATCTCACGAATTTTGGAAATGTGATCAAAAATCTGCTGCGGGCTTTTCCCTGTACCAATATGATCAATGACGATTCCGGTCTCGACCGGTTTGATTCCAATCTTGTACTCCGGTTTATTTCGCTGAACAATACTCGCCGATTCAATGAAGTCGTCCGGAAACTCCGGAATCTGCCGAGCTTCCCCCTCAAAATCCGAACCCAGTCGTCCACCAACCATGGCAATCTCAATAATCCTTGTGTAGTAACCGTTCATGGACTGTCTATCCCAACCATTCACCGGAAGTGAGTCAAGAAAGGTCGGAATAACCGGTGTCTCTCTATGACGAGGTAGTGGGTGGAAGAACTTGGTGTTCTCGGGCAGCCTGTTGAGGTCAGGCTTTACAAAGGTAACGGCCGCACGGAGGGTCTCAGCCTTGTCCCGCAACCGCTCCCCCATACGTTCAAGTTGCAACCTTGTAAAATACCAGGTGGATGCAACCTTTGGCTGCGACAGATACTCATCAATTGAGCCAAACACACGTACCTGAAACCCATTGTCACGCATCCGCGAAACGTAGTAGGGAGGCATTTCAAGCTCAGGTGGAGCGACTAGGTCGACCTCGACCTCATGAAACACCTTCAAGCCATTCACCTTTGAATGAACTGTTCGGCCGTGGAATAAGTCACCAACCAACGCCAGATGCAGATGCGACCGACTCCAGTTCTTTTGCTCCAGAAAACTAAACTCGTCCAGGAACTCCTGAGTCGGGTGTTCGTGCCGCCCGTCACCAGCGTTGATAAACGCGGGCTGACACAGCCCGGCCGACCGAGCATACTCGCCGATTGAGGACTCCAGCCAGCGGCACACGCCTTCCAGCTTGGTGCGCACCACAAAGATTGAGGTATCGGCGTAGCCTGTCAGCATTCGTATTGTATCGGTAATGCTCTCTTTTTTGTTGAAAGAGGAACTGCCAGCAGTGAAGTCATTTACCCGTAGCCCGTGGAACTTTGCAGCGTTGCGAAATGACTCCTTTGTCCTGGTGGAGTCCTCCATAAACAGGAGATACAGGGCACCATCGCTCCGTTCAAGCCGGAACTCCTCTGTGGGCTCATGATTCTGAAGCGCGTGTTTTAGCCTTCGGGTCTTCTCATACAGGTAGACTTGCTCGTCGACCGAAAGATCCTGCACCACCTGGATGGTGCGACCGAGAAAAGGCGAGTCTTTCATTGTTACTCCGTGGTCATGTTGGTTTGGTTAAGCGGCCGGACAGTGCCGTCGGTTGCCTGTACATAAACTCGTGGCCCGGAGAAATGAATGTAGGTGTCTGGGTCAACAGCAACGCTCGAACGCTCAAGCAACTCAAGTCCCGCAGTGAATCTCCCAAGATACCATGCATTGCCCTCGCGCATCACTGCGAACACGGCCCCGCCGCTGGTCGTCAGCATGGAACCCGCCGCAATCTCCTGGTCACCGAACACAATCGGCTCAAGTGAGTCGGTATCTACCTGGGTGAGCCGCGGTGTTCCGGCATCATCGGCAATAAGTATGTAGTTGCCTTCAAGCTCCAGAAAACGCCGTCCGTACACCGTATCTAAGGACGACCTGTGGGTCTCTTCCCCGGTTGCCGCATCTACTCGTGCGAGCCTGCCAACCACCACCCCATTCTCCCGGCGCACCAGCATATAGACGGTGCGTACCGGCTCAGGCGCTCTAGCCTCCGGTGCCGGTTCCTCGGTCGGTTCCTCGACCACCTCCGGATCAGGTTGTTCGTCCGGAACTGCGGCTACCGCCTCGTCTTCCTCGCGGTCCAACACCGTTTCTATGTCTTCCGCCAACTCGTCCCGGAGTCTGCGAACATCTTCGGTAAGATCTTCTACTGCTTCTTCACGTTCCGCCAGCTCGGCCTGTCTGCGTTCTACATCCTCGCGTTGAGTAACAATCTCTTCACGTTCCTCAGGCGTCAACTCATCGGGGGTCACGCGCTCACGTTCGGCGAGCTCCTCGACCTCGGCCTCGAGTTCTGCGCGCTCAACCTCAATTTCGGCAACCACCTCGTCAATAACACGTTCAAGCAGATCCACCATATCACGTCGAGTATCTATCCCCATGTCTGGACGATCTCGGAGCGATGCAATGACCTCCGGTTCCAGAAGCTCTCGTGGGCCAACCGCGTCAAGACGACCCGGCCCTGCACCGTCGCGCAGAGGTATAACCATTTCGGTGCCGCCCGGCCAGTCGGAGTACAGCACCGAAAGGCCAACGTTTTCCTCACTGAGGTGCTGAAGCACAACCGGCTTGTATCGCCCTTGAAAGAACTCAAGATTGCGGCGAAACACTGCGTTGTAAATGGTAATGTACTCGGCCAGTAACCTGGAATCGGCGAGACTGTAGTCGTAAGCGGTCTCTAAGTAGGCCGAGAGGATGGTTCGCAGATTATTAATGTGGTCGACGCGAGCGTCCTCGGCAAGCAGCATGATGTCTGCATCAAGTCCAACATCGATTGTAGGATCTACCGCATGAATAACGGTATAGCGCCCAAAGTAGCTAAAGGTGGCTGGCTCGGGCACAAACTGTGCGCCGATAAAGGCCCCGATACCTCGTATTTCCTCAAGCGTCTGAATGACTTCACGAGGCCCCTCATAGTTCTGAAACTCAATTGCGGTGTCTATATAGGGTGAAAGTTCCTCGCGCGCCACGTCTAAGGCCAGGAGGCTAAGCGGAGCGCACATTAACCAGACAAGTATGAGTTTTTTCACAACCAGTACCCCTCATCCTTAGTATAAGAGCCAGTACCGGATTATTCAATCTCACGCGCACGACGAAGCGAGTCTTCCCGTAGTTCTCGCGAGAAGTTCTGCTCTGATACTACTCTATAGGCTTCACGTAACAAGGGATCCAGCTTCTCACCTTCAATGCTGCGCAGCGACCGTAAGGCGCTCAGAGCCGCAGTTGCCAGGGGCTCGTAGGGCCGAGGCCCAGCCTCCTCCTTCAGATACCTCAGGGCGAGGTGAGCGCCACCGAGTTCCGGATCATGCCCAAGCTGCAGGAGCTGCTCAAGAATAGCGACCCGCACCTCGCGGTTGCGCTCCACCGCGCCAAGACGCAACAGGAAGTTCCGGGTTCTCGTGTCGGGCCGTTTCCCCATTATGCGCACCGCCTCGGCTCTCGCCCACGGAAAGTCGTTTCGAATCATGCTATCGCGACGAATAGGGCTGAAATAGGCTTCTCCTCCAAGACTTTCAAGAAGGTGCCTTAGATACGCAATATCCGACCCTGCTCGCCCGGGCTGGTAGCGCCGTTCCAACTCCTTCAGCAGCTCGCGCCTACCGGCACTCGACTCACCACGGAGTATGTCTTCCAGGTACAGAAAGTCAGGAATTGCGCGCCACTCAGCTGGTCCCTCTCGCCGGAAAACAACCCCATGAGGTCTGCCCTGTGCGGCGTAGTTACCCCGCGGCGCAGTCCAGCCTGCGTCAGCACCTTGCGCTCCTCCTCTCTGGCTGGAGCGAAAGCCCTCTACGCCTACCCTGACTCCGTAGACTCCCCAGTTCTCCGCCGCCATCAGAACATGCCCGTGGGCTTGAGTTCCACCTATAAATCCGCCAGCTTCCTCAATGGGAGCACGGGTTCGGATCCCGTGTACCGGCGAAAACAGCGAAAGCCCTCCGTTGCGGAGACCCAGCAGTGGCGCTCCCGCGACGGAGCTCATCCAGGCGGCATTCTCGGCAAGCGTGAGTTGCTGCTGCCATGATATGTAGACGGCCTGACCGCCCCTCCTTAGACCAAGAAATGAGTTCGCATCAAGCTGTTGCAGCTCCAGCAGATCACTCCATTCAAGTCTGAGTATCGTGTTCGCTTGACCGTCCCTATCCACGAGTACCAGCCTGTCTCCGACCACCGCCAGGACGTCAGGTCTCGAATTCGTGCTTCCCAGTGAGGCGGGGAGCCCCATCGGGGCGAGTAGCACCGTGGGCAACGCATCAAGCTCTACAGGTCTGTGCCTCGCCCCTCCCGGAGAAATTCTCTGCAGGAGCCGGTCTGCAGTCACAACAACAATGTCGCCGTGTGAGGTTATAACCGCCGGAAGAACTGGCACATCGGAAAGCACTATACTCCACAAGAGCACACCGGAAGGGGCATAGGCTCTCAGCACCCGTGACTCAGGGTAGCTAAGCACCAGTTCGCCGTCAGCACCAATCGCAAAAGGCAGCGCACGGTGGTACTCGGGCCGAATGCGAAACACCACTCGCCCCGACTCCGAGATTGCTATCACACCACCGTTCTCCAGCCCGACATACACCGTACCCCAGGGTGCCACGGTCAATGCGTCTGTAGGGCGTCCCGGTAGCGGAACGCGATGCACCGTGCCGAGACTGCCTGGCTCGAGCCGGTAGAGATACCGATCCTCGGCGCTGAGGTACCAGCTTCCGGAGGGGGAAAATACCGGCCCTCCTCGCACCAGTCCACCAAAAACGCGACGCGTATGTGCATCGACCGCACTGCTGCGCTCCAGACCATAAACATAGGATGTAGTCAGGAAAAGTGTTCCAAGAAAGAGAACGCATACGAGCCACCGTGAACTGATGGATACTCTACCTGAAGCGCCCGCTACCATTTGTTCTACTCCCGTTGAAGAACTGTCACAGTCTCAATATGCGAGCTTTGCGGATAAAAATCAAAAATGCGTCGAGACCGCAGGCGATACCCGCCACGAACGAGCGCTCCCACATCACGAGCCGAGGTTGCCGGATCGCAGGAAACATAAAGCAAGCGCTTGATGTCCGCGTTTGCAAGATACTGCTGCACCGTACCCGATAAGCCCGCCCGTGGTGGGTCAAGCACCGCTACATCGTAGCTACCCCCGAGCCCTTCCCTCCGACACCAGTCTTCCACACGGGCCTCTACGCTCTTAACGGACTGCTGATCGGCAAGGTTTGACCTTTGTGCTGCGACCGAGCCGGGGTGACTCTCAACCGCGGTAACTGAGGCGAACCTTCCGGCAAGGAATCGAGTAAACACTCCACAACCGGCGTACAGGTCCAGAGCGTGAGAACCCTCCAGGCTCAGTATCTCCTCTTGTATCAGCATCTCGGTCATTTCAAGGTTGCTTTGGAAGAAACCGTCAACCGGAAAGGTGAACTCAAAGCCCAACACCTCGACCGAGGCAGTCCCGGCCCGAAAGACCCGACCTTGGGCGCCATACACCGAGAGCTCGGCGGGTTGGAGTTCGGTTTGACCTGTCTCAAGACTACCCTGCTCGACAACAGTTAGTTCGCGGAGAAGCTCATTAACCTCGGGGGCTGCTATGGGACAGAAGGATATGGGAACGATATCGTGAGAACTCCGCGCCCGAAAGCCATAACCAGCAGGACCGGCTGAGTGAAGCCTTACCCGATTTCGGTATCCAAACTCCGCGCCACCCACAATTTGGGGCCCGGTCGCGTCTAAGTCAGTTTCGTATGAAAAGGCCCCGATCCGCCGGTCAAGATCGGCGGTCACCCGTGCCTTGATCTCTCTTTGCGTGCCAATGTCAGCATGTTGCATATTACAACCGCCACAACTCTCGTATACGGGGCAGGGGGCGGCGCGTCGACCCTCTCCAGCAGTGTGTAGCTCTACTATTTGTGCTCGGTCGAAACGCGACTTGCACTCTACCACATCAACGAGGGCCCGTTCTCCCGGTAGAAGCATGGGAACAAAGACGACTCTCCCGTCCGGTGCACGCGCGACCCCGTCTCCTCCAAAGGCGGCGCCGTGAGCCGTTACTTCATAGCGAACTGATGTTGTCTTGTGTGATTGACGAGATGACTTCACTTGGAGTATTCTAACCTATATTTATAGATATGCACAACAATCGTACGGACCGCCTATGCTACGACGAGATCATTGACTGGGAGCTTTCATGAAAACCAAGAAACTAGCAAGTGTACCTACCATCAAGCGCCTGCCTTTGTATTTGCAGATAGTTGAGAATGCACACAAAGAAGGGAAGGAGTTCATTTCCGGAACTATCATTGCTGAGGAACTCGAACTCGAACCTATTCAGGTACGCAAGGATCTCGCCATTACCGGAATAGTTGGTCGCCCACGGATTGGCTTTCCGGTCGCTCAGCTCATTACCTGCATACATGAGTTTCTGCTGTGGGACAAGGAGCACAGTGCAATTGTGGTAGGGGCCGGTAGCCTCGGTTCAGCGCTCATGGGCTACGACGAGCTCAAGAAGCGTGGAATGCGAATACAAGCAGCCTTTGACAGCGACCCGGCAAAAATCGGCCGAACCATTAATGGCGTGCCCGTTTTTGCCATGAACGATATTGCACAGGAGGCCTCCCGGCTTGGTTCAGAACTGGCCATTTTGACCGTACCCCCGGATGTGGCACAGACCGTCGCGGAACAACTAACCTCGGCAGGGATCTATGCAATCTGGAACTTCACCAACACCAAGCTGAAACTGGATGAAGATATCGTTGTACAACGAGAAGATCTCAGCTCCGGTTACGCTATGCTTTCCGTGCGGATGAAGCTCCGGCTCAATCAGACCTGATAAACCTGCGCTACACCGGAATAATCCGGTGGTAGCGCTTCTTGCCCGCCCGCAGCAGCAACTCTGGCTCTCCTGTGGACTCTCTTTCCAGTCTGCTGGCCCCAATGAGTTCATCCAGACTCTCTATCTTTTGCTCATTCACCCGCGCACCCCCCTGTTCCACAAGGCGCCGCGCATCTGAGCGCGAAGCACATAGCCCGGAACGCTGGAATAGATCAAGAACAGGGATGCCAGCTTCAAGCTCAGATAGGGGAATCTCGGTACGAGGAATTCCCGATCTGTCACCACCGCCTGTGCCTCCGGCTCCAAATGCGGCAGCCGCAGCCTGCTCAGCCCGCGTAGCTTCATCTTCACCATGCACAAGACGAGTGAGCTCAAACGCGAGCCGACTTTTGGCGGCATTCAACTCCTGACCCTCATGCGCCGACAGCGCCTCAATCTCTTCAATGGGCAGAAAAGTATACAAGTAAAGAAACTTTCGAACATCCGGATCCGGGACATTGCGCCAGTACTGATAAAAGTCATAGACCGAGAACATATGCGGATCCAGGAACACCGCGCCCTGCTCCGTTTTCCCCATCTTCTTTCCGTCGGCTCGTGTCACCAGAGGAAAGGTGAGCCCGTAGCATTCCTTGCGGCTTACCCGCCGAATAAGGTCCACCCCAGCAACAATATTGCCCCATTGGTCGTCACCACCAACCTGAAGACGGCAGTCATGGTCACGGTTCAATACCAGATAGTCGTATGACTGCAGTAACTGATAGTTGAACTCAATAAATGACAGCCCGGTCTCGAGCCGCATTTTGTAGGTTTCAAAAGACAGCATTCGGTTAACCGAGAAGTGACGTCCAATATCGCGCAGGAACTCTATGTAGTTCAAGTTGGCGAGCCAGTCGGAGTTATCTACTATTGTCGCTTCGCAGCCTTGTCCGGCCAGAAAAGCCTCAATCTGAGTTCGGATTGAGGCGGCATTAGCCTGTATCTGCTCAACCGTCAACATCTGTCGCATCTCGGTCTTACCAGAAGGATCCCCAATTCGAGCGGTACCACCTCCTATAAGTGCAATTGGCTTATGCCCGGCGCGTGCAAGATGCACCATGGCGTACAGAGGCACCATATGTCCCGCATGGAGGCTCGAGCCGGTCGGGTCAAAACCAACGTAAAAGCTTGTTGCTTCCTGGGCAAGCATTGCGGTTACTGCGTCTATATCGGTGCACTGCTGCAGAAAGCCACGTTCCTGCAGGGCCTTGAGTCCTTGATCCATTATCCATTCCGTCCTTGCTCAAGCATTAGCTTCGCGTGTAGTTCTCAATTTCCTCTTCCAGGCGGCTGCTGAGCTCTGCTACAGGAACTCGAACCTGCTCCATGCTATCGCGAAAGCGTAAAGTAACCGTCTGGTTCTCTTTTGTTTCATAGTCAATAGTGAGACAAAAGGGAGTTCCAATCTCATCTTGACGCCGGTAGCGTCGTCCAATTGCCCCACTCTGGTCATAGAAGGTAGAGAATCTTCGACGTAGCTTCTTCTCAATTTCCTGAGCCAGCTCCGACAGTCCGTCTTTCTTGACTAAGGGAAACACCCCAACTGTGATCGGCGCAATCTCGGGATGAAACTTGAGAACAACCCGACGGTCGTTCTCGCCGACCTCTTGATCCTCATATGCGTCCGAGAGTGCCATAAGCACACTGCGCGTGAGCCCCGCCGAAGTTTCAATGATGTAGGGCAGATAGCGCTCGTTGTTGGTGTCGTCCAGATAGCGTAGATCCTTGCCCGAGAACTCCGAGTGGCGCCGAAGGTCAAAGTCGGTCCGGTTATGAATTCCTTCCAGCTCGCGCCAGCCAAAAGGAAACTCAAACTCAATGTCATATGCATCCTTCGCGTAGTGGGCAAGCTCGTCCGGGCCATGTTGTTGGAAGCGCAGTCTTTCCGGCCGAATCCCGAGCTTGGAGTAGTAACTCATTCTTTGTTCCTTCCAGAACTCGAACCACTTCTCATCCTCACTCGGATGCACAAAATACTGCATCTCCATCTGCTCAAACTCACAGGTACGGAACACAAAGTTCTTGGTCACAATTTCATTGCGAAAGGCTTTCCCAACCTGAGCGATGCCAAAAGGAATTCGCACCCTCGAGGTCTGTACAACATTCTTGAAGTTTACATAAATTCCCTGGGCAGTCTCGGGCCGTAGATACACGACCGACCCGGTATCCTTCACTGGCCCCAAGTGGGTATCAAACATGAGGTTAAATGCTTTGGGCTCAGAGAGCGGATTGCCGGCCGGACTGGTCTTGGAGTCACGCTGCTCATCGCTAAGGTGATCCCAGCGAAACCGCTCATTGGTAACGGTGTCTTCAACCATGAGATCTGCGAAACTCTCAACGTGACCGGAAGCCTCCCATACCTTTGGGTGCATGAGGATTGAGGCGTCAAGCCCCACAATGCCGTCGTGAAGCTGGGTCATTTCTCGCCACCAGAATCGCTCAAGGCGGTTCTTGAGTTCTACGCCGAGCGGACCATAGTCCCATGCCGAGGAAAGCCCTCCGTAAATCTCGGACGAAGGAAAAATAAAACCTCTTCGCTTGCACAAGGCAACGATTTCTTCCATTGTTCCTCGTCGAGTCTTGTCGTCATTATCTGCCATTATATCCTCGCTTTATCCTTTGTACTGTATATACATAACTGCGTGCACTTTGCGTTTCCGGCACGCCTAACCAAGCATTGACTTCAGTTTCTGTAGCGCCGCATGTACCCTCAAGCGAGCCTGCTCCTCTCCAAGGAGTCTGATAGACCCGAATAAGGGTGGAGAGACCTTTGACCCAGTTACCGCAACACGCAAGGGCATGAGAACGTTCCCAAGTTTCGTATCCAGTTGTTCGGCAAGGGCGCGAAAGCGCTCCTCGTTTTCCTCATCACTGCGAGCAGACAAACCATCAAGCAGCCCTACCACCCCTTCAAGCACACGAATGGTGTGGCTCGCATCCATCTTCTTAGGAATGAGTTCCTCAGCCGGATAGTCGGCCGGGGCTCCCACCAGAAAGCCAAGCAACTCTGGCGCTTCTTCCAGACGCTTCATTCGCTCCTTGATGAGCGGGAGTGCCTGTTGGAGCTGCTCAGCAGTAGCGCGTATACCGGCATCCTCCACAAAAGGTGTCATGAGCTTGAGTAAGCGAGTATCGTCACATTCGCGAATATAGTTGCCGTTGAACCAGTCGAGCTTCGTGTAGTCAAAGACCGCCGGTGCCTTGTTCAATTTGTTTGCGTCAAAAAACTTCTCAAGCTCCTCAAGAGTAAAGAACTCTCGCGAGTCGTCGTAGGCCCAGCCAAGCAACGCAACGTAGTTGATCACGGCCTCCGGCAGATACCCTCTGCGTCTAAACTCAATGAGACTCGTAGCCCCGTGGCGCTTTGAGAGCTTCTGCCCGTCCTTGCCCATAACCATGGGCAGGTGACAGAACACCGGCATCTCCCAGTCAAATGCACGATACAGAAGTATATGCAGCGCTGTTGATGGCAGCCATTCCTGCGCCCGCAGGACGTGGGAGATTTCCATACTATGGTCATCCACAACGTTTGCCAGGTGATAGGTTGGGAAGCGGTCCGACTTGAGCAGCACCGGATCTGGACTGATATCCTTATTTTTGCGCTTCACCCGACCGAGCAACATGTCCTCGAAAACGGCATCGCCTTCAAGCGGTGTCTTGAAACGCACCACTGGATGTGGATTCTCGCGCCGCAACTGCGCGCGATCCTCATCAGTTAGATCTCTGCACCGCCTGTCATAACCCAGCGCCGCACTCTTCCCTTCCGACTGCTCAGCGCGCAGGGACTCAAGTCTATCTGATGTGCAGAAGCACTCGTAAGCATGCCCCTTCTCAAGGAGTTCATGGGCGGCAGCCACGTAGCTTGCTTGCCGCTCACTCTGGAAATAGGGGCTGTGCGGCCCATCCTGGTCCGGCCCCTCGTCCCAACGAATTCCTAACCAGGCAAAGGAGTCATAGATATCCTGCAACGCGGTCGAGTCAAAACGTTCACGGTCGGTGTCCTCAATGCGGAGGATAAACTTCCCACCCAATGAGCGCGCAAAGAGGTAGTTGAACAAGGCGGTTCTTATTCCGCCAATATGCTGCAACCCTGTCGGGGAAGGTGCGTAGCGAACACGAACATTCATGAAACGATTTCCTTTCTTCGGGGGGATTCCTTCGGCGGCATTATAGCCAGCGCCGGAAGAGCCGGTCAAGCCAAGCGAGATTCCACGTCTCTATTGTTTATACCAGCTCAGAAACTCGCCTATGCGCACCATAGTCTCTTGCAGAACCTTCACATCCGGCAAGAACACCAGTCGAATATGCTCGGAATCCGCACAGTTGAAACCACTTCCCTGAACCAGAAGAACCTTTTTTTCCAGCAAGAGATCAAGAACGAGTTTCCGGTCGTCCTGAATATTAAAGACTTCTGGATCTAGTCGTGGAAACAGGTAAAGTGCACCCTTGGGTTTCACACAGCTTACGCCCGGAATGCGAACCAGGGCTTCGTAGGCGGTATCCCGCTGCTCCCTCAGGCGACCACCAGGAAGCACCAAGTCCTCAATACTCTGATAGCCACCAAGAGCTGCCTGCACCGCAAACTGGGCCGGCACGTTACTGCAGAGCCGCATATTTGCCAGGATATCTAGTCCTTCTCGGTAGTCTTTTCCGAAAATCTTTCGTCCACTGAGAACCATCCATCCGGCCCGGAATCCTGCCGCACGGTAGCCCTTAGACAGCCCCCCAAAGGTCACACAAAACACCTCCTCCGAAAGCGAGGCTATGGAGACATGCTCTGCGTCGTCATAAAGGATCTTGTCATAAATTTCATCACAATACACCACGAGATTGAACTCTGCGGCAATGTCATGCAGAGCTTGCAAGACATCACGCGAGTACACCGCGCCTGTTGGGTTGTTCGGATTAATGACAACCAGTGCCTTTGTGCGTGCGGTAATTTTTGCTCTTATATCCGCAAGATCCGGCTGCCATTCCGACAGTTCATCACACACATAGTGCACAGGGCGTCCACCCGAGAGTCGAACACAGGCCGTCCACAACGGATAGTCGGGCGCTGGAATAAGCACCTCATCTCCGTCATTCAGCAAGGCCTGCATGGACATGGCTATAAGCTCACTGACCCCGTTGCCCATGTAGATGTCGTCAATCTCAACACCGCTCACCGGCTTGCGTTGGAAGTACTGCATCACCGCCTTGCGAGCAGAAAAAAGCCCCTTGCTGTCACAGTAGCCCTGCGCATTGCGTAGATTCACAATGACGTCGTGGAACAACTCATCGGGCGCCTCAAACCCGAACGCGGCCGGATTGCCAATATTGAGCTTGGTAACCGCGAACCCTTCTTCCTCTAAGCGCCGGGCTTCAACCATTACCGGGCCTCGGATGTCGTAACATACATCCGACAACTTCTGGGACTTCTGAAAATCAATCATGAGAACCTCTCCGACGCATGCGTCGATGTAGAAAAATGCTGAGCGTAGCAGCTATGTCGCGGAGGAACCGTTGCCCGAAACTGTGCCTGCATCCTCAGTTGTGTTGCTATCAGACATTACCCATTCCTCGGCATTCTTGACCAGTCGCGCAAGAACAACTACCTGAAGATTGGCTCGATTCTTCTCAATTTCGCGCTGTAATTTGCCGGAACCGTACCGGCGACGAAACTCCGCTTTGTACTCGTCTATACGCTCGGCGAGGTCAGCATCGGTCTCGCGAAACGCATCCAAAAGATAGAGCGCGAAAAGGCGTACCAAAGGCTCACGTGTGTTCTCACAGAGCCTAAGCAAAATGTCCCGGGCCTCGTCACTTCTCTGTTTCTGCATGACGGCAAAACTGTAGGACCACGTGAGCCAGTCTCGTTGTTCAGCCTTCGGATGATTACGATATCGATCATAATACTCAATCATTTCATCGGGGTCATTCTTCAGAAGTCGTGGAATACCAAACTCCAAAGCAAGCCGCGGAACGAGTCGGGATTGGCGAGTATTCAACTCTGCCTCCAGGCTGCGGATCTTGTCCGGTTCAGAAAGGACGATGTAGGTATTAATGAGAATACGAAGATGCTGTTGAGAGAACCGTTTCTTGGTGAATACACGGTATTCAAGATAACTACGTAGCCCTTGCCAGTCCTCAGCCTCCAGGAGCGAGAATAATTGGCGATTCAACGCAAAGTATGTATTCAGTCCGCCGATAATAAGTATGAATACAGCGGCAAGGTACCAGTTTTCTAGCCAAAAGACCCGTGCATAGTCCGGGCCGAGGAAGAACAACGGCATGAGAAAAACAAATAGAAACGATACCGCGATAATACCGTTGAACAAGAGAAATATGAGCTTAAACTTCATGAGGAATTCTCCTATAATGGGGAGCTCGAAGTCAATGTAATCCAATCCCTGTGCGGGGTCAACGGCGGGAACGAATGAATAAGCTACTGCTTCAAACAATTACACCTGGCAAATACTTCTCTGACAAGCTTTTTTTAGATGAGAAGTACATCCTCCTCTCGACTGAAACGCCCATGACGCAGGAGCTGCGCTCGCGCCTTGAACGCTGGAAGTTCTCCTACATCCACACAGCTGGAGAACTCCGAGATCAACCAGCCACCGATCATGGTGAAGTGAGCGCCTCGACCGGTAACATTGAACTTGACCTGAAGGAAAGCACCGAGTTTAAAGAAACCTACAAGACCTACATAAGCATGATGAGCTTCACCGAGAAAATGATCTCAGACTTTGTCAGCAAGGAAGAACTCTCACAGCGGCTCATCAGTGAGAAGCTGAAAGAGGTCATTGACCTCATTAAGGATCGGCGTCGATACGCGCTACGACTCACCGAGTTTCGTACATCGACTCATAATCACATTGTTGACCATGCCGTGAAGACGAGTTTTCTTGCGGTTGCTCTTGGGATGTCTCTCAAGCTGCCACCTCACAAACTTATAGAGCTGGCAACGGCTTCGCTCCTCCACGAAATTGGCCTCGTACGCCTGCCCCCGCAGCTGTACATGAGTAATCGCAAACTTAATCCCCAAGAGAAGAAAGCTATTACGGCACATACCGTTCTTGGATTCAAAATTCTTAAGCAGTTCTCCTTCCCTATGCCGGTCTGCTTAGGAGTGCTTGAATGCCGCGAGCACCCGGACGGGAGCGGATACCCCCGTGGTCTGACCGCCGACCGCATTTCGGTCTATGCAAAAATTATTGGCGTTAGCAGTGCATACGCGGCGCTTATCTCGGACCGCCCGCATCGCAAGGCTTTTCTTGGTCACGAAAGTATTCTGGATCTGCTAAAGGGCCGTGGCCGCACCTACGACGACAGCGTTCTCAAGGCACTCTTAGCTAACCTCTCAATCTACCCCATTGGTTCCTTTGTGCTGCTGAATAACGGCGCCAAGGCAATGGTGGTTGAGACCAATAGTGAGAGTCCCCGCAATCCGGCCGTGCGCGTGGTGGCGGGGCCAAACAACGAACGCTACTCCTCGTCACAAATTGTGAACACGCAGGAGAAAGAATATCAGATTGTTCGCGCGCTTTCACATGAAGAAAAGTTAGAGATTGCACCTGAAACCAAGCAGCCGGGTTAGAAAGCGGTTGGGCCATTTAACCTGTTTCATTGGTGATTGAGTTGAGGAAGCAACTATGAGTACAGCCACCGAGATTACCCTGGTATGCGGCAAGGCCGATTCCCGCAATTTTCGATCCGGCATTCGCACCGGAGAGGCGCTCCAGGAGTTCCTGGCACTGAACGAGACAATCATTGCCTGTCTGGTGAACAATGATCTGGTCAGCCTCACCTATCCGCTTGAGATTGATGCAACTCTCGTTCCGGTGAAGCTCGCCTCTCCGGAGGGGGCTCGCGTGTACCGCCGATCATTGTGCTACTTGCTGGCCATGGCGGTACAGCAGATATTTCCGGAACGCGGCCTCAGCATTAGTCACTCACTCGGCGAGGCCTACTACTATGAGTTCTCCGACGGAGCCTCGGTGTGCGAGAACGATATTGAACAGATCTCCAGTCGCATGCGTGAACTGGTCACAGCGAGACTTCCCATTCATCACAAGGTAATGGCCTATGAGCAGGCTCGCGAACACTTTCGCGATGCCGGAATGACTGAAACAAGCCAGCTTCTGGAACACCACAACGCGGCAAAGATCGCTGTGTACCAATGTGACCGCTATTGCGATCTTTCGCACGGCCCAGTCGCTCCCTCAACCGAGCTTCTTGGAGTGTTTGAGCTCATGAGCTACGGACCAGGCTTCCTATTGAGGTTTCCGAGCGAAACGCATCCAACACTCACCGCCCCTTTTCAAGACAATCCATTGCTATTCACGGTTTACCAGGAACACAAAAACTGGGGCAAGATACTCGGGGTGCACTCCGCCGGACGGCTCAATGCCAGGGTCCGCGAAGGCAGCATTGGAGAGTTTATCCGCGTAGCAGAAGCCCTGCACAACAAGCGAATAGACGCGATAGCCGAGGGCATTGCCGGAGCGCCCGCCCAGCCACGGATTGTGCTTATAGCTGGTCCATCCTCGTCGGGTAAGACTACTTTCACCAAGCGCCTCGCGATACAACTGCGAGTATACGGACTTGAACCCATAATTGCCGCAATTGACGACTTCTTTGTACCCCGTGAGCTTACGCCCTTGGATGAACACGGCAACTACAATTTTGAGGACCTGGGTGCCGTAGATGTAGAGCTCCTCAACAAGACCTTGCTGGATCTTATTGAAGCCCGCCCGGTCAAGTTGCCGAGTTTCGACTTCAAGACCGGCACCCGCAAGATGAGAGCCTCGGGCCCGGAGCCCAGTCCAAACGCCGTTATTCTCATGGAAGGTATTCACGCGCTCAACCCTGCACTCCTTCCAAATGTACCCCAGACTACCTGTTACCGTGTGTATGTGTCGGCCCTGACACAGCTTAATCTAGATGATCACAACCGGATTCCCACCACAGACAACCGCCTGATTCGCAGGATGGTACGCGACGCAAAGTACCGTGGGTCCGACGCATTAACCACGCTCCGTATGTGGCCTCAGGTGCGATCCGGCGAGAACCGTAACATCTTTCCGTTCCAAAAGGACGCTGACGCGGCCTTCAACTCGGCGCTCGACTACGAACTCGGTGTTATGGCCAGTGAGGCCCTGCAACTGCTGCGAGCTGTCAAACCCTCTCATGAGGTGTACCACGAGGCAACCAGGCTTATGAGTTTCCTGGAGAACTTCAGCAACATACCTGTGAAATATGTCCCCCACACCTCAATTCTACGGGAGTTTATTGGGGACAGTGCCTTCAAGTACTAGGTCGCGAAGATAACCGGGCTTCGCTACCCCAGTTTCCCCGCAAGGTGGAACAAGAGTTCAAAGCCCGCCCCAACACCGAGAGAAACTCCGTACGCGGAACTTCGCGAGCCCCAAAACGCTCAAGGTGCTCGGTGTAGACCTGACAATCTACAAGTTCAAAGCCGAGCAAGGACAGATGCCGAACCAACGAGACAAACGCGACCTTTGATGCATCGGTCTGTGTGGCAAACATACTCTCTCCAAAGAAGACCCGCCCTAAGGAAACGCCATAGAGGCCGCCAGCCAGTTCACTGCCGCTCCAGGCCTCGACCGAGTGTGCAAAGCCCAGCTCATGCAGTTTAATGTAGCCGTCAATCATTTCACGGGTGATCCAGGTGCCATCCTGCCCGGGACGAGGTACCTCTGAGCACTTTTGTATGACTTCGTTAAAGGCGGTGTCAAAGCTTAGCCAGTAGTCCCCGGTGCGAATACGTCGTGCGACCCGCCGAGGCACGTGGAGCTCTGAGGGGAAAAGGACAAAACGGGGGTCGGGTGACCACCACAGAACTGGGTCACCCTCACTAAACCAGGGGAAGATCCCTTGCTCATAGGCCGAGAGCAGCACCCCCGGAGATAGATTCGCCCCAGTGGCCACAATCCCTTCGGGCGTTCCCTCCCCGGGATCCGGGAAGCGGATTCGTTCCTGCTCACTCAGATAGGGGAAATCGTCACTCACTCGTCACCGAAACTCGGACTATCGTCTGCAGGCCGAATGACAATATCGTCCTCAACGACATCTATCATTGCCCTACCACCGTGCTGGAAGTCACCAAACAGAACCGCATCAACAAAGTAACTCTTGATCTTGTCTTCTATGAGTCGCGCAATGTTGCGGGCTCCAAACTCGGCCGAGTAACCACGCCGAGCCAGCCAGCTAATGCAGTCCTCGGTTACCTCGAGGCTGACCTCACGTTCTCGCAGCTGATCCTCAAACTCACGGATTTCCTTGCGGACGATATCGGCCACTACCTGGTCACCAAGCTCGTTGAACACCACGACTTTATCAAGCCGATTACGGAACTCCGGCGAGAATACTCGCTCCACCGCGTCGGACACCGCTTGTGAGGTTATTTGGCGTTCGCCGAATCCAATCAATGGCCGACCAATTTCACGGGCGCCCGCATTCGAGGTCATGATGAGAATGACGTTGCGGAAGTCGGCCTTCTTTCCGGTATTGTCGGTCATGGTAGCGTAGTCCATCACCTGCAGCAGAATGTTGAAGATATCCGGATGTGCCTTCTCAATCTCATCGAGCAGGAGCACAGCATGTGGGGTTTTGCGAACTGCGTCGGTCAGCAGTGCCCCATCCTCGTAACCTACATACCCTGGAGGTGAACCGATGAGCCGTGACACCGTGTGTTTTTCGCCGTACTCACTCATGTCAAAGCGGTGTAGCGCTACGCCAAGGGTGTCCGAGAGCTGCCGAGCAAGTTCGGTCTTGCCTACGCCGGTAGGGCCGACAAACAAGAATGATGCCACCGGTTTTTGACCATGGCGAAACCCCGCCCTGGATCTCTTGACAGCCTGCACTACCGAGGCAATAGCCTGTTCCTGGCCAAAGACGGTCGCCATGAGATCTGCCTCAAGGCTCTTGAGACGATCCCTCTCAGAGGTAGACACACTCTTGACCGGTATCTTGGCCATCTTGGCCACGACCTTCTCCACCAGGCTCGCGTCGATCTCTATGATTTCGGGCTCTTCGGCGGTCTCTTCGGCGGTCTCTTCGACCACGTCTTCAGCCGCCTCCTTGGCCAGATCTTCGGTTTGCTCGGCGACATCCTCGGCGACACTCTCAGCTATCTCTTCAGCTGTTTCCAGGGCATCCTGCGGTTCGGCATGCATGCGGGTGTACGCGCCACATTCATCAATGACGTCAATGGCCTTGTCCGGGAGATGTCGGTCGTTAATGTAGAGCGCCGACAAGTGAACAGCCTGCCGAAGCGCGTCGTCGGTGAACTTAACGCGGTGGTACTCCTCGTACTTGTCACGCAGGCCAAGCAGAATCTGATAGGCTTCATCTTCTGTAGGTTCGTTCACGTCAATTTTCTGAAAGCGCCGAGATAATGCCCGATCCTTCTCAAAATATCGCTTGTACTCTTCATAGGTGGTCGAGCCAATACACCGCAAACGCCCGCTCACTAAGGCTGGCTTGAGCAGGTTGGAAGCATCAAGTGAACCACCCGAGACTGCCCCTGCACCAACAATGGTGTGGATCTCATCAATAAAGAGGATCACCTTATCCTGTTTCTCAAGCGCCTTAATGACCTGCTTGAGTCGTTCCTCAAAGTCGCCGCGGTAGCGTGTCCCCGCAACCAGGGCGCCCATATCCAAGGAGTAAATAGTAAAGTCGCGCAGGAGCCGGGGCACCTTGCCTTCGAATATGCGTTGCGCCAGCCCCTCGGTAATTGCGGTCTTTCCGACACCTGGGTCTCCCAGGTGCACAGGATTGTTCTTGAGTCGGCGACACAGAACCTGAATGGTGCGCTCCAGAATATCCTCACGACCTACAAGCGGCTCTAGTACGCCCTCGCTGGCCGCTGCGGTCAGGTTGCGAGTGAACTGCGAAAGTGGATCCTTCTTCTTTTTGCGTTCCGACCTGGCTGAGCCTTCGTCTTCTCCCGGAGCAAACGGAGCCGGGTCATCGTCCTCGTCCTCGGAAAGTTCATCATCCTCAAGATCAGACTCCTCAAGGGAGCCATGCGAAATCACTTCCAGTAGACGAAGGCGCTGCACACCCGATTTGCGGAGAAAGTACGAGCCGTGCGACTCTTCCTCATCAAAGATTGATACCAGAATGTCTCCGATATCGACCTCCGCCTTCTGGGCTTGTTCGGTGTGGAATACTGCACGCTCTATCACATGTTGAAACTGTATCGACTGGAACGGCTCCCCGCCTGCTACGGTGGGTACATGTACCTTTAGGTGCTCGTCAACCTCGTTGCGAATCCCGTCAGGGGAGGCTCCACAGGCCTTGAGCAGCTCGCGGGCTACCTCAAAATGGGTTGCAGCATACAAGACGTGCTCGGGAGTCAGGTACTCGTGTCCACGCTGCTTGGCCTCCTGGTAGGCCGCATTAAGAATCGCTTGGAGTTCGGTGTTTATCTGCATATCGCGTTTGGCCTCGCGTCCTTATACTCATACTTCTTCCATTGTGCACTTAAGCGGAAACTCCCGCTCACGTGCCATCTTTCGTACCCGCATAACCCTGGTCAGGGCGATATCGTAGGTGTAGACACCCACCTCGCCCTGTCCCTTGCGGTGTACATCCAACATAATCTTGGTCGCATCGATCACCGTCTTATGAAATACCACCATAAGCACCTCAATAACGAACTCCATGGTGGTGTAGTGATCGTTGTGGATAAGCACCCGATACTGGGTCGGCTCTTTCAGTTCTTCCTCAACCTGCTCGTGGACGTCCTCCAGAACACCGGAGGTCGGCTCCTCGGGCATACTATCCTCCTCAGAAGTATAATACTATTTTCGTTGAGCCTTCGTGTCAAAAGCGCAAGGGCGCAAAATATCCTGTTTCGTCACGCCCGGTACGACGCAGATGAGCAACCTCGACTTCCAGCGGGATGTAGCGACGGCCGAACTCGGTGTCCTTTGCCGATACGTAACGAAGAACATATCGGCCGGTGCGCCTTGCCAGCATCTGCTCGACAAAGGGAGATAGTCCTGCTGCCTCAAATGCGTAGACGGTGCGGCCTCCGGTTTCCTCAACTAGGTACTCGAACTCGGCCGCCTCGATACCCGGCTCCAGGTACACGACAGAGAAACGCACATCATTAACCTGAAGATATTGAAGCGTTTCCTGCAGACCAAAGAAGCGAAACCGATCTTCTTTTGTGGCGCCATCAGACACCAGGACCAGTTCGCGTGGCGCAGGTGAGTCAATAAGAGAGCCCACCGCCAGTCGCAACGCGCGGTCTACGGCAGCAGAGTCATGATAGTCCCCACCTGCGGCCGCCCGCGCTTTGTCGCCAATTGACGCGGAACGCGTGGCAGCAATTCCCGGGGCTTCCTCACCACCAACCACAAAGCTCCTGCCAGCGGTACCCAGTGTTCCCAGTAAGTCTTCAGTGACGCGTCGTATCTCGTTGGAATGGGCCCCCATTGAGGAGTGGCGCTCAACGACGACTGCGGCCTCAATTGGTGACCTTTCATGCCCAGCGAAAATCACCTCCGGGCCCTGCAGAATTCCCCCTGCATCCTCGGTTATCACGAAATTAGGAGTACCCAGGCCCAACTGGGGGCGTCCTGAACGATCCCGCACACTCATTTCCAACAACACCTCAGGATGGTTGTCGGAGTTAACCCGGTCAATGCGTACATCAAGTCCTGCATACAGTGAAGACATAGGCGAGAGAACCATGATCTTGTCGCCGTCAAAGTCAGTGGTAATGATGTTGCCGTTGGCGTCAACCTGCACCGAGGTGATCTTGGCTGCCGCCTGGTCAAGTTCAAAGTCACGACGTACCGTTTCGCGCTCGGGATCAAGCAGTACTATTTCGGAACTATTAGCAACCAGCAACCTTCCACCCGGATAAGGCGAAAGCGACTCAGGACGTGTCAAACCCAGATCGCGAATGGCCCGTACATAGTTTCCGCTTTCGTCAAAGACAATAATCGCCTGATTGCCAGCGTCAGCAACGTAAAGATACCCGTCAAGATATACCAAACCCGTAGGCCGTGAGAGCCCAGAGAAACCCGCGCGCGGGCGACCAAAGGACAGAACAAAGCCGCCCTCCCGATCAAATTTACTCACGCGCCGGTTTCCCCAGTCACTAACGTAAATAAACTCCTCGTCGTCGAGCGTGAGGTACTGAGGGCCAAGAAAGCTCCCCTCACCAATCCCGCGACCACCAAAGGAAAAGAGACGGCGGCCCGCTGCATCGAGCACCGATATGCGATCTGCTCCAAACTCGCTCACATAGACTCGCCCAGAACGGTCACGAGCAATATCAAAGGGTCTATTAAAGCCTTCCAGTCCACCACGTATTGTTTGAGTTACCACCCCATTGGCGTTAAACACGTGAATCTCATGCGTTCCGTACGAGGCGGCCATGAAGGAGCCGTTCGCCAAGGGCTCCACACTTGTAGGGCGCTGGAACACCAGGCGCTCTGCTTGCCTCCCGTTAATCTCGGCGCTCACCACATAACGGTCTTCGGGAGCGGTCTCGGGACCCACCCCTTGGCTGGCACGAATGAGTTCAATACGGTTGGCAAGTCTATTGTGGGCGTAGCCTTCTGCAATGAGAGCCTCCCAGACATCAATCGCCGGTTCATAGAAGCCCGAGTAGAAGTAAGCTCGCCCGAGCCACTCCCGTACGATAGGGACATCCGGTCTATGAGCCAGGGATTGCTCAAAGGACATAATAGCCTCGTTATAGCGAGCGTTCTGGAAGGCACGCACACCCCAACGAAACTCCTCTTCAGCCGAAAGAGCGTCCATATCTATTTGTTGAGGAGGCGCCCAAAGAACCGGGAACACCACGAGAGTCACCACCAGCAGCCCACGGAGAGCCAGGCCAAACCCATATCGGTAACCCGAGCAACGAGCACTGCAACTGGAGCGTTCTGAAGAGCACAACACGTTTGCATTCATTCCTCAGGCACCTCGGCGTCAACTCCTGGACTCAATGACAATTCTCCGTTCCGCTTAATCTCATCTATTACTGTTCGAAGATGTGACCGGATCTCCGGGTGATGGGGTGCCTTTTTCAGGGCTTCAGACAGGACACGCCGAGCCTCCGGGAGTTGTCTCCGACGGAAAAATACCCACCCCAGACTATCCAGGTAGGCCGGATTATGTGGAGCGCTCTTTACGGCTTGTTTACAGTACTCATAGGCCTCCGGAAGACGCATCTCGTTCTCTGCCATGATGTACCCGAGTGAGTTGAGCGCAGTAGAGTTCTGCGGGTCCATCTCAAGCGCGCGCTCAAGGTGCTCTATACTATTTCCGGTCTGATTCTGGGCAAAGAGCACATGCCCAAGGGCGGCGTGAACCTTGGCCGACTCAAAGCCCTCGTCAAGCAGTTTGCTGAACTCAAACTCAGCAAGCCGGTAACGTTCGGTCACGGTATAGATGTATCCAAGAATCATGCGGCTCTGGTAGATGTGTGGAAGTCCGATATCGGAGGTCACAACCTGCTCCAGATAGAGCAGTGCCTCGTCATAGCTACCCACGTGTGTGTAAGATAGACCGAGATAATAGGCGAGCTGGGGATAGTCATCACTCGAAGGCTTGGCCTGCAACAACTCCTGCACGGCTGCCGTGTACTTTTTCTGCTGAAAAAGACGCACACCCTCTCGCAGGGCGTTGTCGGTCCCGGAGCCTCCTCGTTTGGCGGGACTCCGAGCTTTCCCGGCCCGGTCGGTGTTGGGGACACCCCGACCGCTTCCCTTGTTTGCTCCGCCCCTATCTGCGGGCGAGGAGTAGTTGTTCGTAGGCCTTCGCATGCTCATGGCTCACCGGGTTCAATTGAATAGCACTCAGCGATATCGCACCATGCGATACCGCATACCAGTCTGTTCCAGGAACGAGATCGGTCTCAACCGGTTTTCCGTTCATAAAGAAGTACTTATCACCAATAGGTGTGGAAAACTCGGCTAAGTCGTCATGATACACCCGAACACAAGGGGATGTCACCTCTACCGGCATCTCAGGGTCGGAAAGGTTCGGCGAGTTTATGTTGAGGAAGTAACCCTGCTCCCAACGATTCACAAACTCAGTCAGCTGCTCTCGCAGGAGCCTGAGGAGGGGCTCAAAATGAAAAGGAGGAGTGAAGCCGTCAAGCGACAGCGCAATTCCCGGAACTCCCATGAAGGCAGCCTGACGCGCCGCTGCAGCAGTTCCAGAAAAGACAATATCTGAGCCAAGATTAGGCCCAAGGTTGATACCTGACAGAACCACATCTGGACAGAAGTCGAGGGCACTCAGAAGCCCAAGGATGACGCAGTCAGCTGGCGACCCACTCGACACGAACCGGCGGTCAGCTACTCGGCGGAACTTCATGGGCTCACGCAGCGTTATGTAGTGTGACATGCCGCTGCGCTCGCCGTCGGGCGCGAGGATCCAGACTTCATGCTGCGCAGAGAGGCCGTCGTACAGGGCCTCAATTCCAGGACTGTCAATGCCATCATCATTGGTCAGTAATACTTTCAAAACCCTTTATCCCTTTGTTCGAAAAAACTAGATGTGAATGCGTATCAAGCATGTACTCGATGTCTTATGAGGATAGTATACGACCTCACCAGGGCTTTGGAAAGAAGGGCTGTTACGGGACCTTGACCTCAAGTCGTGAAACTGCTGGCAAGTTGAGTACAAAGTAGTCGCCCGGGAAGCCGAATATTCGTTCATACTCCTCAAGTTTCTCACGGTAATACCCAAGTGAGGCTTGCTCAATGAGGGTAACTACACAACACCCAGTGGACGAACCTGCAAGTTTAGCGCCATGTATTCCGGATATTTCACAGGAACGTTTTACGAGCCAGTCCAACTCCGGGTACGAGACCTCGTAGAGGTCACGTAGACTGTTGTGAGAGCGAACCATAATTTTGCCAAGATCGATCTTGTCTTGCGCACGAATTGCCGGGAGTGCTTCACGAACTCGTTGCATTTCATTGACCACATGCAAGCAGCGACGACGAACATCCTCGGACATGATTCCCAGGCCTTGTTCTACATCGCCTACGCCATAATCGCGCAGAGCGTAGCCGCCGTGGGTAGCGTGCAGTTTCTCGACGCAACTACGACAGTCGTCTCGCCGATCCGCTTCATCTTCCTCGGAAAAGCAGTTCTGTACATGGGGGTTGGTGACTACAAAAACGGCGTCCTCAAAACTGACGGGTACCAGTGAATACTCAAGGCTACGAGAGTCTATATACACAGCGTGGCCAGGTTCGCCGAAATAGCTGGTGAGATAGGCCGACAGCCCGGTCTCGGCGCCTGTATACTCCTGCTCGGCGCGCCGCGCACACTGCAACAACTGCATGTCAGACACCTTGAAGTCGTACACCGCTTTGAGTGCAACCGCGCAGGACACGCCCATGGCAGCCGACGATCCCAAACCTATTCCGACAGGGACACTTCCGGAAACGGTGAGATTCAACCCGCGCACCGGACAGCCCAGACGCTGCAGTTGCATTACAACGCCTTTGAGGTAGTTGGCCCAACGGTCTTCTCGCTTGTACTTGAGGGCTGAAACACTGGTGCGTTTACGTTCGTTCAAATCGGCAGCGAAAAAGCGTAAGGAGTTGTCGGTACGGCGACCGATGCTCACGTTCATTCGTTGCTCTAAGGGGAGGCCAAAAACAAGTCCGTCCGAATGCTCGGTATAGGCCCCCATCAATAGCACCGACCCCGGGGCAGAGACGGTTATATGCGGTGGTACACCATACTCTTGCTCGTGCAACTCGGCATTTCGTTGGGCTGTCGCAAGGTCTTGAATACCAATATCCTGTACCATGTGTTTTGATTTCATACGACCGTACGCCTCCTTGGTGTCCCGGCGTGCAGGCAGATTATACATACGATTGCATAAACATTCAACAAAAAGTCTCAAGGTAGTCGAATAACATCCACGACGTATTCCGACTACTTGGCAGCATTGTGCATGCTTCAAAGCCCCCTCTACACCTTCAGTGGTCGTGCAAAAGCCGTTGTGTCAAAAGCCCCCGGCTACACAACCATGTCTGTTGGTGGTACAGTGGCGGGTATGATTCGACGAGACAGCCTGTGCGCGGCGGCATCGGGAGTTCTCCTGGCCGCAGCATTACCTAATGAGTTTATTCCCTACGGGACACCACTGATTGCACCGATAGCCCTCATCCCTCTGTTCTATGCTCTCCTGAACAGCCGTCGCCTGCGCGACTCGGTACGAATAGGAGTGATTTTTGCCGTCATTTCAACCGGACTTTCCAATTACTGGCTAGCCAACTTTGGCGAGTTCGCGGTCTGGACTATCGGGGGACCGATAATTGGCTACTCACTGTATAACTCGCTGTTGTTTCCTGTACTGCAACGTATTCTGCAAGCCCCGGCTCGCAGCGAGCGTGTGTTCGTTGCTGCCGCCGCCTGGGCCGGATACGAGTTTCTGAAGTCGGTAGGATTCTTGGGCTACCCGTGGGGCCTGATCTCATACCCGGCGGGTGTGTATCTCCCTCTGATCCAGCATGTAGATATCACAGGCGTCTGGGCATTGTCCTTCCTATTCGCCGCTATCAACCTTCTGGGTGCTGAGTTTTTCTACCACCGTGAGAGCTATTTTCGTGCGCGACTGGACACTACGCCGCTGGAAACGCACCGCCATATGAACATTCCCGCACTTCCAAAGGCCCTCATGCTCCGGTCTGCTGGCTTCTGTCTGGTGCT
>SLAA01000050.1 GCA_007127105.1 Spirochaetales bacterium | reverse complement strand
ACACCGGGAACAGCATCACCGGCATCACCGGGGGTCGAGTCAGGTGGTGTGGAGTCCGAGCTGTCTGCCGACTTGCTGCGGCTCCGGCTGCGGAGTGCCCGGTTCACGGTGTTGCGTGACTTGCGGTCGGCTTTGGCCGTGACGGTGCAGGTGTTTATTATGTAGGCATCGGCAGTTTCGCCAAAGGGGACAATTGCGTACCCGGCGCGCCGGAAATCCGCAGCAATTGACTCGGTCTCGTGCTGGTTGAGCTTGCACCCCAGCGTATGGAATGCAACCCGTCTCGTATGGGAGTGCGCTTCAGGCGTCATACTGCTCTGCGGCCGCCCACCCAAACGGCAGTCCCTCAACTATCTCACCCTCAATTGACAGTGGCCGGGCGGCCGTGATTCGAACTGGCACAACCTTGCCTATGAGGACGGTGGAGGCTCCCCGTATCCGTACCGGCAGCAGGCCCTCGCTGCGGCCGGAGAAGTACAGGTTCTTACGGTCTGGAGACTCCACCAGCACCGGCAGGATGCGCCCGATACGTGCCTCGGTATGCTTCTGTCCCAGGGCATTAAGCTCGTCGCTCAGTGCATGAAGCCGGCGGCGTTTTTCTTCGTGGGGCACGTCGTCCGGCCAGTCGGCGCTGCGGGCTCCGGGTCGCGGTGAGTACATGGCGACATAGGCCATATCAAAGCCAATCTCGCGCATTGCTTTGCGCGTATTGTCAAACTGCGCCTCGGTCTCACCGCTGAATCCCACGATGATATCGGTGAAGATTGTCGCGTCCGGCAGAATGCGTCGGATATCCTCAACAATTTTGAGGTAGTCGCTGTAGGTGTAGTTGCGGTTCATCCTGTCCAGGACTTCATCGTCTCCGGACTGCAAGGGAAGGTGAATCTGTCGCGCCAGGCAACGGAACTCAGCAATGGTCTCGACCACCTCGGTGCTCATATCATGCGGATGCGGTGAGGTGAAATAGAGCTTAAATGAGTCGTTGTACCGTCTGCCGAGCTCCCCAATCGCGCGCAAGAGGCCCGGGAAACTCAGCTCGTTGTCCGGCCGGTCACGGCCAAAGCTGTTAACGTTCTGGCCAAGGAGCGTGATGGACTGATATCCATTGACGACGAGTGCTTCAACCTCGGCCATGATGGCCTCGGAGTTGCGCGAGACCTCGCGACCCCTCGTGTATGGTACGGCGCAGAAGGTGCAGAACTTGTCACAGCCGTTCTGTATGGGAACAAAGGCTTCGAAACTTGAACTGTAACTTGGTCGAACATTCCAATGCGCGGTTGGTGCTGCTTCCTCGGCGCCTTCGTCTGCGAAGCTCCGCAGCGACCCCGGGGTGCTCACTCCGTACTCGCGAATCATGCTCGGAAGTTCGCCCACCTCGCCGATATCGAACAGCAAGTCAAACCGTTCAAGGAGTTTCATTCGGTCTGCCGGTAGAATGCATCCTGAGGCAAAGGTCAGGAGATTGCGATTGCGTTTCCAGCTGTTCCATTTGTGGATTCGTGAGTAGACCCGGTCAATGGCTTTTTGACGAACCGAGCAGGCTACCAGACCGAGTATATCGGCCTGAGTCTCATCCTCGACAAATGAGTAGCCAGCGGTCTCAAGTACACTTTGAATGCGTTCGCTGTCGGAGCGGTTCATTTGACACCCGAGCGAAACAATGTGATAGGTCAAACTCACTTAGAAATAAACCTCGGTGTGGAGTCGGTCGAGCGGTACGCCGTAACGGTGCAGCAGCGCATAAACCTCGTATATCATATCGCAGTTGCCGCAGAGGAAACAATGGGTTGTCGGATCGAGGGGATGAGCCGCAAGCTCCTCCTTCAGGTAGGAGGTTACTCGGCCATGGTACTCACCACCCATCTCCCGGCTGACACAAGCTACATAGCTGCCGCCATACTCGGCCGGATCCGCGCGTTCACCCACGGTACGAACACCGTGCAGGAGCCGGAAGCTCAGGTCTGGATAGGAGCGAGCGTAACAATGAAAGGGCGAGATACCGGTGCCGGTGGCAACCAAGAGCAGATGTTCGGGGCTGTCGGGTAAGGTGAAACTACCTTCAGGACCCTCTGCAATAACGGCATCGCCAGGTCTGAGCTCGGCTAAGCGCATGGTCAGATACCCATCAGGCATGCGGCGGAAGAGGATCTCGAAGAAATCATCATTGACACCGGAGTAAATTGAGTACTCTCTACGGTGTGTTTCACGAGGTAGTCCGACTGCCAGAAACTGCCCAGGTTCAAAGCTACGGTCATTACGCTCAAAACGCAAGAGAAACAGGTCGGCGGCAATTTCGGTGTTAGATAGAACGCGCAGCGGGGCGAGCTGCTTGGCCGCTGCGGCTGGAGAGAAGCTTAGCATTCCACCATTATACAAACATGAGCGCGGCGGTCAAGAAAGCAGGGCAAGGCGCTTGCCGCCATGGTGGAATGGACGTTACACTATGGAACGAAGGAGTTCTTCATGCCTGATCACGTTGTCTCACGGAAGCCAGACTGGCTTAAGGTTCAACTTAACACCAACGACAACTACAAATATGTAAAGCGAGTCACATCCAAAGAGCGTCTCAACACCGTGTGCGAGGAGGCTCGCTGTCCGAATATCCATGAATGCTGGGGGAAACATCGCACCGCGACTTTCATGATTCTTGGCGAGATTTGCACTCGGCGTTGCCGATTTTGCTCGGTCGAGACCGGACTCCCAACACCGGTGGATCCAGACGAACCGGCACGGGTCGCTCACGCCGTTGGTGAGATGCAACTCAAGCACGCTGTGGTGACCATGGTGAACAGGGACGACCTCCCGGATGGTGGTGCCTCTGTGTTGGCCGCGACGGTGCGTGCAATTCATGCCCAAGCGCCGCAGTGCTCGGTTGAGGTGCTTGCCTCGGATCTTATGGGTGATGCAACAAGTATTGCGATTGTGGCAGCAAGCAAGCCCGAGATTCTCAGTCACAATCTTGAGACGGTTCGCCGCCTTACTCCCCAAATTCGTTCACGTTCAAGCTATGACCGTTCATTGAGTTTCCTCCAGACAGCCTGCCAGCTTGATCCGGATACTGCTGTCAAGTCCAGCCTCATGCTCGGTTTGGGCGAGACTCGAGAGGAAGTGCTTGAGGCTATGGATGACCTTTTGGCAGTTGGTGTGCGGATCCTGAACATGGGGCAGTACTTGCAACCAACCAAACGTAACGCACCGGTAGAGAAGTACTGGACGCCTGAGGAGTTTGCTGAGCTGCGAGAGCGGGCGCTCGAGAAAGGTTTTGACCACTGCGAGGCAGGCCCGCTGGTGCGTTCCTCGTATCACGCTGACGACCAGTACGAGCATTACCGCAAACGTGTGCACCCGCTCTACTCGGGAGATACAGGCGACTCTACCCACCCATCTAATTCCACCGACATGCCGGGCGCCGCTCAGGCTCCAGCAAAGGGGTAACGCCGGAGCGCAACATGTTCCGCTCCGCTTGGGTGCAGTTTACTCTCAAACAGCACCATCTCGTTGGCAGTATGGATACTGTGCCCGCGTCTGTGAGTTGGGGTCTGCGGAGAAGGCTCCGGAGAAGGCTGGAAAGAAGGCTCCGGAGAGCCGTGCAGTGCCTCCGCGCAGGCTGCTGTGACAGCGGGACGGACGAGTCCGAGATGATCTATGCCCTTAAGATAGCCCAGGGTGAAGTGAGGCCGGAAAGGTTCAAGTCTGCTTCCGAGCGCATGGGTAACTGCCTCGGCTGCTCGGCGCAGGCTGCCGTCAATATCTTCCACACCGCACCAGGCAACGCGCGGCGTACCACGGGCCGGGAACACCCCTCCAGCGCCTGCACGGAACCGTGGTGGTGGCAACTGCCCGGCTACCTGCGCAAGCTGCTGTTCCACAAGCGATATCTTGGCTTGGGGCGTGTCCCCCAGAAAGAGCAGCGTCAAATGAAGGTTCTCTGGCGGGATCAGCCGGATTCTCAGCCGACCTTTTGTGCTCGGTGAATCTGCTCGTGGGTGCGCAGATTTCTCACGTAGGTGCTGCTCGAGCCAGCGGCCTGCATGAACCAAGACTTGCTGCAAATCGTGCGGTGCGGGTAGCGCAACGAATAGCCGTGAATCGTTCATAGCGCTATAATATACAGTGCATGGAATCCAAAATAAACGAACTTGTTGAACTCGTAAGGTATCATCAAGACAAATACTACAATGGTGAGCCGGAAATCAGCGATGCCGAGTTTGATGCCCTGTGGGATGAACTGACGCAACTGGCTCCCGAGCACGAAATTGTCCAGACCGTAGGTTATGATGCCAGCGCGGCCTTTTCAAAGCGCCCACACATCATGCCAATGAACAGCCAGGCCAAGGCTGCCGACCCGGAGAGCTTTCGGCGGTGGTATGAGAAGGTCGGCCACGGACGCGTTGTCGTACAGCACAAACTCGACGGCGCGAGTATAGAGCTTCAGTACAGGGCTGGGCGACTGGCGTACTGCGTGACCCGCGGTGATGGCCTGGTCGGGGACGACGTGACGGTTAATGTCAGCCAGATGCAGGGCGTCCCGTCCCGGTTGGACCTGCAGTTTGAGGGTGCCCTGCGCGGCGAGGTCATGATGCGGCGCAGCGTTCATGCCGAGCATCACCCCGACAAAGCCAACTGTCGGAATGCGGCAAACGGCATTATGAAGCGCAAGGATGGGCAGGGAGCCCAGTTACTCGAGGTGGTGGTGTACGACGCACTCGCGGCCGAGGACGATGAGTTCTTTCGCGACGAGGAGGCAAAACTGGCCTGGCTCCAGGAGCAGGGGCTTGACGTCGTGGAGTATCGCTTCTGCGACTCGGCGGACGAAGTCATAGAGTATCGCGAAGAGGTCATGCAGCGTCGTCCTGAGATGGAGTTTGACATTGACGGTCTGGTGGTAAAGGACCTTGAGATTGACCTGGATGATGTGCGTAGAGCTCGACCCGAACGCCAGATTGCCTTTAAGTTTGAGCTTGAGGAAGCGGTCAGCACTCTGCGAGAAGTCCACTGGAGCGAGTCCGGACATCTGTATACACCAATCGGAATCATAGACCCGGTCCGACTGGCAGGGACCACGGTTAAACGCGCAAATCTCGTGAATCCACGCATGATTGAGCAACTGGACCTGCGTATAGGCTCACGAGTGGCGGTGACAAAGCGCGGCGAGATTATTCCCAAGATCGAACGGCTGGTTGAAAACCCTCCAGATGCGCCAGCGGTGCTGCTGCCGGAGAGTTGTGGTGTCTGTGGAGCGGAGTTGTATAACGCCGGGACGCGGTTGTTCTGCCCCAACTTTGACTGCCCAAAGCGGAGACTCCATAGGATTCGCAAGTGGATTGAGGTACTGGGCGTGAAGGACTTTGGGCCGGTGATGGTGCGGAAACTCTTTGATGACGACCTGCTGCGCGATATCCCAGATCTGTATCGTTTGAAGGAAGAAGACATTGCTGGCTATGAAGGCATGGGCCTTGCAAGCGCCCGCAAGGCCCTGGAAAATCTTGGCGCGGTCGGTGAGTTACCGCTCGCGCGCTTCATTGCGGGCTTTGATATTGAAGGAATAGGAGAATTGATAGTTGCGCGATTGGTTTCTGCGGGATACGATACCCTGGAAACGCTTCAAAGCGCCTCGCCTGAGGAGTTGTCGGCGGTTGATGGAATTGGTGAGATAACTGCTGCGACGGTGCTTGACGGTCTGCGGAAACTGGCTCCGCAGATGAAAGATCTGCTGGAGATGGGTGGGGTAAGCATTGCCGCACCTCCCAAAGACGGGGCCTTGCGTGGCAAGAGTCTCTGCATTACCGGTACGCTGACGCACATGAAACGCAGCGAGGCGGAAAAGCGTATTGTTGAGGCTGGCGGGCTGGTACGAAGCACCGTCACAAAGGATCTCACATATTTGGTGACGAACGAGCCGGAGTCCGGCTCGGCCAAGAGCAGGCGCGCACAGGAGTTGGGTGTGCCCATACTATCCGAGGCCGAGCTGGTACAGTTATTGGAGCCGCAATGAGTAACAATGGAAACGGCCAGCGTGACGACATCGATCCCGATATCCGTGAGAGTGATCTGCGTCGTCAGATTGAGGAATACTACCTTCCCAAGCAGCTCGTGAATGCGATCCTTGAAATGGGCGAGATTCCGCGCAACTCCGAGCTCTCGACCATTGGCGTCGCGTTTATGGACATTGCTGATTATACCTACCTCTCCAAGTTCCTGAGTCCGAACGAAAACCAGGACGTCCTTGACGGGCTGTATACTGCCTTTAACACCGTGCTCAAGCGTCATGGGGGGTATCTCAACAAGATTGAGGGCGACAGCCTCATGTTCCATTATGGCGGCACCATTGATCCGCGGGTGCGGGGGTTGGATGAGGAGCAGGTTTCCCGTTACATTGCGCGCGAACTCTTTTATACCTGCATTGAAATGCAGCGTGTCTGTACCCTGTTCAATCAAGCCAGTGACAGGTTTCTCGCAGAAAGCGCGTCCAGTGAGACGCGCGCAGTTCTGGAAAAGGCCTTTCAGATTATCTCTACCCTTCGCGTTGGCGGTGAGTTCTCGTCCTCCATCAACGCACTGTTCCAGATTCGGATACGAATTGGGGCGAATATTGGTGAAGTCACTATTGGAAACTTTGGGCCAGATGGGGCTAAGCAGTGGGATGTGGTTGGGCTGCCGGTTATTGATGCCAAGCGGATGGAGAGCACCGCTCCGGTGGGAGGTTTGCGCATTTCCGAGGAGTTCTTCCGCATTCTTGAGGAAACCGGCATAGCCGATGCCTACCACCAGCGATTCTGCAAGGAAGCGGCAGCGCTATTTGGGCGCTACAGGGACATCACCAAGGCCGAGCTGTTTAGCTTCAGCCGAGTGCGAGTGCATGACAAAAAGGGCGCGCGCTTTAACACCTACAGCATACAGGTGGATCCGGCCTTACCGGAACACATAGCCGATCAGGCAGAGCTGCTGTTGAATAAGGGGAGAGAAGGGGCTGCACGCATTGTAGAGATTCTTCAATACTATAGAGGGAACCGTT
>SLAA01000162.1 GCA_007127105.1 Spirochaetales bacterium | reverse complement strand
CATGGTGTATAACACAGAGCATCTATGTCGCCGACCGGAACGATTGCGCTCTACCTTCCCTACGGACTCGCATTTTTTGTGCTGGGTGTTATTGCGCTTGTCATTAGACGAACACGGCCCAGCTCCATTCCTCTACTTGCAGAGCTGCCATGGCTTGCAGGCTTTGGCCTTGTTCACGGCGTCGCCGAGTGGCACACAATCTTCGTGCGGATAGATGCCTTCTCTTCCGCCTTTCTCGGATACTGGATCCTGCTTGTCTTAAACGTTCTCTCGTTCTGGTTCCTTACTCGGTTTGGAACTGGCTTGCTCGTTGGTTACGGGAAGGCAACACAGCGGCTGATGCAGTGGGTCACTGGACTGGGGGCGCTTTGGTTGGTAGCCGTGCTTGCATCCGCGGTACTGCCGGGATTTTCTACGCATCATCTACATGCCTTGGATGCCTTCTGCCGCTATTCGTTGGGTTTCCCTGGTTCCTTGGCCACCGCAGCGGGGCTCTTTTCGGCAGCAGAGGCTGTGAAGGCGTTTGAGGTTCCTCGCCGCATTGTCCGTGCACTCCTGGTCATGGTGGGTTGTTTCCTGGTATACGGAGTCTCGACCGGACTTGTTGTGCCGGAAGCTAGCTTTGTTCCGGCCTCCATCTTTAACACCACTGCATTTCGTGAGCTTACAGGATTCCCAGTACAGGTAATCAGAGCACTCAGCGCTGGCATCGCCGCCGTCGCATTCTTTATCGTCAGTGATGATATACGACACTCGCGGGAACAGCGGCTGGTACGTCTCCGAGAGCTTGCCCTTAGAACACAAGAGCGTGAACGTCTTGGTCACGACCTGCATGACAGAGTGATACAAAGACTCTTTGCAGCTGGGCTGCAGCTTGAGGGCGTGACCGACCAGTTATCCGATCTGCACGGCTACAGTCCGAAACAACATGAGCAGGGGTTGGTTCAGGTGCGCCAACTCATAAACGAGGCAATACAGACAATGAGAAACTTCATAGCTGCGCCGGTGCAAGATCCTCATGCTGTCGTGCCGTCCGAATTTCTTGTGTTGTTGGCGGATCACTGCGAGCGCCTTCGAGGGCGCTTCGGTGTCTCAATAGTCTTGCAGACAGCCGCTGCCGAACGAACCACCATGATAGAGATGCCCAACGAATGGTTCTCTGTCTTGGAAGAGGCAGTCACCAACGCGGTTCGCCACGCACGCAAGCCACACATACAGGTGAGTTTCCGTATGTCAAAAGCAGACGCCTTGCTTGCGGTCACCAATGACGGCAAAGCTATAGATGTTGAGCCAGCACAATTCGGTACCGGCATATCATCAATGAAGGAACGGGCAAGACGACTTGGTGGTGAGCTCACAATTCGGGGGCTGCAACACAGCAACTCGACGGTCGTGAAGCTGGTGGTGCCGCTGTGATCCGTATTCTCATTGCCGATGATCACGACGTTGTTCGGCGCGGGGTACACCTTGTACTTCACAATCACGAGGACTTCCAGGTGGTTGGTGAGGTCGGCTCACTGTCGGAACTGAATGAGTTTCTGGAAAGCGCTGCTGTAGACCTTATTTTGCTTGATCTTCGGCTGCCGGACGGGAACGGCATATCGGCAATTCCCAGCATTCGAACGAGAGCTCCCGATGCTGTGGTGGTACTCCTGTCCGCGTTCGGAGCTCCCGACAACATACGGCGAGCCAGGGAGGCTGGCGCCGCTGGATTCTTGGTTAAGGACGCCGACGGGGCCAGCATTCGCGCGGGCATCCGCGCTGCCATGAATGGAGAGTGGCCACAGCCGCACCCACCAACCCTGACGCACGTACCACCGCACCACGCGGGCTGCCCAGATCCCGAGGACACCATGCTGGTGCACGGAGTCTGCCTTTCTCCACGCGAGCGCGAGGTACTGGAACTCATGGCATCTGGACGCCAGAACAAGGAAATAGCCGACACCTTGAACCTGGCCGAGAAGTCGGTTCGCAACATTGTCACCCGGCTGTTTCGAAAGATTGGTGTTGGAAACCGCACCGAGGCTGCAGTCTGGATGAGACGCCAAATTGAGTCTGGCTATCTTGCCGACGGCTGAGCCAGGCCAGGCGTGTTACGGGTCTGGGTAGACGGCGGGAACACGAGTTCTACCAGACTCTCCGGTTTCAAGATTATCATACAGCACGAAAAGCTCCCCAGCATCTTCCACGAAATCGTAGGGCAAAAGGCCTGCTCCCGGTGGGCCGGTGACCGTCACTGCGGCGGCGAGATCTGCAAAGACGGCCGAGGTCATGTCACGGCCTGTCGGTGAGTGGATGACGGCGTACTCGCTGCTCACGCGGCCGCTCCCCGGGTAGGCGGGTTCCTTGATTACAATGACCCAGGCTGCATCCTCGCTCTGCGCAAGGATTGTCAGAACAGACGGAAAATCGGCGTAACCGGGGATCTGTCGACCGTCAGGTGTACCAAGCAGCAGAAGACGCATGTTCGCGTCGACATCGACATATGCAATTTGGCCGTAGTCCGGCCAGATCTCTGCAATGCAGGTGTCTTCCCAGCTGGTGCCACGGAAGACCTCGGCAATCTCAAGACGTAGAATGTAGCGAAACCGCAGCGGAACCTCCATACCAGGGCTGATTCCCATCATAACCGCCTGAGGAAAGCTCAGCTCTTGTACGGCCTTTGAGTTGCGGAACTCATTCATGGCCTGTGTTGCCTGCATCGGGCTGATTGGAAGGAGTAATCGTTGCGCCATCCGGGAGTCGGCAAGGTGAAGAGGTGACGAGGTACCTACCGGTAACGCGTCATAGTAGGTTACAACCTCGGTCGCAAAACCATCTACATTGACTCCCAGGTAGAGCTGCACATTCAGAATCTTGACTCGATGATTACGCGAAAAGAGGTTTTGATTACGCGCAAAGCCGTTGATGAAGCCCAGCGCCTCAGGATACTCAACAAAGGCTGCAACAATAGTCTCCCCTATTCCTGGCCCGGGCGCCCCTTCCACCCATGCGGTAGCAGGATCGCCGTCGAAAGCTTTCCCTGGATCATAACGGGAATCCTCCCAGAAGTTCTCAGACTCCAAAACGGAGGAAGCACCCCACTCCGCAATACCGTAGGCTTGTCCGGTAAGCGAGAAGCGGGTCCAGTCACCCTCAAGCGGCTGTTCGACCGCAGCGGCTCGCTGCGGAGATAGTGATAGGAGAGCGCCGACGAACACAACTATGAACACTGTTCCACGGTCTGGCCTGAACACGAACACCTCCAGACGACCTATGATTGCTGCACCACAATTGTATCACGACACGAGGGATATGGCGCACCTTCATCCAGGCTGTTGCGCTACTGCACCGCAAGCGGAGCGTTCCGCACGAACAAATAGAGCGTAACTAGCTGCCCGGCCAGGACCACTACGGTGGCAGCGAAGGACAGGCCGAGCGAAAGCCCGTCGATTGGGGGTATGGTTAGACCCATAATGCTCACATAAACGCCCTCACCCCAGATTGAGACCAGAACTCCCATTACGATGAGTCCGGCAAGCACCGCTGCAAAGCCACCCAGTGCCTTAAACCGACAGAAAGAAAACCCAATGATCCACCCCATTACAAAGAATGAGAATGTGATCGTGATCCTCATCAAGGACGACACCAGCAGCCCGCTGCCGTCGGCAACAATCTGCAACGGTAGCGTTTGCTCAAGTAAGCTAGCGCCGACCACAAGCATGAGCGCGATTACCTGCAGCGACACTGCAATGGCTATACCCGCAAGAACTCCACCCAGAAAGAAGCTCCGTCTGGTCACGCCTTGCCGCACGAAATACCGAACAGCGTAGACACCGTTGACTATACCCACCACCAGCGCAAACACCTGACTGAATCCGCGCAGCAGCGAATCGGCGTTCACCTCAATCATGCCTACATCATCTGTGAATACGAAAACCGCCCCTCGGACTACCAACGATATTGCCAGGACAACCACTGCCCAGAACATGTAGAGTTCGTACGTATCAACAGCGATACGCGCGCTATGCTCAAGCCGGATCGATCGCATGCTTTTGCCCCTCCTTGGTGTAATGTGCTGGTTCGGTGAGATGTATGAACAGGTCCTGCAGCGAAGCAGGAGTGAGCTCCAGTCCAGCCGCTTCCGCTGCTGAACGGTCCTCTCGGCTGAGCACCTCGTACACCATTGCCGCCGCGGTGGGGCCGAGCGCTCTCCGGTTGATCACCGTCCGGCCTGCTGTAAACTCGTCTACAGCGGCGGCGTCACCGGTTACGGTCGTACCCCGCGCAAGAAACTCATCCTGAGGGTCGTCGACCACAAGTCTTCCTTTGTCAAGAACGAGCACGTGATCAAAAAGATAGGCTGCCTCCGAGACGAGGTGAGTGGAGAGGACACAGGTACGACCGGTACTGTCACGCCGATCAAGGATGGCGTTGTAAAACAGGGTTCGCGACGGTGCGTCCATTCCATGATGAACCTCATCAAACAGTGTCAGGGCGGCCCCGGAGGCGAGTCCCTCAATGGCGTTCACCGCAGACTGCATTCCAAGGGAGAGCGCCGAGAGCGCCTTCTTCGGTTCGAGTCCGAACTGTTCCACCAGCTCCATGGCATAGCTGAGATCAAAATCAGTTCGGTAGCGAGCGCAGTGTTTCAGGGTCTCCTCGACGGTATCGGACTCGTCGCTCACGTCGCGGGCAAAGACAAAATGCACCTCGCCCATGCGCACTGCGTCCTCAAAAGGGTCATCACCCTGCACCTGAACCCGTCCTGTAGTTGGCTGACGGTACGAAGCCAGCAGCGACAACAGGGTGGTCTTCCCCGCTCCGTTTCGGCCAATCAGACCATAAATCAGCCCTGGCTTCATGCTGGTGCTCACCGAGTCGAGGGCAGCAGTACGACCGAACCGTACGCCGACGCCATGGAGCTCCGCAAGCAATGGTGTATCAGTGTGTTGTGGTATCATTGTGGTTATCAACCTCCTTTGCAGACCGAGCGACAAGGGAACTGAGCTCCGTGTTCGATATCCCCAGTCGCCGCGCCTCACGCACGAGCGGCAAAACAAACTCTGAGACGAACGCCGTCCGGCGCGATTGCAGGATTTTTTCCCTTGCGTCAGCGCAGACGAACATCCCCACTCCGCGCTTCTTATAGATGATTCCTTCTTCCACCAACAGGTTCATTCCCTTGAGAACGGTGAGATGGTTCACCTGGTAGAACTTGACCATCTGGGTTGAGGACGGCACCTGCTGGTCGGCCGTGAGGCTCCCCGACAGGATCATGTCTTCAATATGCTGTTTCATCTGCACGAACAACGGATCGCTGCTCACACGGTGATCCTTTTGGGTTCTATGGTCATATGCATAACTATATAACCAACGGTGTCAGTTGTCAATACTTTGTTATCATCAGTACTTTCTACGCCGGTTCTGCTCCAATGCATAACAGCTGAAGAACAAGATGACGAGGTTCCATGACACGAGTACTGCTGCACACCATTGAGAGCTACCGCCGCGTCCCGCCGCAGATTTATCTCCTCGCCGCCGCCCGGGCTATCAACAGTCTTGGCAGCTTTGTCATTCTGCTGGTCACCATCATTCTCTCGGACGCCTACGGCCTCGGTGAGGCGGCGGCGGGGCGCATTATATTTGCGTGCGCCGTTGCGCATGCTCTGGGAACGCTTACCTCTGGCAGCATGCTCGACCGCATTCCGAGGCATCATGCCTTTGTACTCATGATGAGCGGGCATGCCCTGGCCTTTGCAGCAGCCGCCTTCGCGCCGTCAATACACCTGTTGGCACCGCTGCTGGTGGTGGGCTTCTTTTGCGGAGGAATGCTCCGCCCCGGCGTGGCATCTATGGCGGTCGACTACACCGACGAAAGCACCAGGCTTCCGGCGTTCTCGCTTATTTACCTGGCTCACAATATGGGCATGATTGCTGCTCCGCTCTTTGCAGGAACATTGTACGGGAGACGCGCAGAATGGGTGTTCTGGGGCGATGCTGTCAGCACCCTACTCTGTGCCACGCTGGTCTTTGCCGTAGCGCGACGCTGGGCACTACCTCAGTTTCGGTCGCGGATTTCCGGGTCGCAATCACCAGCGCCGTCAGCTTCCGAAATGGTCACCCCAGCAGCCTCCCAGGTAGCCAGCACCGGCCGCAGGCGCTCGTCAGCGCCGGTGCTGCTGCTCATCCTTTCGGTTCCAAGCTTGTTGTATTTCAGCCTTGGAAACATCGTTATAAATCTTGTGTACAGTCAGCACATGTTTGCGTTGCCATTGCGAATGCTTGAGCTTTTTGGAACCGAAGGCCCCTTCCGCTATAGCCTCCTTCTCACCGCAAATGCGGTAACCGTGATTGCGCTTACCGGCTTTGTAACTGTATGGAGCCGGAGCTTTAGGGCCGAGACTGCAATGATGATTGCCGGAGCGTTGTTCGGGGTTGGCCTGGGACTGGTGGGTGCCTTCACCGGTTTTGCGCCGCAGATCGCTCTTGTGGTGGTCTGGACCGTTGGAGAGATTCTGACGGTGACTCACACCGGCGTCTTTGTCGCGAACCAGGCTCCTCCCGAACAACGCGCTCGCTTTCTGGCAACAATGCCAACAATATGGGGGCTGGGTACGGCGCTGGGCCCCTTTGTCTTTGGCCCGATAGCCGAACGTTTCGGACTTGGTGTAGTGTGGCCTATCCTGGCGGTGTCGGCGCTGCTTGGAGTCCTTCTTTTCGGGTACGCTCGGCGACGTGCTGCCTCACCGGCAACACATCTTGCGGGATAGTGTCATGTAAGTAGACCGGCCCGATAGAGCAACGGAAGAACCGTGAAAACACGGGTCATTCGCGACAATCCGCCCGCAAATGCCACGCATCACATATTTTTTACGTAATTTCGGCATAAAAAGTCAATTCTGAACTTGCGCTCGAAGCTAGGTTTTTCTACTGTTATGATAGTTGAATAAGGAGGCCAGGTGCCGACTCGTGACGCACAGCAACTTCTTACGCTTGTCGAAGAAATCTACGCCATAGAGGAGCTCGATCAACTGCTTGAAGCGGT
>SLAA01000236.1 GCA_007127105.1 Spirochaetales bacterium | reverse complement strand
GGCGCCTGTCGCACTCGCGAGATTGTTGAGGAAGCATATGAACCCTCGGCATCACACGAGGAGTATCGACGCAGCCTGGTGGCGATGGAACTCGACGATACTGCAATGGGTCGGGCTTGGCTAGCACAAGCTGAATCTGCGCTTGAGGCTCCTCATACCGTATCAATTCCTTTTCAAGAGATAGCTCATTTTGAGCCAGCGCGGCCCGAGGCAGTTGGTTTCCGTTTTGAAGCGCTTAGAGGACAACGGATAGAGATTCTGCTCGAGATTGAAGACGGCGAGCAGGGAAAGATGTTTGCCGATGTCTTTCGAGCAGAAGAGGGCGAGGCGAGCGCATTACCGCAGGTTGCCAGTTACTCAGACGAGCTGAATCGCCTGGAATTTGAACCCCGCCGAGATGCGGAGTATATCCTTAGGCTGCAACCGGAACTGCTGCGTGGCGGTCGCTACTCGGTCAGAATCCGAACCGTGCCGGTCATGAGCTTTCCAGTACAGGATCACGGAGTCCAGCACATCTGGAGCTTCTTTGGTGATGGTCGCGACGGCGGTACGCGTGTGCATGAAGGGGTCGATGTTTTTGCGCCTCGCGGTACACCGGTGCTTTCGTCGGTATATGGGACGGTTCGCAATGTTGGCACACGAGACCGAGGCGGGTTAGTAGTGAGTATAACCGATGAAGAACGTGGACTGGTTCTCTATTACGCCCACCTTGAGGAGCAACTAACGCAGCGCGGAGCGCGCGTTGCGCCTGGGGACATAATTGGCACGGTTGGAAACTCGGGAAACGCAATAACCACTCCGCCACATCTTCACTTTGGGATCTACGAACCCGGGTGGCGCGCCATAGATCCATGGAACTTTCTCTACGAGTTTGACGCCGAGCCGCCGGTGATTGCAGGTGCTGCCGACAAAATTGGGGCTTCAGCCCGGGTGGCGGTGGAAGGAGTCACCCTCATAAAGGCCGCACCCGAGGTGCAGGCGCTTGACCTGAGTTATGAAACCCCGGTGGTGGTTCTTGGTGCAAGCGCCGCTTCGTATCGGGTTGTGTTACAGGATGGTCGAACCGGGTATATTCCAGTCGGCGTACTTGAAGCTACCGACGAACCAATACGAATCGCTCAGGCCTTTATCGCAGAGCCATAACCGCTTTGTGCAGCGCCGCTGGCGCGGCCACCGCACTGGTGCCTAGACCGGTACATCGACCCTCAATATCAGAGAAGGTCCCGCCAGCTTCCTCAATAATGGGCGCCAGCGCCGCAACATCCCACACCGACAGTACCGGATCAATCATGATCTCGGCACGCCCGGTGGCCACCAGCATATATCCGTAAGCATCGCCCCAGGTGCGAAGAAATCCCACCTTCTCGAACAGTCGCGTAGCCAGATGAGGTTCTCGCCGGAAGAAATCCGCGGGATCGGTAAGCTGCAACCGCGCGTCTTCTATGCGCTCACAACTCGAGACCTGGCAAAGCTCACCATTGAACAGACAACCGTGGCCGCGCACCGCCGACACGGTTTCACCGAGCGCTGGGTTATGAATTACTCCCAGTATCGGTTCCTGATTAAGCAGCAGTGCCACCAGCACCGTATAAAGTGGTATTCCATGGATAAACGACTTTGTGCCATCAATGGGGTCAAGCACCCAGGTGTATTTCTCTTCCTGGCTTTCCTCGGTAACGACACCTGCCGTCTCGCCGAACTCCTCACCAATAATGCCATGGTCGGGGAATCGGGTCGATATTTCGTTGCGCAAGAAGGTCTCGGCTGCACGATCCGCAATGGTAACCGGACTTCTATCTGCCTTGAACTCGGTGGTAAACTCACCGCGATAGTACTCCAGAGTGATCAAACCGGCCTTGATCGCAATGTGTTCAGCGAAACTACGAAATGCAATTGCTCGGTCTTCAGGCACGTAGGCTGCCATGGATTACCTCCGGGATGACATCTGCTTGGTAACGCGCGGTTAGAACTTAGCCACGCCCACTCATTTCACGGGCTGAGTCGCGGTCTTGATCTCGCTTTTTTATGGAATCGCGCTTGTCGTAGGTCTTTTTGCCCTTACACACCCCAAGTTCAAGCTTCACGCGTCCGTTCTTGAGGTAGAACCGAAGCGGAACAAGAGTAAAGCCCTTTTCGTCGACCTTACGCCTCAGACGCTTGATCTCTTCCTTATGCGCCAAGAGCTTTCGGGTACGATCCGGTTCGTGGTTGTAGATGTTTCCGTGTGTATACTCATTTATGTGTAGCCCGATAAGCCACAACTCGTCGTTGCGAATACGCGCGTAGGAATCTACAAACGAGAACTTGTGATCCCGCATGGACTTAACCTCGGTTCCCTGCAAAGCAATACCGCACTCAAGGGTGTCGTCGACGGTGTACTCGTAGAACGCCCGTCTATTCCGTGCAAGATTCTTGGTACCTTCCATTAGCTTTGCTCCCCGGACACTACAACCAGTCTGAAACCGAGAAAGGGACTGCACCATGAAGGATGCTGAGCACCGCGTGTGGAGGGTTCAATTTCATTGGAGCTGTTGACCCAGGAGCCACCACGCACCACTCGTTCCACGCCAGCCGACTCGACGGCTTCTCCCATGAGATAGGCTCCAGGAGCGAAATAGTCGAGTTGCCACTCCCAAACATTACCTTGCATGTGGTAGAGACCGAGATTACCACTCTCACCCTCGGCCGCTGGACGCGGGCCAGCGTTTGGTCGTTCACGGAAATTTCCTGGAAACAGGTCAGATCCGTCCAGAAGGGTAGCCCACTCAAACTCGGCTTCTCTTGGCAGACGTGCACTCAGCCCCGGATGCGCGTTGGATACACGGGAATGAAACCATTCAGCGTAGGCCTCAGCGGCATAGTAGGAAACGAAGGTAACCGGCAATGCGGGATTCATGTCATCAAACCAATCGCGCAGATAGTCCTGAGTGACGAAGCCAGCATCAACGAGTTCTTCAACATTTTCAGGCCGCCACATGGGATTATCGGCGAGGAAGCGAGAATAGTCCGCCCGGGTAACGGTATGCTCCATGATCTCAAAGCTTGCAATGTCCTTGCTCCACGGTAGCTGCAAGGTTGAAGGTTCACGCCCCTGACGCGACTGCCCTAATGGAACTCGACCCTCCGGAACGCGCGCGAAAGATGTTCCAAGGAGCGTCCGCCGCTCGCCCGGAAGCTCGGTTGGAAGCTCCTCATAACTCAAGGCGACCATAGCGGTAGTCTTCCGGTCAACAAAGCTACGGAATTCGGCATTGGAATTGAGCTGCTCAGACTCCCTGCGCGGGAGCGCCTCACTCAGAAGTACCGGAAGCGCCTCAGCGCTGTTATGAAGATGTGCAAAAAACCGTACGGTCTCCACCAAGCCGCCAGGTCCAAGCGCAGCGCCAGCATTATGAAACTGACTGACTGCCCGAACGTAGTCCCGCAATAAGGCCGGATCAACCGTGTGGGCCACGCTCTGCAGAAGAAGATCACTTCCTGCAACGGTACGCTCTTCACTTATGGGTACCGGAGCGGCTGTCATGAGTACATCCATACCATCGGAGAGTACCGGGGGAAATCTATGCTGTCGACTTGACTGACCTACGGCGGCCCAGGCTGCATAGTCACGTACGGCCGAACTGAGCACCGAGGTGAGGCGAGCCTCATCAAGCGCCAAGTGCCTGTAACTGACAACACGCCGAGGAAACAAGAGACTGCCGAACAGACGACCGGATACATCGAGCTCGAAGACCTCTGGAGTAATCCCCGGCAGACGATACTCAACACGGTAACTGCCTGATGGCACGAACATCTCAAGCGGCGTAGCACCTGTGCGAGTACCGTTGAGATATACCTCAGCACCACGCGGGTCGCTCTCAAAGCTGACTCGGCTTCCGTGTTGAAGTATTCCTGGAAGGACGAGGAGTCCAAAGAGCAGCAACACGAGCGCGCCCAGATAGAGAAACGGTATGTAGTGGTGTGGGCCAATACCGAAGAGCGGGCCGAGTTTAACTGCGTCGTTCGCTGCGTTATCAACCGGCTGTTCGGCGGGGCGTGTTTTTTTGCGGGAAGCCATTGTGAGCGATTATAGGTTTGGCGGACTCTGCTTGTCAATTCAAGTCCGCTGTGCTAATGTCGACCGCGATGAAAGCACCCGGAACAGCGGCAGATCGTCTCGTTACCTTTACCGAGCGCGTGTTAACTCACCGGCGACGCCGCCGACGCCGTATTGAAGAGAAACAACGAAAAAAGAACATCATTGTGGACTGGCTGGAGGCTTTTCTCTGGGCCGCAGTTGTTGTACTGCTCATCAATCAATACCTCCTCCAAGCCTATCAGATTCCTACCGGTTCGATGATTGACACTCTTCTCGAGCAGGACCGCGTTTTTGTGAACAAGGTCATTTATGGTCCGGAACTGATTCCGGGTATGCTTAAAGTCTCCGGTCTGGTGCAGCCCACACGCAACGAAGTCGTGATCTTTGAGAATCCTTCCTACATAAGCCGTGGACCGGGATTTGAGGTGCTGCAGCGTCTGGTCTACATGGTCACCCTTTCTATGGTGGATATAAACCGCGATGAGTTCGGCCGCCCGCGTGCTCAGTTCTTGATAAAACGTGCTGTCGGCGTGGAAGGCGACCGCTTTCGCAACAACGAGGGCGTCATTGAAATACGTCCCCAGGGAGCCTCGGACTGGATGAGCGAGAGCGCATTTCAGGAGCTATCTGGAATCAGTTATCCGGTTAACCGTATGCTTGAACCACAAGACTATGAGGTTCTACGAGCCGGAGCCCAGGCTGCCGGACTGCAAGACGTCGGCGTTCCTCTGAGCCCGTCACAGGATGCAGCGCTACGAGCTGCTTCTCAAGTTCGCTACCCAGATGGTGTTTACATTGACACCTATCGTAGTGAGATGCGTTACATGGCGCGCCCCTATGACTCACGATTGCGCTCGCGCCGTTTCTTTCACGAGCAAGGCTGGTATGTACCGGAGGGCCGACTGCTGCTACTGGGAGACAACCGTGACAACTCGCTCGATGGGCGTTCCTTCGGTAGCGTGAGCAAGGAACGCGTGCTTGGCAGGGGAATGTTTAAGTATTGGCCCCCGAGTCGCATTGGACCTATTCGATAAGCACCAGAAGAAGGAAGACGCTGAATGGCTTTTTTTCGCCGACCACGATCATACTCGCTTTACCGGCAAGATCGCTCTCGGAAACGAGTACGACGGCTCGCACGGATTGCAGTACAACTCTTCCTCGTTTACATCCTGGTTACCGGGCTGTTTGTTCGTTCCTATCTTGTCGAGTCAGCCGCGATGCACCCAACCTTTCGCGTTGGTGACCGAATCGTGGCGACGCCCCTCACCTACGGAGCTCGGCTTCCACTGGTGCATATGCGTTTACCCGGTATCGGTGAGCCGCAACGAGGGGACGTGGTGCTTGTTGAGCCTCCCTACTACCGCCGGCCCAATGTATTGCTGAGAATCGCGGACCCTATCGTAAGCTTTGTCTCAGGTCAGCGCTATCAACTGTCCGAGGCATCGGATGTCGCGTGGCAGCGAGCTCTCGTACTCAAGCGCATAGTTGGCGTTCCCGGTGACACGATCCGCTTCACCGACTATACCGCCTATATACGACCCGAAGGCGCGGATGCCTACCTTCCAGAGGGGGCAGTTAACGCGCGGCGGAGCTATGAACTTTTCATAAGCCAGGCGCCCGAAGCACATCGGTCCGGCGACCCGTTTGGGGGAAATTTCGATGAACTCAGCCTGGGTGTCAACGAGTACTTTGTCGCTGGAGATGATCGCAGCTCTTCGCTAGACTCACGTCATTGGGGCACGATTCCGCGTGAGTCGCTTCATTCCCGCATCTTTCTACGTTTTTATCCAGTCGGCCGATTCGGGCGCCCTTAGGGACGGAGTTCTCCATAACTCCGATTGCCATAGAACTTTAGCTTGACACGCCCTATACGGCGCATGGTACCGTTTTTCGCACCTTCGGGTAGCTTTCGCAAGGAGGGACGATGTCCGGCCACAGCAAGTGGGCGACTATTCGCCACAAAAAAGGAGCCGCAGACGCCAAGCGCGGCAAGATTTTCACCAAACTCATTAAAGAAATCACCGTCGCGGCCCGTCTTGGCGGTGGAGACCCAGAGTCGAATCCACGTCTACGAACCGCGGTTCTCAAGGCACGCGCCGCCAATATGCCCAAGGAAAACATCGACCGTGGCATAAAGAAAGGTACCGGCGAGCTTGAGGGCGTCGACTACATTGAGATTGTCTACGAGGGTTACGGGCCAGGGGGAGTTGCTATTATGGTTGAGGCACTCACCGACAATCGCAACCGCACCGCCGCAGATGTACGAAGTATTTTTTCGAAGGGTGGGGGCAATCTTGGGGAGTCCGGATGTGTTTCCTATCTGTTCCAGCGCAAGGGTGTCATTGCCTACGACGCTTCGGAGTATGACGAGGAGCAGATCTTTGAGAAGGCACTCGAAGCCGGGGCTGAGGATGTAGAACTTTCCGGTGATGTGTATGAGGTTACCTGTAGCCCCGAAAGCTTTGAAACCGTAGTGAATTTCATGGAAGAGGCGGGCTTCAAGCACGAGAATGCAGAAGTAAGCATGGTTCCGGATGCTACCGTCTCACTGGATCACGACGGGACCGCCAAGGCATTGCGCATGATTGAGAACCTGGACGACCATGACGACGTACAAGAGGTGAGTTCCAACATAGATATACCCGACGACTTCGACCCGGATGCTTAATCCCGGGCTTGCCCTGCAATGAAGATTATTCTGGGTCTTGACCCCGGGCTTGCTTCCACCGGATACGGCGTGATTGCCGGTGAACGCGGGCGCATACGACATCTGGCACACGGCGTCATCCGCACCGACAGTGGCCTGAAGCACGGTCGACGGCTGGCTCTTATCCATGAGGAACTCGGCGAGTTGTGTAAACGTTGGGTACCGACCGAGGCCGCGGTCGAGAAGCTGTTCTTTGCTCGCAATGCCGTAAGTGCTATTGCGGTCGCAGAGGCGCGCGGAGTAACGCTGTGTGC
>SLAA01000111.1 GCA_007127105.1 Spirochaetales bacterium | reverse complement strand
TGAGTGACTTCGAGGTCAATCCGCTCATGCAGCCGCCAATTCCTGGCCTGCACCCCTCTAAGTTGCGCGACGCGATTGTCGACCTCAAAATAAAGCATGCCAAAATCTCCAAGGGGCTGGCGCTTGACAGCACCTTCAACCGAATCCCGTATCGGCTCATCCGCCACGGGTTCATGTTCACAACGTCCGAAGGCAAACGCCGCTTCTTTCGAATGCCCAAGGCACGACAGATAGAAGAAACAAACTACAAGTTCTGGAAGAGTATGTAGCAGTAAGCGGCTACTGAATGGCGGGCTACAGCCCGCCATTCACTCAATTCCCATTGAAAAATACAATTATCTGTAGCCTTGTTCATTGACGACAATCTCAGTTGGGATTACTATGAGGCTCACATCATAAAATCGTTGCAATAATATCGATATACTCAAGAGGTGTCCGAGATGAAGGGACGATTATGTATTATTCTTTCGATACTGCTATTTCCTGCTGTTGCGACGGCCCAGACTCAACTCACGGTGCTTGGGGCAACAACAATACAGCCTATCATTGAGGCCGCCTCCGAGGCTTTCTTTGCCGAAACCGGCATTCAGGTCATGGCTCAGGGGGGTGGTAGTGGACGCGGTGTTCAGGCGGTGCTTGCTGGAACCGCAGACCTGGGGATGGTGTCACGTGCTATCTCGGAACAGGAACAAGGCCTGCTTGAGTACCGACCTATAGCTGCTGACGCCTTGGCCATAATTGTGGACCGAGGAAACCCGCTTGAGAGTATCAGTCGCGAGCAACTCATTGAGTTGTATCGGGGTATGGATCGCTGGACCGGAGTTGAGAGCTACACGCGGCGGGTCACCCTGGTGAACAAAGAAGTTGGCCGGGCGACACTTGATCTTTTTGAGGACTACACCGGCCTGGCGCACCATGAGCGTGCCTCACCCGGGGCCGCCGGGAGCATATCCGCCGGGGCCTATGACATTGGGGCTAACTCGGACTCCATTGCGGTGGTTGCTGGTGTTCCGGGTGCCATTGCCTATGTGTCGTACGGAAGTGCGCTGATGGGAATAGAGGCTGGAATGCCTATACGGATCTTGGAGCTGGACGGCGTTGAGCCTGCTCCGGAAACTATTGCAAACGGTAGCTATCCGGTGCGTCGCGAGTTAAACCTGGTCTTCCTGGAGGAAACAGAGGAGATCGCGGCATTCTTAGCATTTCTCGCTAGCGGGACCGGTCGGCAGATTATTGTTGATGCCGGGTTTCTCCCGCTTAACTAAGGCGAAAGGAAAGACAGCATGAAGACGACCTTACGAAGCAAAATTGGTCTTAGTTCCCTGCGAGCCCGAATCAGCATTCCTATACTTGTAATGCTCACGTTTTTCCTGGGCTCCTACGCGTACGTGCAGTACACAACGACCACGGTATCGGACGCTGCAGAAGAGGAAACCGCCCAGCTAATGGAGCTCGCGCGCGAGATCGGCCGAATCAACATCTATGTCCGCAATGCTGTCCTGGCCGAGGACGACACGTATATTCGTGAGGCCGCCGAGAGCTCACGGCGCGTTTTTGAAATTCTTGACTGGCTTGGCGAGCGCTACCCCCAGGAGACCGTCGGTTTTGAGGAGATGTACCGTCCCTTCTACATCGATCTCATTCTCATGAGCTCGCTCTACAAAGAGGGGAGATCAGACGACGCATTGGAGGCTCTCGTCGACCTGAATGCGCAGTTTGAGAACATGGCCTGGATGGAAGCTGCCTTTGCGTTTCAAATTGATGAGGCTCAAGCACGCGCTCGAGAGCGCATTGGAACGGTCATTCTGGTGATTGCGGCAATTGGTGCCCTCATTGCCGCGTTTCTTGTGCTGTATCTCGTTCCGCACCAAATTGTCCGCCCTGTCAAACGAGTTGTCAGCCAACTTGCCCGTATGGCGGAAGGTGACGCTGACCTAACCCAACAACTCCCTATTGTCTCTCGTGATGAAATTGGGGTGTTGTCTGCCAACTTCAACCGCTTCCTGGCCTCTCTCGAGGCGGTAGTGTCTACCATACGCGGTTCGGTGAACGAACTTGACGGTGTTGGAGCCGACCTCTCGGCGATGATGGAGCAGACCTCAAGTTCGGTTCGGCAAATGAGCGCCTCCATTAAGTCCATAGACGACCAAATTGGGCGACAAACAGCAAGCGTCAGTGAGACCTCCGCGACGGTGGAGCAGATCTCGCGCTCAATTCACAGCCTGGACCGCAGTATTGAAGGTCAGGCAGAGGTCGTTGGAGAGTCCTCTGCCTCAATAGAGCAGATGGTCGCCAATATTGGTTCGGTGACACAGAACCTTCAGACAAACTCCGAGAACTTCGCCAAGTTGCTGACCGCTACCGGCGAGGGCAAGACCAAACTTGCAGGAGCCTTAAGCCTTATTCAGGACATTGCCGGACGTTCCGACAGCCTCCTGGCCGCGAACTCGGTTATTCGCAAGGTAGCCACCGAGACGAACCTGCTTGCAATGAATGCCGCAATTGAGGCTGCCCATGCAGGTGAGTTTGGACGCGGCTTTGCGGTTGTGGCGGAGGAGATCCGCAGCCTTGCTGAGAACGCTGCCAAGCAGTCAGCGTCTATATCGCGTGAGCTCAAAGAGGTGAAACAAGCCATTGACGCGGTTGTGGTGGCCTCAAAAGAGGTTGACCATGCCTTTCAGAATGTGTCGGGGTCGGTGTCGGACGCACATGGGCTGCAGGAAGAGATGCGTGACGCCATGGAAGAACAGCGAACCGGCACAACGCAGGTGCTTCAGGCGCTTAGTGCTATTCGAGACCAAACCACCGAGGTGCGTGGTGGTTCTGCCGAGATCAAGACTGCCAGTTCGGCCGTTCTTGAGCAAATTCGCCTCCTCAAAGATACCTCGGACGCCTTGCGTCAAAGCATGGACGAGATTGCAACCGGTACAGGGCAGATTGATTCAGCGGTGACAGATGTGAACGAGAAGAGTCTGGCCAACCGCGAGAATATCAACCGCGTTCTGGAGCAGGTGGATCGGTTTACCATTCACGCGAGCGGCTAAGCGGGGGGCACCCCGGCGAGCGGCCCCTAAGCGGCACCCCGGCGAGCGGCCACTGCTCCTAGAGCATGAGGGCCGTGATCTTGGGACACAGCGACTCGGGTTCCTCGCAGCAGCCGTGGTGGACGTCCTCATGCAGTACCACCGCAGGCTCGCGTGCAACCAGGCGCACGCTTTCGCCCGGGGCAAAGTATCGGGTGTACTCTGTATGGGCCAGGTACTCGGTACCGCCGACCTTGACCTTGTAGGTAATGTCATGGCCCTTGAACTCACGAGCTGTTACGGTACCATGTGAGTCGCCGTTGTTCGCTGCCGCAGGCTCGACATGCTCTGGACGGAGCGACAACAGCACAGGTCCAAAGCGCGACTCGGTCATTTTCAGCTTGCCGAGCGGTGTGTCCGCATAGGCACCATGTCCAACCCCAAGGAGCACGTTGGTTCGGCCAAGAAACTGCGCCACAAAACAGCTGTGAGGCCGGTGGTAGACCTCCTCGGACGGCCCAATCTGCTCAATGCGCCCGTCACGCATGACCCCTATTCTATCCGAGACCGAAAGCGCCTCTTCCTGGTCATGGGTGACAAGAATTGCGCTCATGCCGGTCTTTTTTAACAGGCTGCGTACCTCACTGCGGGTCTGCTCTCGCAGAGCGGCGTCAAGGTTGGAAAAAGGCTCATCAAGGAGTATGAGTTCTGGCTCGGCGGCTACAGCTCGCGCTAAGGCAACCCGCTGTTGTTGTCCGCCGGATAGCTCGTCCGGCATACGGTTCTCATAGCCAGAGAGGCCCACAAGCGACAGAACCTCAAGAGCACGGTCGCGACGGGCCGGGTTCTTCATGCGGTGCAGCCCAAACATTACATTCTTGAGCACCGAGAGGTGCGGAAAAAGGGCATAGTCCTGGAACACAATTCCTATGCGCCTGCGTTCGGTGGGTACTGCAAGCAGGCACTGCCCGCCAAGGTGGACATCGCCATCGTCCGGTGTCTCAAATCCCGCTATCATCCTGAGGGTTGTGGTCTTTCCACAGCCACTCGGCCCAAGCAGGCCAAAAATTTCCCCCGGCTTCACCGCAAAGGAAACTTGATCTACGACCGGGTCTTGCTCGGGGGAAAACCGTTTACTAAGTCCGGAAACTTCAAGTAAGTTCATGGTTGCATATGCTCCTTGGGCATTAGTGACGCCCCTCGTACTTCAGCATTAATCCAACAAATAGACTGGAGAACACCACAATGGCCGCAGCGTAGGGTGCCGCCTCGGCCAGTAGCGCCTCGGAAGTCCGCCCAAAGACCGAGACCGACAGGGTAAGGTAGCCGGTAGGTGCCAACAGGAATGTTATGGGCAGTTCCTTCATGGCTATTACAAACACCAGTACCATTCCCGCAAGTATGCCACGTCGCAGCGAGGGCAGTACGGTAAATACAAATGCTTCAAAGCGGGTGCGTCCTAGAGAGCGCGCAGCCTCCTCAAGTCGTGGCGAGGACTGCAGCAATGAACTGCGAATTGGGCCAATGGCCAGTGCCAGAAAGTTGAGTGAGTAAGCGAGCACCAACAGGGGCAGGGTCTGATACAGCCACGGTGCAGAGCGCAGCGAAAAGAACACCATTGCCAGCGCCAGTGCCAAAGGCGGAATAGCGTATCCGACGTACGACAAACGCTCTATCGTGCGCGATATTCTCGACGGGTAGCGAATGCGAATGTAGGCTATGGGAAGGGCAAAAAGCCCGGCAACCACTGCCGCCGGGGCAGATGCGGCTGCCGAACGCATGAACACCCCCGCAAAGCGTAGCGGTTCAATGCTCGGCGGGGAAAGAGTAAGCCAATAGGTCAGCACCACAGCAGGCAACCCGAGTGAGGCGCCAAAGAGAAGCGTGAGGTAGAGGTAGGTTGCGGGGCGCCACCAGCCAAGCCGAACGCTCCGCCCTTTGCGTGCCACTCCGGTGGCCACCCGGGCCAGTTTTGCTCGTCCCAGCAGGCGACCCTCCAGCAACACAACCGAAAGGCTCATGGTGAGCAACATGAGGGAAAGCCACGCCGCGTAGACGCGGTTAAAGGCCGAGCTATACTGGGTGTAGATAGCATAACTAAATACCTCAAAGCGCATGAGCGCAACTGCCCCGAAGTCGCCCAGGACGTACAGAGAGATAACAACACCCCCGGCAAGAAAGGCCGGCTTCAAATGCGGCAGAGTGACGTGCAGAAAAGTCTGCATTGAGGTGTAACCAAGACTGCGCGAACTCTCCTCAAGCGCCGGATCAAGCCCCAGAAAGGCCGCCCGGAGATTCAGGAAAAGGTAGGGGTAGGTGTAGAGTGTCAAGGCCGCCAATGCACCCATGTATCCACGTGGTCGAGGTACTACCCAGTCAAATATCCGTGCAAGGAAGCCGTAGTTTCCGCCAAGGCTAATGAGTGAGTAGGCCATAACGTAACCGGGTATGGCCAGCGGCAGCACACCCATAAAGGTTAAGAGCCGCTTGTGCTTTATGTCCGAACGCACCGTGAGCCAGGCGAGAGGAAGCGCGAGCACGGCACACGCGGTCAACACACCCAAGGTTAGCGCAATGGTGTTACCGAACAGAACAAGATTCCGCGAGCGTAAAATAAGCGTTGCAAGCTGCTGTGGTTCTGCGTCAAGGGCGCGCAGTATCAGGTAGAGGATAGGCAAAACGGTTCCTACCGCCGCCGCGCCCGCAGGTAGCACAAGGTACCATGGAGGACGGCGAGTTGCGGCGGCAGGAAGCGCAGGGTTCACAGTAAGTCGGTCTCCTGTAGCAGTTGCAGTGTACCCTCAAGATCTTCAAGCAGATCAAGGTCGACAATCGGGCTTATCTCAAGTAGTTCCTCAAAGCGAGCTAAGGTCGGGTTAGGCTCCACGTCCTCGCGCACCGGGTATTCATTTACTTCATTAGTGAAGTATTCCTGAGCGTTTCTGTCAAGTAGGAATCGGACAAAGCTGAGGGCCGCCTCTGAATTCCGCGCAGTTCGGAGCATTCCAATGCTGGCCACGTTCACCAGGTTGCCAATATCACCGGCCTCAAAGGTCGTCTGGGCGCCCGGGAAGTCCGGATCGTTTGCCAGAAAACGTCCCAGATAGTAGTTGTTGGTAAGGGCAAAGTCAATCTCGCCGGCACCAATTGCCTCAATGAGCGCGGTGTTGTTGCGATATGCCTGCGCATTGTTATTGCGCATTGCGGTAAGCCAGTCTCGGGTAGCGTCCTCACCCAGTTCAACCCGCATGGCGGTTACAAAGGCCTGAAAGCTCCCATTTGTCGGCGACCACCCAACTCGTCCGGCGTAACGCTCGTTGGTGAGATCCAGCACGCTTGCGGGCATCTCCTGACTGCTTACCCGCTCGGGAGAGTAGGCCAGAACCCGTGAGCGACCACTGGTAGCTACCCAGGTTCCACCGTCCGCTCGGTAAATCTCCGGCAGGCCTGAGGTAATTCCGGCTGGAAGCTGCTGGAGAAAGCCACTCAGGGATAAAGCCCCAAGCGCCCCGGCATCCTGTCCCCAGAAGAGATCCGCCGGCGACCGGTCACCCTCTTCCTGAAGCAGTACCGCCAGCTCGGCAGTCCCACCGTAGCGGACATTCACCCGGATCCCGGTCTCCTGCTCAAACTCTTCAATGAGCGGAGCCACTAAGGACTCTCCGCGCCCCGAGTAGAGGGTAAACTGTGGGCCCTGCTCGGCTCGTCCACCGGCATGTCCAGAAACCGACACCACAGATATCAGTAGCAGTGCGCTCATCAGCCGCATGGCTGAGACCGGCTTTATTGTGAATCTCACTAATCTTCCTCCGTTGCTGCCTGAACTGGTCAAGCAATTGTTAGGGTGAGTATGCAGAGTTAGGCGAGCCTAAGTCAAGCAAAAAGTAGCCCCAGATGTATGTTTGAGAGCCTGTCGCTACAGGTTGTGGATGGTGAAATTCAATCTCGGTGTAAGGGACCGTGTGAAGTAAAAGGAATAGTAATTGCCGGCGGTCGGACTCGAACCGACACAGTGTTGCCACCGCCAGAT
>SLAA01000227.1 GCA_007127105.1 Spirochaetales bacterium | reverse complement strand
GGTGCGGGTGCGGTCGGCGGTCGGGCTTGGCATTGTTTCAAAAGTATGCATATGTTTTCCTCGGCTAACCGTTGCGGAATTATAGTTTTCAAAACAAGGAGCGTAACGTGTTGCAACAGTATGGGCAAACGCGGAGTCCTGCGGTCAGGCGATTATACTTCGCTCGACCAAGAAAGTCAGGGGGTACAGTCATTCGGCCAGCGCAATCTAGATCGATCCGAGCCGGGATCGTCATTGTCTCCAGCTTAGTGTTTGGATTGATGTTGGGTATAGCGGGATCCTCCGCGCAGAGCGGTTCACTCTACGGCGCAGGGGCACCGGAAGATGCTGCGTTTGTGCGGGTATTCAACTCCAGAAGTGACGGCACGGTGCCGCGACTCTGGGTTGGCGCAACGGAGTTCCGTAACCTGGCTATGGGGGAGAGCAGCGCCTACCGGCCGGTGACGCCTGAAATACACATGGTCTATCTCAACGACGCATTTGAAGAGTTGATTGCCCGCGAGGGTGCGTACTACACCATTCTCCTCCGGGACGACGGGCTGCTCATTCATGAAGATCCGGCCCATAGGCGCGCAGACCTCGCTCAGATCTTGGTGTATAACCTTGATATCGAGGAGCGAGTGGCTTTGCGCAGCGCCGACGGGACGACTACTGTCGTTGGAGAGCTGGGGAGCGGCGAGTCTGGTGCAGTCGCGGTGAATCCGGTGGCGGTTGAGCTTGGCGTTTTCCTGGCCAATGAGCTGTACCTGGAGCTTGGTGATATCGGCCTGGAGCGAGGTCAATCCTTTGCGGTGTTTGTAATGGACAATAATGGGAGACCGACAGCGCGGGTAGATCGCGCCGAGATTCTGGTAGAGTAGAGCAAGCGGGAGCAACCGGTGGTTTTCAGCACAACAATCTTTCTGTTTCTCTTTCTGCCGGTGTTCCTTGGTGGCTATTACCTGCTGCCTTTTCGGGCGCGTTCGGCCTGGATACTCCTTGGCAGCTGGGTATTTTACGGCTGGTGGCGACTGGATTTCCTGGGTCTCCTGGTTCTGACCACGATATGGACATACCTTTTGGGTGGCGTTGTTGCCGCTGGCTCGGCTGGCTCCCGTCCAAAGGGGGCCCGAGTCGCGCTCATTGTCGGAGTTGTGCTGAACCTGGGCAGTTTAGCGTACTTTAAGTACTTCAACTTTGCGGTCGACAGCCTGAACTACGTCCTTTCCGCGGCTGGCGCCGACGGCGCGAGCGCCTGGAATGTGATACTGCCAATTGGCATCTCGTTCTATGTGTTTCAAGCTACCAGCTATCTGGTCGATGTCTACCGTGGTGATGCGCCAGCCGCTCGCAGCTATCTTGACCTTGCTGCCTATATCGCCCTTTTTCCACAGCTTATTGCTGGCCCTATTCTGCGTTACAAGGACCTGGCCGATCAGTTGCGCTGGCGAACCCATAGTTTCAGCACATTCTCTGAGGGTGCGTATCGATTCATGATTGGGTTCTGTAAGAAGGTGCTTATTGCAGACACCGTAGCGTTGATTGCCGACGTGAGTTTTGCTATGGAGCAACCCGGTCTGCTCGGGGCCTGGCTTGGGACACTGGCCTACAGTTCACAGCTGTACTTTGACTTTTCCGGTTACTCAGATATGGCAATAGGTTTGGGACTCATGATGGGCTTTCGGTTCATGGAAAACTTCAACTATCCCTACATCTCCCGCAGCATCACCGAGTTCTGGCGCCGATGGCACATTAGTTTGTCCACCTGGTTGCGTGACTATCTCTACATTCCGCTTGGGGGCAACAAGCGTGGGCCGCTTAGGACCTACCGCAATGTGCTGCTGGTCATGCTTTTGGGTGGACTCTGGCATGGTGCCGCCTGGACCTTTGTGGTGTGGGGCGCCTGGCACGGGGGCATCCTGGCCGTGGAGCGTTATCTTGGGAACAGACCGGGCGCCGGAGAGAGGACACCAGGTTTGTTCGCTTTACCGCGCACCATGTTTTTTGTCTTGCTGGGGTGGGTAGTGTTTCGTGCTCCAGACTTTAGTGGGGCACTGCGAATGTATGGGGGCTTGTTTGGCCTGCAAGGACTTGGCCCACGAGAAGTCTTGCAGGTGGAGATTGGATTTCTGTCCCTGGCCATGTTGGCTCTCAGCCTGTTTCTCATATATGCGGGCCCATATCTGAAGGGGCGTTCGGTGCTGAGTGCTCCCGCCGAGGCAGGTAGTGTGCTTACCGGGCTGTCTCAACTCTCCTCCTATAGTCTTGCCTACGCCCGGCTGTTTCTGATCCCCTTGTTTCTGCTTGGGGTTCTTAAGCTTGCGGCGGAGTCGTTCTCGCCCTTTTTGTACTTCCAGTTCTAGCGCAGGAGCATAGGTATGAGTAACAATACAGAAGGAGCTCGCGGTGCAAGGCCGCGCGTTGTCACCTGCGCCTTTGGCGTCACTATGCTTATTCTGCTTGGCGGGGGGCTATCACTCTCTGTTCTGAATCCTGCCTTTCCCCCCGATGACGCTGCTCGCCGGAGTTACGGATCGCTTCTCACCGGAGACTGGACACATGAGTTTCAGCAGGACTATGAACTGGAGTCGCCTGTTCGCGACCTGGGGCTGGAGATATGGGGCAGTCTACGCTTTGGGCTTTTCCGCGAAGGTCTTCCAGGCGTGGTGGTAGGTGAGCACGGCATGTTGTTCACGGCCGAGGAGTTCACCGCGCTTCCGCATGCGCGCGATGAGGCAGCACGTGTCCGCGAGGTAGCTGGGTATGTCGCGAGTGTTGCTGCCGAACTTGAGAGACTCGGAGCGGAACTGGTGGTGGTGCCGCTGCCGTCTAAGGCGCGGCTGTACCGGGAGCATCTTGGGCGCTACGGATTTCCACCAGCGGCCGAGGAGCGCTACGCTGAGTTTCTGTCTTCCTTGGAGGCAACCGGAGTTGACCGAGTAGGGCTGGAAGAGGTGCTGGCTGGAAGTCGTGATCAAGGTGTCGAGGTATTCTTGCGCACTGACACACACTGGACACCGGCGGGCGCCGAGCTGGCGGCGGTAGCGGTCGCCGAGCATGTGAGCGCAGCCGGGTACCTTGAGCAGACACCGACGCAGAGCTTCCGCATGGAGTTTCGGGAGGAACAGCCGCATGAGGGCGACCTGCTGAACTACATCCCGCTCGGCCCCTTCCGCGGGCGCCTCCAACCCGCGCCCGACCTCATTCGGCGCTTTGAGCTCCATAGCGGGCCGGCGCCCGGCCTGGGCCTGTTTGACACTGCGGCCGTGCCGGTGGTTTTGGTTGGAACAAGTTACAGCGCTGGTGCAGCCTGGGGATTCGACGCCTTTCTCCAGGTAGAGCTGCAGGCCGAGGTGCTGAACCTCGCGGAGGAGGGCAGAGGGCCTTTCCTGCCAATGGCCGCCTATCTAGGGAGCGACACTCTGCACGAGGCGCCGCCCCAGCTTGTTATCTGGGAAATTCCCGAGCGGTATCTACCGCACGCCGAGCTGCCGGAGCTGCCCTCGCGGCGTTGACGCGCTGAGCGGCTCAGCCGCCGAACCGCTGAGCGGCCACCCGGCGGCAGCTGCCGCCAGTACGGTACCTTTGCAACGCTTGCGGTTTGTTACCCCTTACTGCGGCTTCTTTTCGAAATGGGCAAACTCCATGGCAAAGGTGCCGCGTCCCTGTGTAATGGAACGCAACGAGGTAGAGTAGCCAAACATCTCGGCCAAGGGGGCCTCGGCACGGATATGCTCCGCACTCGGGCGCGACTCTACACCGTGCACAATTCCGCGTCGCATAGTAATGCCACTTATGACATCGCCCATGAACTCCTGAGGACACATAACGTCCACGCGCATGATCGGCTCAAGCAGAACCGGCCCTGCCTTCGTACAGGCATTGTCCAGGCCCATACTTGCGGCAGCCTCAAAGGCGAACTCGGTAGAGGTGTTCTGGTTGTACACCGCCGAAACCAGGGTCACACCAACGTCGTATGCCGGGTATCCCTGCACAATACCGGCGCTGAGTGAGTTTTCGACCCCCCGTTTCACGGCCTCCTGGAGTAACTCTGGCAGGGCGGTCGTCGGGACGTCACTGTGGTACTCGTTTCCGGTGCCACGAGCCAAGGGTCTCACTTCCAGGGTAATTTCGGCCTGGTTGTCCTTACCTGCAAGCACTCGGTGGTACTTCTCGGTGTGGCGATATGTCTGAGTAATGGACTCTCTATAGGTTACCTGCGGATTACCGACCCGGGCCTTGACATTGTAGTCATCAATGATTCGGGTCACCAGTACATCCAGGTGAAGTTCACCCATCCCCGAGATGATGAGCTGCCCGGTGTCGGTGTCCTCTTTCCAGAGAAAGGTGGGGTCCTCTTTAGACAGTAGGGTGAGTACCTCTTTGAGCTTGTCTCGTTCCGAGAGGGTGTTGGGCTCAATGGCTACCGAGATGACCGGCTCGGGAAAGTGCATGCGTTCCAGAATTACCGGGAAACCCTCGGAGCCTATTGTGTCTCCGGTCTGCGCGAGTTTAAACCCAACAATCACCCCTATGTCACCCGCACGGAGGACATCAAGCTGTTCGGTTCTATTGGCGTGCATTCGCAGGAGCCGGTTGACCCGTTCCCGTTTGCGCTTGTCGGCGTTGTAGACTGCGGTACCGCTTTTTATGCTGCCGGAGTACATTCGGACAAAGCACAGGCTGCCCGCCTCGCGGTCGGCCTGAATTTTAAACACAAAACCGACCGGCTCACCAGCCTCGCTGCGTTCGATATCGACCTCGGTCTCTTTCTTGGCATGAATGCCGGTGATAGGGGGCAGGTCGCCTGGAGCAGGAAGATAGGAAATAACCCCGTCAAGCAAGGGCTGAACCCCAATATTGCGCAGACTTGCACCACAGAAAACCGGTGTGATGCTCCGCTCCAAGGTCAGCTTGCGAATGGTGTGGTCAAGGAGGTCCCGCGGGATATCCGCACCTTCAAGATAAAGGTCGGTGATCTCCTCCGAATGCGCGCTCAGGGTATCGAGCAGATAGTCATGCCATTTCCGCGCCGTTTCCTGAAGCCCCTCCTCAATAGGTTTCCGGGTGTAGGTCGCTCCGAGTCCCTCGTGCTCCCACTCAAGCTGTTCCATGCTGAGCAGGTCTATGGTAGCCCGAAACTCCGACTCGGTCCCGACCGGAATGAACAACGGTAAGGGCAGTGTGCCGAGCTTGGCTTCAATTTCTTTAATGACGGCGTAGAAGTCGGCTCCGATGCGGTCCATTTTATTGATGTACGCAATTCGCGGTACTTCGTAGGTGTCGGCCTGGTGCCATACCGTCTCGGACTGCGGTTCAACTCCGCCAACCGCACAGAACACCGCAACTGCGCCGTCAAGGACGCGGAGGCTCCGTTCAACCTCGGCGGTGAAGTCCACGTGACCGGGGGTATCAATAATGTTGATCTGGGCGTCTTTCCAAAAGCAGGATGTCGCGGCCGATGTAATAGTAATGCCGCGGTCTTGCTCCTGCGTCATCCAGTCCATGACGGTGTTCCCGTCGTCAACCGTCCCCATTCTGTGGCTTTTTCCGGTGTAGTAGAGAATTCTTTCGGTAGTTGTCGTTTTTCCGGCGTCTATATGCGCCATGATTCCGATGTTTCGCATGTTGGATGTTTTCATAGGATCTCCGAGTTCCGGATGCTATCATATTCGTTTGCCTTGGAAAAGCGCTGGCCAAATGCCCAAAGTATATTGACAGATTCTGCCGTGCGTGCTAAGTTCCATCTTCGTTGAGGGCGTTTAGCTCAGTTGGGAGAGCGCTTGCCTTACAAGCAAGATGTCGGCGGTTCAAGCCCGTCAACGCCCATTCATAAGTCCAGGCGCAGTAGTGATTTACAGCTACTGCGCCTTTTCTTTTGCCCTTCTCAAGTGCTGCCGGGCCCGGGGGAGTCCACTCCGGGATTGAGCGCCGGAGCCGTCGCCAGGTCGGGCCAGCGTCAGGATATCGACATTAGCTGGTTGTTTCAGGGATAATGCTCGCAAGTTTGGCAACCGCAGAACTGAGTACCCCTTGTACACTGGCATTCGAAACCTGGCTAAGCTCCTGCAATCCGGTATCGCTTGTGAGCCTGATCTGGAGGTACTTCACAACCGGAATTTCACGGTTGCTCTTAAATCGGCGATCCGGCGAGCCGTCCTTGTTCGCATGCTTCCAGGTGATTCGTACCACTTCAGCGTCCGAGGGAACGCCTCCGTACTCAGCCTGCTCTGTAATGCTTTCCTCGATCTTCAGGTGTTTGTAGCTCACCGCACCGACATGAGTCTTCTCATCAACCAGGACCATGTCGGGTAAGAAGTGAAGCACCTGGCGTCCCACTGGCAATGAGGGCACCCGCACGTTCGTATTGATTCCCTTTGGTTGGCCCCAGTTCACGCGAACAGGCTCCAGCTGAAGGCTGTGGGTTGCTCTCCCGGCCTTGTGCAGGTTCGGACCATCGGTCTCCGCAGCCACATTCCAAACCGCTTTCGAGGAGAACACCGTGTCAAAGGCGTCGTAGAACTCTTGCAGGACGGACTCCAATTCAACGCTAATGCTATACGCAATGGTGGTTGTACGCCTGCGTTTGTCGAGGAGTGCGGCAACAAGAGCAAACAGGGCTGTGAACGGCATGAGGCCGACGAGAGCAGTGGGGAAGATCAGCCCGGCCAGAAGCGGAAGAGGTGTGAGCCAGATCAAACGAGGTTTGCCACGGGTGTCACGTATGAGATCTACAAGGGCCTGTGAATTTGTGTCGACAATTGTCTCGGCTGACGCACTGTCAATCTCGGCAAGTCCTTGTTCCGGCTGAGATCTTGAGAGCGAGCGATGTAGGTCACCCGACGTACCACGAGCGGTTCCTGCTGGCTTGCCGGTTGCAGTTGGCCTGCCGAGGGACTTGCGATAATACATGCCGTTCCGGCCCATGTGGACCATCGCTCCGCGGGGGCCTTGGCTAATGCGCAACCCTTTCACACCAGTTGAAATGCCTATACCGGACTTGGAAAGGTTTATGCGAAACGGCCCAACTCGCTGGGACTTCCTCAGATAGAATCCCATGTTGCTTCCTCCTCCTTGTCTAACGGCTGAAATAGGT
>SLAA01000184.1 GCA_007127105.1 Spirochaetales bacterium | reverse complement strand
GCCGCAGGCACCACGGTGTGGTCGCGTACCCCAAGCCGCTGCTCGTTGCCCTCCATGCCAAGGAGCCTGAGGTATCCGGTTGTGTCCGGCACCTGGAGCGACACCGCACCGTCGAGCAAGAGATCCAGGTTAGTGCCGCGGTAATCCAGCTCGCCGGAGAGCGTGACCGCACCAGGGTGTTGATTGGGCTCGGTGGAGTAGGGCGCTCCCAATAGATGCCAGCGGAGTCCCAGGGCCAGTGCGGCATCCAGGTTGTCGGTGACCTGAAAACGGTTACCGAATGCAAAAAGCAGGTCTCCTCCAATACCCCCGCCGCTGTAGCTGCGAAAACTCACCTCTATGACGTCACTGGGATTAATGGGGAGCGGTGTCTCAAGCCTGCCGGTACGGTAGTCCACTGTGAAGGAGTTGTCGGTGGCGCCGTTTCGCTGCACCCGTACCGTGCCCGGGACAATGTCGCTGCCAAGGGACAGCGCAGACACCGGTCGCAGACCGCGCACCAGTATTTCAAAACTGGTGGAGCCAGGTGTACGCTGTGGGCGGGGGCCGTAGAGGCGCGGTGCCTCTGGCTCGGTGCCCAGGAACGGGTACCGAAACGCGGCTGCTCGCGGATCCATACCCGGCTCATCCGGTGCTATGACTTCCAAGGCGTCAACCTCCGCGTCCAGTCTCGCGGCCCGCACCGGCGCAAAACTCACCTCGCGCAAGCCGCCGCGCCGAACAAACAGAGTGTCACTGTCGGCCGCCGGGTCTGTTTCGGTCTCGTAGTAGCGCTGCACCTCAAAGGGGTTAAAGGCGCCGGGCCGGTACAGTACCAGCGACTGCCTGCCGTCTACAGTCGTCTCCAAACTGCCTAGATCCAGCCCGTAGTAGTCGCCCGCTCCAAAGGAGAAGTCCGAGCGCACATCAGGGTCTATCAGCGCGCCCTCGTCCGCACCGAGTGGGCCAACCAAAGCCGCCTCGCCAAGACCAACTCCGCCGGTGCCAACCGGCAGCCCGCCCTTGGTGTAACTCACCACCACCTGTCCCGCCGCGGCCTCTCGCAGCTGCAAGGTACCGGCCGAGCGGGAGACAACCGCCTCGGCATCCAGGTCCGCCTGACGGTATCGCCGCCCGTCGGCGGCCACAATGGAGCCGGTTGCATCTTCCAGGTACAGCCGCAAATCCTCTACATCGCCGTCAGGCAGTACAAAAAAGCGCCCACGAATGTACGAGCCGGGTTCAATCCGTTCCTCACGCAGTTCGTTCATGCCAATAAAGGTCATGCGTTCACTGCCGGAGGACTCGTAGCGTAACAGGGCCTCGTGACTGCTGCGTGAGGTTTCAAACAGGGCAGATGCACCCGGGGCGTTTTCGGTACCTTCTCCTATATCGATATAGGGATATTCAGAGATAGAAAGCGGCGCGTTGCCAACCTTGACCTCCTGAACAAACTCACCCGGGCGCCCTTGATAGCCAAAAAGAATGCTCCGGAGTTCAAACTCGTCGGCAAAGGTGCTTTCAAAGTAGAAACGTTCATACAACCACAGTGAGATTGTGAGGTCTACAATGTTATAAAAGGGAATGGTCTCGAATCCAGGAAAGGGGTAGGAGGTCGTTACTCTGCTTCCGTCAGGTCCAAGCGGTGGGTGAATTGCTATGCCGTAGGCACCCCGAATGCCGCTGCGCCAGGAGCCCAGCACAAAGAGATCAACCTCGGCGTCACCCACCTCCAGTGAAAGCAGGGCCTCTGGGTCTTCTTCAAGAAAGACTCCCCGCGGCAGCTCATTTTCCTCCTGGGCCCAGACAGCCCCAACACCACCAGCCAGAAGCATGACAAAAATGAGTGTCAAAACACACAGGAGCTTAGGACGCAGTTTTGCGGACGAGCTTGCGCCGAGCAGGTGAATGCCTATACTATTAGGGTAAGTGCTGCTGGCGCTCATGGTGTTGTGCATGAGTATAGCGCGCGTCAGGTATCACGTAAATATCGGGGCACAGACCCGGAGAGGCATTCATGATTCGTAAAGCAATCCATAGACTACTTTTTGTTCTGGTGCTGCTGGTTCCTTTGCAGCTGCTGCTACAGGAAGGCGCCATTCTCTTTGGCCGACCTTGGTCGGAACGGCTCATGTTGCTCCTGCTTGGGGGTGCTCTGGACCTGGTGTTTGTCGTTGACTTTGTCGTTCGGCTCTACCTGTCCATGATTCGGCGCCGCGGTATTGCCTACCTTGCTAAGCGACGCGGCTGGGCGGACTTTCTGGGCTCGGTGCCGGTATTTGTGTTCCTCAGCGGGCCGGTTCTGTTTGGAATACTCGCCGGAGGCAGCGTGCCTTTTGGCTCGGGACAACTGCTGCACCCCTTACTCACGGCGCGTTTGTTGCAGTCGTTGTATTTGTTGCGTCTCTTACGGCTCTGGAAGCTTTTCCCACCTGTGACGCCTCGGATCTCGGACATGCGCAGGCGTCATATCGGGCGCCTTGTAGGGCTGTTCCTGAGCGCTGTACTGGTAGCGGCCTTCGCCTTGACGCTGTCCACTGTCCCTCAGCAAGCTCTCCTGCCGCAGTCAGCTGCGCTTGCATCGCCATCTGAGATTGCCCAGAACATTTCGGACATTGCGCGTGCGGCTGGCGGTGCCGCGGATGACCGCACCGCAGCCTTACGGCGTTCTGCGGTTGTGAGGCAGGTTGTGGAGGCCAATCCGGCCCTGTTGGTACTCAGGCATGCAGGCAGGACCTCCTACACCCAGATGAGTAACGATCGCTACCGCGCGGATTTTGGGCCAGGAGACTATCTCTATGGGGTTTCCGGTGATTACTCGGTGTTTGTCGATGTACGAGACTTCCATGCTGGCAGTGCCACGGCCCGACTCCAGATTGTGTTGGTGGGTATTCTGGGCGTGATCCTCATTGGCGGTGTGTACGGTAAACACTTTGCCTCCACGGTGCGAGATCCGCTCCGCATTGTGCAGCGGGGTCTAGCCGATCCGAGTTACACGCTGCCGGTACACATTCCCAGCGGCTACGCGCAGGATGAAGTATTCCGGGTTGCAGAGCACTACAACACCGGCATTTCCAGGGATAGATACGGGAACTAGTTGTGATGGTAGTTTCAATGATACAGGTCATCATTGAGTTGCCGGGCGTGGAGAATATCAAGGAGAAGCGCCGGATCGTCAACTCCATGAAGGAACGGCTGCAACGTAAGTTCAGAATAAGCGTTGCGGAAATTGACCTGCAGGAAAGCCTGGGGTACTCACAAATTGGCGCGGCGCTTATCAGCAACTCGCGCACCTACGGAGAGTCCGTCATGCAGAAGGTTCTCCTTTTCGTAGAGGACGAAACGCCTGGGCGAGTTCAAGACGTGCAGATTCTCTCCGAAACCTACTGAAGCGGCCCCACCTTATGTGGAAAGCAGATACGAGTCCTTAATCTCATAGTCCTGTGCATACCGCATTGCGGTGTTCTTGTCCGATTCGGCCTTAAGCGTAAGCGTAAAGAAGTGGTGAAAGGGCTCGAATCCGTCGGCAAGCACCTGTAGCTCCAACTCAAAGCTGCGTTCGGTGCCCATCTCATCTGCCGGAGCCGGGCATGGCCAGAAGGTGTAGGTGCCCGCCGTGTTGGAATCAATGAGGTAGGGGTTCTGCCACCGCGAATCCATCATCGGTGCAGTTTCGTTGTCTATGAGAAGGGTGACATTTACCTCTTTGATAGGTTCAAAGGTGAGTCCGTTGAAGAGTCGTCCGTTTATGGTTGGAAAGTTGAAGTGGGGGCCATGGCCCGAGTCGGGACGTTCCGCGTCTTCCTCGTAATAAGAGCGTTGGATGTCGGTTATGCGACGGAGTGCCTCCGAGGCGAGGCGCATAATGTCTACCTCAAGTTGCACGTTGTTGTGGCAGTCCTGCTCTACATGAGCAACACCACGACTGGATGTAACATAGGTTGGGGGAATGCGGTTCAGCACATAACAGGCGGCGTCCATTCGACACAGGCGACTGGTACAGTACTTGTGTACCGGCTCACGCTCCTCATCATCACAAATCTCGTTGATGATTCGCAGAACCTCTTTTTCCATGACGTTATGGATCTCCATGTGTCGCCTCCGACTCTTCTGGAATTTCGAGCAGTGTCTTAATGGCCTCAATAGCCTCACGGAAATCTCGTAAGGTCTCTTTCAGCGAGAAGTAGCTCAGCCCGGCGTAGTAGATCTTGGAGAAGATGGAGAACGATATCTCCGAACGACCTGCCTGGAGATTGCTGTAACACCCAAATTCGTAGCACACCTGCATTATGTCTTCAATTCGCTCGCGCAGGAACTCGCCCATCTCGGGCGCAAAGGAGAAGGTGAAAGCGAATTCAAGGAACTTGCTATCACGATCAATGAACACCCCACCCTGGAACCCGGAGTCATTCTCGAATCCGGCCGAGTAGCTGTCGTCCATGAACTCGCCTTCTTCGACCTCATAGCCGAGTTCTTTGAGCAAGATCGTAGTGCGGCGAATACGCTCCCGCATGAGCTTGGAATACTTCATTCGATCCTCTAAGTTGCGCGTAGTAATGGACAGTGTAATACATCTGATCGCCGTCCATCAATCTGCGCCGCTATCTTTTATCATCTGTTGCAGCTGGTGCAGGTCTTCGGCACGGAGTTCGGTTTGCAGCTGCGGATCCACAAACACTCGAACCAGGCGTAAGTTAGCGGTGAATGCCTCCACCACCGCCGGGGTGAAGACTGTTCCGGCATCCAGGTAGTCCCGTATAACACCTCTGTCCGAGATAGGGAAGGCTACCTCAAAGTTCACTGCCTCCGGCAGATCAATGATCAAGGAGCAGGAATGCTGAGGTCGTCCGGTGGCTCCTGAGAGAAAGCTACTACATCTTTCTTCAAGCTTTCCGCGCGTTTCCAGGTCAAGCAGATGCGCAAAGTCGGGTGAGTTCGGCTCGGAATAGGGAAGTTCCAGGGCGACCTTAAAGGTATGGCCCCGGTCTACGAGCTCAATGAGATCAAAGGCCGGATGTCGCGCCGATGTGAACTGCGCGGTAAAGGATTCATCGTCCAGGCCGTAGAGATCGTCCGGCGTAACGGCTCCGTCCGAAAGCGCGGAGTGGAGCGCCTTTTTTATCATGGCGGTGGCTGCACGCACTGATTTGTGCCAGTAGACAGCACGGTACATGAGGTATTTTGAGAACAAGATGTTCTCAACTGCGGAGATTCCGTCACGTTCAAGCGCAATGCCGGAGTAGCCATTCGGTCGTACCCTGTCGAGCACGAAGTCTATATCCTGTACTCCGTAGGGTACCCCGCAGTAGTAAGCGTCGCGGTTAAGGTAGTCAAGCTTGTCCGGGTCCAGTGTGCCGCTCAGCAAACGGCGATACAGTCGTAGCTCGTCCGAACCCTGGTCGGGGGCGTTTTCGTCCACAATTGCGGCCACCATTTCCGGGTCAACGCCTACCGCTTCACGCAGCAGGTACGCAAGCTCGCCTTGACGAATTATCCGCGCGGTAAGCTGTTCATGTTCAAGTAATGGGAGCTCCTTAAGGCTGTGCGTGAAGGGAAAATGTCCAAGATCATGCAGCAGAGCCGCGCATAAATAGGCCTTAACACCCTCAAGACTCAGCGACGGCGCATTTGGAAAACCAATGAGCCTGCGTATGAGGCGCCGGGCAAGGAAGAACACTCCAAGGCTGTGGCTCAGACGGGAATGGACCGCGCCTGGATACACAATATGGGTAGGCCCAAGCTGTTTAATCTTGGCCAACTGCCGGAACTCCCGCAATGCGCAAACCTGCTCCAGGCCCGGCGATACATATATGTGACCCCAGAGCGAATCACGCACGGCCGAGGTGAACTCATAATCAAGGTAATCAAGTATTTGGGTATGCCGATTCATAGAGAAAGTGTAGTATTACTACGCGTTCGTGACTACAATATGATCATGCGTGCAGAGCGTTTGCAGCGAATCTTGTATCTTTTAGTGGTGTTCGGTGTGCTTGGAGTCAGCTCCGTGGGTGCACAAGGGTACGAGCAGAGCTTTGTGCTCCGCGCCCTGTCGCAACCTGAGACGCCGGTGGACTACGATATTGGCGCCCTCCTCACCATAGATCCTGCGACTCGGGGTGTAATTGAGGCTGCCATGTCTCACCTTGTCGCTGGCGATATCGACGCTTTCCTCAGATTGCTCTCAGCGGATAGCCGACATCGTTTAGGGGAACGTTTTTACGACCTGATGAATCAGTCCCGGCCCGAGACGACGGACGAGGTAGCAAACAGGGCGGTTGGTATCGACAGTCTCCGTATAGCGCCCGTGCAGAGTCGCACCGCCATGGAGCAGACGGATACTGGCTCCGAGGCGGCACGGCGTGGTTACAGTGTGCGTTTGATTCAGGGCAACTACGCGACGAGGGGCGAGGTATGGGTGGTGATGAGAAACACCGGCCCGATCATTGATGATGTAGTAATTGATTTCGGAAGCCGCACGGTTTTTGGCGACGATACCCGCAAGTTCGCACCGGGCGGTGCCCGTACTATTTGGTAAGAGGGGGCCGTAAGTGGCACAAGCTGTGAGCCGCATTGAACGTGAGTTTATTATGAAGGAGTTCGTGGAGAACGAACTCTCGTTCGAATTAAACTTTGGACAGCTTCAATACGCGGCCAAGTTCAAAGGCTTTAACGAGAAACAGCTGCATGTTGATATAGACACGACATCGTCACAACTTCCGAACGCTGAGGACAACGTTGACGTTTTTTTGAGGTTTCGTGGGCAGATCATGACCTTTCGAACGCAGGTCGTTGAACGTAGCAACGGCTCCTTGACGCTGGCTCCGCCACGAAGCATGTATCGTGATCTTACGCGTGCTTTTCGACGGGTAATTGCTCCCAGCGGCATTTCGATAGAGTTCCAACTCAACGAGAAGGTCATTACTCTCAACTATCCGGACTCGGAACGGCATGAGTTGCCCCAGGCTCCAAAGGTTAATCTGGGCTTTGATGCATCCAAGATAGCCAATCTCCTGGCCTCCTTTCGGAGCAAGGCGGCCGAGTACTCGTCCGAGAACAAGGTAATCATGTTTCGCTCCCGAACGCCGGACTCCTTGCCGGAAAAGCTGATATGTGACACCGGACGTATGCTGGTGGTGCCACTTCCCAGGAACCTCGGCGAGCTCGTGAGCGACACTACACGTGATAGAACACTGCTTGAAAGCGACCTTCAACGACTTGAGTCCGAGAGTCCCTCGAACTACGGCGATGTACGTCAGCAGCTTGCGGAATATGCCGGGACGCTGAACAAGAAGTCCCTTTTGTACGAGCTCTACTGCCCGCTCCTCTTCCATCAATATGTGGTCGGATACCTGTATCTCATGCAAGGCAAAAGCGGTAAGGCACTTTCAAAAGAGGTCATTGAGTACGTAAATGAGTTTGCCAAGGTGTTGGTGTACTCACTTAATCTTAATGGGTACTTTGAAATACGCGAGGAGTTACCCGCCTACCAGGACTCGGAGCTCGTTGACATGAGCGCTACCGGAGCCCTGTTCACACAAGCTGCGACCGGGCCACCTATAACGCTTTATTCACAGCTGCAGCTCAAGATCAAGCTTGAGAGCCGGGTGCTTGAGACCCGTGCTCGAGTAATGCGTAAGTTCAAGGACCGGGAACGCGTGTACCTTGGTGTACGGTTCACAGGCCTTGCCGACCCTGACTTTCAAGAACTCCACAAGCGACTCTACGGTACCGCCTACGAACCTGATACCGTCAACACCGGATCCGACGAGAACGAAAAACAGCAGGGGTACTAATGCCGCGAAACTTCCACCCTCAGATGGACACGCTGATTGGTCGATACTGGAAGGAAAGGTATTTGTGGATTAATGATTTGCCTGTATATCGAGATACATAACTATCGACAACTGCAACGGCTCGCGCCGGACACGGTAGAGCGGATTTCATCTGAGCTGCGCCGCTTGGCCGCCGCGGTTTCTGCGGAGGAACATACCGGAATAAACGGCGGGCGCCTGCTGTTCCTTTTTGGTGAAGGACACCATCTCAAAAATCGACCCCGAGCCATGGATGCCGTGTACAACACCGCACTCAAGTGCGAGGCAACCCTCAGATCCGAGTCCACGGAGCTCTATGGCTACAAGTTGCTACTGGAAAACCTCAGCGAGTTAGATGCAGCAGCAGTACAGCACCGTCTTCATGCACTCATGGTCAGCGTCCCGGAACAAGACACACTGTGGTTGACGCCACAGGTGCTGCCGCTGTTCAACGGAAGACTTGAGACAAGCGCTGTGGTTCAGCACTCCAGTCATTGGTACTGTCTGCCTTTACCCGAGACGTCCCCTGCCGCTGCAACCGATGCCCCTCCCAAAAAGCATGTCGAGACCGAAACGTTTCAGGAACGTCTCCTTGACGTGTTGGGCTCCGCCTTGAACACACGGTCTGCAGACCGTGTATATGAGTTTCGCAGCAGCGATGTAGCGCTTGTGGCGCAAGAGTTGCAGACCGCGTTCCAGCATTACTGTGGCATGGTTGACGATCCGCCCTACCTGAAGTTCGTCGGAACCAGGGAACATGCGTGCTCTCCCTACGAAAGCATACGACACACGCTGTCGGCAGTTGATCCGGAGTGGTTGCAGCTTCACTTGCCCCTGCCGGGAAGGAGAATCGTGCGAGAGTTGCACGGCAACTTAAGCGAGCATGTCACCTTCCGTTTTGGCAGCGAACCAGTGCAGGCGAAAGACTACAGCGTAATGCTCGGCTTGGTGGTCGATGCGTTTCGTGCGCATGCGAGGTCATCCGAGCTGCCTTTCGTCATTGTTCTCCAGGAACCCGGATACATGGACCGTGCCACACGGGCCGTGGTGCAGAGCTTTATCCGTCGCGGCCAAGCATCCGCTGATGCTGCTGGGGAACCCATTCCGGTTATCTTGAGCAGCAGTCCCACGGCTGCAGAGTTCAAATGGGCTGCACCGATGTATTCTTACTATATAGCCACACATCGGAGTCCGGCGCTGCCACCCCAGATTCCCCTGATACTTGAGTCGGTACTCAATGGGATTGAGATTGCCCGCGTCGCTGAGCGACATACCGCTGCGCTGCAGATTCTCAAAGAAGAACCAACCGAAGTATTCAAAAGCTACGACGACTGTACAACCGAGGTGCGCAGACTGCGTAGTGAGTATGGCGACCTGCTGTGCGCGCGTTACGTGAACCTTAAGAAAGGAATCCATCCGCGCGTTGTAGCTGCCCTTGAATGGGCAGGGCGACAGCGTGAAGCCTTCGTTCTATGGGGCGATCTCTTTAATGCCGCTGTTGAACAGGGGTGTGTTCCTGAGGCCGCCGAGCTTCTTAGCGGTGTGCCACTGCGTGCGCATGACCTGGCTGCACAGGCGGAACTAGATCTGGCAATTTCCGCTGGGCGCACCCGTTTGAAAGCATTGAGTCCAGGTCTGGAGTTCCCGTCTGGCCCTGAACCGGTGGGCAGCGCTGGAGCTCACGTCACAGGCCGAAGCGTTTCGGACCGCGCTGAGCTTAACTGGATCCTTGCACAAGCCGACAGAGCGGTACGTGTTGGGGACCCGGCCTCACTCAAGCAGTTCGCGAAGGACGCTCTCATGCGAGCACAGGAACTGGGAGACCGTGAATCTGCCGGGCGGGCCCAACTCCACCTTGCGGATAGTCTGCTCATGCTTGGCCGTGTCACCGAGGCCCGCGAGTATGCTGGCCGGGTACGGTCCGATGCCAAGCCCCACTCGTTTGGAACCCATGAACATGGACTGTTGCTTGAGGGCTGTTCGTACTTCATAGACGGGAACCTCACCCGAGTAGGTGAGGTTCTGGAAGCCCTGAAAGAGCGTGAAAGCAAGGTGTTGATTCCGGCCTCGTTTCGCGTTCTTCGCCGGGTGCTGGGTTTCCGACACGCATTGGAACTTGGGCGTCACAACTCCGCCCGAGCCCGACTCGGTGAGCTCAGGCAGTTTCTGGAGTTGATCGGCAAGAAGGACTGGGCGCTCAGCCTGCGATCCTGGGATGCACTGTGTGTACTCGGAGAGGCCAGTACCGTCCCTGACTCCGAGGTCGAGTTGCAGGACTCCCAGTTCTTCAGTGATATCTCTTCGTCTCTGTCAAAGATAAAGGGGCTTGGTACTGGAATGCTGCGCGAGAATCAATTGGTCGGCGCGTCTGCGCTGGTTCTGCAGGGTCGCGTCAGTGAGTCGCTGGAAGGACTCAGCACCATAGCCGAACCCGATATACAGCGAAGCACCATTTTTCTTCTACGGCCACCCCGGGTGTTTATGGTGGAGGATCAGGCTCTCGGGCCGGAGACCGTCTTTGAACGGATGGTCTGCACGTGCCAGGCTCTGGCCCTTCTTCAGCGTGGCGAAAGCGTCGCTGCTGGTGAACTCATAGGCGAGATCTGCCGTAACGCAGCCCGCACCGCGGTAGACCCGTACAGGCGCTTGTACCTGTTAGTGTACAGCATGGCGCTTTCCAGAAGAAGAAGCCCCGACGACCCGGACCCTGGGGCCGTACTCGGGCAGGCGGTGCGTTTGCTACGCGAGCGAACCGCACGAATAGAAGACCCCAAGGAAAAACTCGAGTTCCAACGTGCAAACCCTATCAACCGGCGTCTCATATCCTTGGCCCGTGAGCACAACCTCTGGTGACGGACTCGCGGCTGCGGAGCGCGCCACGCGGCCGGGCGGCCCACGGAGCAGTTGACACAAACTTGCGCGTTTTGCTATAGTGCCCCATCACTTAGTTCACGGTGGCGTAGCTCAGTCGGTAGAGCAAACGGCTCATATCCGTTCGGTCAGGGGTTCGAATCCCTTCGCCACTACCTATTCTTGTCCATTGTTAAGATCTGCCCCGGCTTCACCGCCGGGAGCGCCCCTTGAGCTCGTAATCTTTTGGATCTCAGTAATAAACTCAGCCACGTTTGCAAAGTTGCGATACACCGAGGCAAAGCGCACATACGCCACTCGGTCCAGGCTGTACAGCGCATCTAACACCCGGTCGCCAAGCCATTCCGATGACACCTCGTTGCCAACCCGCGCCTGCAGCATGGCCTGTTCCTCAATCTCGTTAACGATTCTCTCTATCTGTAGCTGGGGCACCGGGCGTTTCCGTACCGCCTGTTCTATACCCTTTTCCAGTTTCTCACGGCTAAACGGCTCTCGACGGTCCGAGCGCTTAACCACCATTAGCTGCTTGTCCTCAAGCCGCTCGTAGGAGGTGAATCTGTATCCACACGCAATGCACTCTCGCCTGCGTCGAATACTACTTCCCCCCGCCAGCGAACGCGACTCAATAACCTTGTCTTCCAAACTATCGCAGAGCGGACATCGCATGAAGTCTTACCTCGTTTGTGCTCGGCAGCATCACCACCCGGCTCAATGATAGAACCGTCATTTATTCTAACCCCGGAACCGGCTGCTGTACAGTCCGGCGGAGAAAGGCCATGAGGGAGTCGTGGTCGTGATAGCGCATGGCAGCGCGGTAGACGGGTTCAAAGTCGGGAAGTCCGTGCAGGTAGGCGCGCGCGAACTTCTTGAGGACCTCAAAGTTGCGCTCGCCTTGCCAGTAGCTGCGGTGGAGCTCAATGTGGCGGATGTAGGCGTCAAGCACAACCTCCCGTGGCTGATCTACCCAGGGGGCCCCGTTGCGCCGAAACACCAGGAGGTCCTCAAAGATCCCGCGGCCAATCATGACGCCCTCCACTCCGGAAGCGGCGGCCGCCGCCTGCAGTTCGCTTTCGGAGCCTATGTCGCCGTTACCAACCATGACGGTCGTGGGAGAAATGCGGTTGCGGAGTTCCACCGCCAGCTGTACCTGCGACCAGTCTGCGGGTGGGTCTGACATCTCGGCGGCGGTGCGGCCGTGAACCGTAAGTGCCGCTGGGCGCAGCTCCAGCAGAAACCCAATCCAGTCCTCGGTTTCAGGGGTATCAAGCCCAATTCGGGTTTTTATACTGACCGGCAGACCCGGCGCCCCTTCACAGGCTGCCGCGTAGAGCTCGGCCGCTTTGAGCGGTGTCCGTATGAGTCCTGCACAGCAGCCTTTCTTTACCAGCTTGGGGGCCGGGCAGCCCATGTTAATGTCTATCCCGTCATACCCAAGCTGCTCCAAACGGGCTGCCGCAACGACGTAATCTGCTGTATGCTTCCCCCAGATCTGGGCAATAATTGGCCGCTCGGCCTCTGAGAACTCAAGGCGTCGTTGCATGCGCGCTCCAAAGCGTGGGTGGAAGAGATCCGCTCGCAAGAACTCGGTGAAGTACAAGTCCGGCGGAGCCAGGCTTCCGATAATGCGCCGGAACACGGTATCGGTTACATCTTCCATTGGCGCAAGAATGCGCATTGGCCGCTCGAGTTGCGTCCAAATGTTGCTGCCCACCGCGCTAGTCCCAGTTGAAGTCGCGGCTCCACCGGTTCTCACGGGTTTGACGTGCTAACAGGGCAGGGTCTTCCTCGCCCGTTCGGTAGGGCCGCATTCGCAGCTCGCATCGGTAACGGCCTGTGCTCGTTCGGTAGGCCTCACGTGTTGCCGGGCCAAGCGCCCCGGTGCCAACCCCGGCATGTGCACAGTCGACGATAACGACGGTTTCCTCTCTGGGCTGCAACTCATAGTGGTGGTCGGCCCGGTCTATGTCCTCAGGACGGAAGGGCAAAGCACTCCAGACAGACAGATCCGGCATGTGGAGCAGTAGGCCGCTCTTGCCGGGTTCCTCAATGGCCGCCCAGAGCACATCGGTGCGGGCACCATTTTCCTGTGGACGAATGTACGGTGTAGCGAGCTCCTGAGGTTTACTCTTGTACAACCCTATATGCGCCGAGCTTTTTCGGTCAGGGTAGTTTTCGTGCGGGCCTCGGCCGTACCAGCTTACCTGGTTGTAACCAGTTTTGAGCTCACAACGCACACCCACACGCAGCGGGGCTGGGTTTTCCTCACCAATAATGAACAGATGTCGGCTGTAGATGTCGCCACTGGTGTGCACAAGATACTCGTGATGGTGCTCTAGTGCGCGCTCCGGTGGTAGCCCTGGCAGATAGTGGTGGATGCGTACGCGTATCGACCCATCGTCAAGCTCGTCCAACTCTGGCCTGTCCGCTACCATCTCCGGTGATCGGTAGTCAATCTTGTTGCCCTGTGATGGCGGCTGGGTCTCAGCGTGGGACTCAGTACCGAACTGGTCATTGTCCGTCGGTGGACGATACAGCTGCATCTTGGGCCCATGAAGAAGAATGTCCTGTTCATCCCAGAAGACAGAAGAAATAATGCCCGGTTCCTTTTGAAAGGTCACTCGCAGGCGGTCATTTCTAATCCAGATGCGGTGCTCATCCTGCTTGAGCGAAAGGGCCCCAGCGTTGCGGCCCGAGACTGGACTCGCACCACGCGCGGCTCGTACCGGGAACTGCTCAGAGGCAATCTCGGTTCCGCCCGGGACCAGTCCCGACTCTCCAACATGCAGATCGCTGGTGGTGTGTGCTCGTACTGTGAGCAGTACTTCCTCGTAGGCTGCTGCCTCAGCAGTATCGAACTCAATCTTGACCGAGTCCGACTCACCCGGAGCGGTATGTAAGCGCTCGAGCCGACCTTGCTGAAGTTGGCGCCCGTCGCCGAGGAGTTGCCAACTAAACTGAATATCTGAGAGGTCGCGAAAGGAACGCCGATTGGTCACCCGGAACACCTGCTCGCGCTTATTGCTAAACTCAATATCAAAGCACCTGGCGAGGTGAGCGAGTTCAAGCGCCGCTGGTTTTGGTGTCAGGTCGGACGAAATAATGCCGTTAATGCAGAAGTTTCCGTCATGGGGTTGATCACCAAAGTCGCCACCATAGGCAGGCACCGATGCTGCTGTATGGGCTTCTGGCCCTTGCATAGATGCGCGAGTAACCACGCGGCCCGAACCCGGGCGCCCGGTAAGCGCGCGGTCCATCCACCCGGTTATGAAGCCTCCCTGAAGCGAGTCGTGCCTGTTAAAGAGCTGGTAGAACTCATCCAGACTGCCGTTACTATTTCCCATAGCGCCTGAGTAGGCAGCCGCTATCACAGGTCGTTGCAGAGCAGCGTCCGTTCCGAGCAGTTGTTGCAGTTCCTCAATACTTGGATGGCTCGGAGTTATGAAGTCACCAATTGGGGACGCGGACCCCTGCTCCTCAGCCCCTGTCGAGTTCTGCTGTGAGTCGCCTTCATACATAAGCGGGCGACTTGAATCATAGGAACGAATCCAAGCTGCGGCCGCCTGATGGTTCGGTCCGGTTCCAGATGCCGCGCCCAGCGACCACACAATGACTGACGGGTGATTTTTGTCTCTCAGCACGGTGTGTATGGTGCGGTCAAGAATCTGTGAGCTCCAGCGGGTGCTCTCGGAGAAACGCTCGCCAAAAGCCCCGGCGGCTAAGCCAGGCTCAGCTATGACATAGATGCCGTAGCGGTCACACAGTTCGTACCAATAGGGATCCTGGGGTCGGTGAGTGGTGCGCACAGCGTTTATGGAAAGCCGCTTCATGAGCGCGATTTCGTGTTCCATAGTACTGCGCGAAAGCGTACGGCCGCTGTTGCGGTCATGTTCATCACGGTTAACCCCGTGCAGCATGAGCGGCTTGCCGTTGAGCAGAAGACGTCCCTGTTCTATGGCAATGCGCCGAAAGCCTACCGGAATGCGCACCGTGCACAGCGCCTCACCCGCGGGTGTCTTCAGGTTCAGTTCGGCGGTGTAGAGAGTTGGGTTTTCTGCACTCCACAAATCAATATTCCGGAGTTGCGTGGCAAGCTTAAGCCTGCCTGAGGACACTTCCACTGCACCCTGCAGTGTAGCGTCACGAAGCTCGATGCCATCTGAGTCCAGCAGGCGAGACTCAATGGTGTAGCCAGCCTCAAAGTTGCCGGGGAAACCTACATCTATAGCGAGTCCGTACTCACAGCTGCTGAGATCCTTGGCCGGTAGTGCAGTGACCCGGACATCCGAGATATGCACCGCCGGGGTCGAGTACACAAACACTTCGCGGTAAATGCCGCCGAACCACCATCGATCTGAGCTCTCCAGATAGCTGCCATCGCAGTAGCGTGGTACCACAACACTGAGCTGATTCTCACCCTTGCTCACATAGGAGCTAATGTCAAACTCCAGGGGAGTGGAGGAGTCCTTGCCGTAACCAGCCAAGCTCCCGTTTACATAGACCGCAGCCGCGCTCTCTACGCCAGCGAGGTGCAGAACGTAGCGACGCCCCCGCCGGTAGGAGGCCAGGGTGAAGCTCCGCCTATACAGGCCGGTAGGATTGTTGTCCGGCAAGTCGGGAGGTGAGATGTCTCCGGCGTCTGCATTGTGGACAAATGGCGGACGGGAACGGAGATAGTTGGGTTTAAGGACTCCGCTTGAACTCCAGTCTCCTGGAACGCTCACCCGCTGCATACCCTTTTCGCGGTATGCAGGCTGGAGCGCATCTTCCGGAATGGCGTCGGGGCTGTCGTAGAGGCGGAACATCCAGTCACCGTTAAGCGAGACCGGCTCCTCCTCAACAGGGAGGAGGAGCGATCTACCAGGCAGGCGGTTCATTCCGGTGCATTCCGGCAGCCGCCACCACGGTGTTTCATGCGGACGTTTCGCCCCGCGCATACCAAGCCTTATCACCCTATCAACCGGCACCTTACTGTCCGGCAAGAGAGATATCTACGCTCGGGCGAAGTTCGGCAAGGACTGACACCGAGTCGTGCACGGGATGCTCCAGGAACTTCTTCATGAGTTGTGCATCCGGTGCATCACCTGCTCGCAGCTTCGGCAGCGCGAGCTGGTACATGTGGTAGTCAAAACGTGGCGCCCATTTGCGTGAGCCGAGCCGAGCGGTTGTTGAACAGTTGTCCACCATGTACGCAACGCCCTTGTAATGCATATACGGGTTCAGCGAGTCTACCGCCTCAATAACCGACTCATTGACGATCTCGGAATACACGTGACCCTTCTCGGCCAGGAGGTCAATCTGTGACATCATGCAGGCAACGTACACACCGGCAGTGACCGGGTTAACTGGAATTTCATCTTCCTTGCGTACCGCGCGCACCTTCTCTCCGACCTTCCACATAGGAGTATTGTCGATGTTTGCGAAGGGGAAGCGCTCAAAGCGGTCACCAGCAAGAATTACCGAGCGGATCTCGTTGCCTGAGGCAACCTCGTCGTAACACTCGGCGTGGATTTCCAGGTTTGGATAGTAAGCAGCCGAGTAGGCGGCCTCAAACTTCTTTTTGTCGGCATCACTGAGGCCTTCGTAGACTGCGCGAATACCTTTGTGGGAAATGGTCTTGGAGATGGGCCCGGTAACGGACTCCACAGTCTCTCGAAAGGCCGTTTCGGCGTCCATACCCTGGTCCTGGAACTCGCGATACAAGCACTCCACAATCCCGTGTACCGCACCAAGGAGAATTCCGCGCTCGCCAAAGATATCGGAGCGATACTCCATTTCCAGCGTCGTCATGAATGAGAAAGGTGAGCCGAGGGCAACGCTCCAGCCAATTGCATAGTCGGTGGCCTTTCCGTTGACATCCTGCGCAACTGCGAAGCTCGCGTTGATTCCGGCGCCATTGACCGACTTGCCCTGTACGTAAAGCCGACGAACAGAAGGTCCCATACCTTTAGGGCAAACGCCAATCACGTTTACATCGGCTCGTGGTTTCTCACCAATTGCATCCAGGTAGCCAAGCAAAAAGCCATGTGATAGACCAAGTGTGGCGCCACTCTTCATAGCGTCAAAAACCTTCTTGTATAGCTTTGCTTGTGCCGCATCGGAGATGAGCAGAATAACGAGGTCGGCCTCGGCGACCACCTGCATCATTTCTCCCAAGGTGCCTGAAGCTTCCGTGAAGCCTGCTTCCTCGGCCTTCTTCCAGCTGCCGCTTCCGGAACGCAGTCCAACCTTAACGATAATGTCGGTTCCTTCAAGCGAGTCACGCAGGTTCTGCGCCTGAGCTGGGCCCTGTGAGCCCCAACCGATAACACCAATGGTCTTAATGCCGTCGAACGCCTTGGGTAGCAAGCTAAAGAGATGCCGTCCGCCGCGTACAATGTACTCTTCCGTTCCAGATAGCGAGATCTTTTCCTTTTCAAACACCTTGGTGGTGAAATCAAACTTCATCGGTTCCTCCGTATAATTATCCTGCAAGTAATCGCAAAATGTGTTCGGTAATTGTAACGGTCAGCAGCGGCTTACTCAAGGGTGTCAGCGGAGGCGCAGCACCAGAGGCGATAGAATCATGCTCACAAACAGGAGGGTGGTGAGCCAGTCACGGGCGGTGAAACGCCGGAGTGGGGGCTGGGTGCCGCTGTAGCCGCGCGCATGGAGGGAGGCGGCGGACTCGGCCGAGCAGCGCAGAGCCTTGAAGACAAGACCGGTTCCGTAGGCGGCAACGATGCGAGCGGGGTGTTGCCGGAGCCGCCCGCCGCGGGCCCGTATTCCGTCGCGCAGTTCGGTGCCGGTGCTGTAGAGCTGGGAGAGAAAGCGCAGGGTGAGGCCAGCGTAGAGCGCTGCGTTTGCCGCGCGTGTGCTCCCCAAGGGCCGCAGATACCAGGCAAAGGCCGCGACCAGGTCACCGTTAGGTGTCACGTAGGTGAGCAGGCGAGCAGCGTAAAAGGCGGTTGACAAACGGAGGGCATACACCACCCCGTCCATGCCGCGTAGCACTACGATAAGTGTAACCAGAACCAGGAATAGGCGCGAACTCCACAGCACGCGGTGCGGAGCTCGGCCAAGGAGCGCAAAACACAGGAAGGGCAGCGCCAGGTAGACCGCCACGGTTGGGAAGGGCGTGAGGAAGGCCGCCAGCTGGAGTAGGAGGGTAAGCCCCAGGGTCATTCGAGGGTCCAGGTGCCTGGTGAGGGAGTCCTGCTGCAGGGCCGCCCCTGCGTACCTGAAGCCGGTGCTCATAGCCAACTCATGTGGGAGATCTCCCCAGCGGGGCGGCGTACTAAGTGATGCTCCACTAGCGGTAGCGCCTGCTGTGGAGTGTCGTCTATCACGATCTGCCCGGCCCGCATGACCACAAGGCGGTCTGTATGCGCCAGAATCTTTTCCAGGTCATGGGTCACAACCACAACGCCAACACCGCGGTCGCGAGCTGCAAGCACTGCACGCAAGACCGAGCGCACACCCGGCAGATCCAGATGGGCAAAGGGTTCATCCAGAATGACAAAGGCGCTCCGCATAGCAAGAACACCGGCAAGCGCAAGGCGCTGCTGTTCGCCACCGGAGAGTTCCAGAGGATCACGGGTGCGCAGGTGCTGCAGCTCAGCGGTCTGCAGGGCGTCTTCTACTCGCGCGCTCACCTCGGCTGCACCCAGATGCATGTTGCGGGGGCCAAAGGCCACGTCGCGCTCCACTGTCTCTTCTATGAACTGGGCTACCGGGTTCTGAAAGACCAAACCCACCGCCCGCACTGCTTCCTGCCCACGCCGCGGAAGAGGGCGGCCATTGAGAAAGACATCGCCCCGGACCGGGCTCAGGAGCCCATTGAGGTGTTTCATGAGCACCGTCTTGCCCGAGCCGTTTGGGCCGGTGAGAACCACAAGCTCACCCGATTTCAGGTGCAGGTTAATGTTGTCCAGAACCGGCTGCGTGTTATCAAAGTGGAAAAACAGCTCGCGACATTCCAGTATCGACCTTGACTGTATCAACCGCGGCTCCAACGACTGAGGCGAGGGGCAATGCGTCGATACAGCAGCACCGCCGCCACCGCCTTGAGCAGATCGCCTGGAAGGAAGGGGAGGAATCCCACCGCCAACGCTGGCCCAAGCCCCAGGCCGGTCACCAGTATGAGTACCGGTACCCCGCATAGGTAGACCAGAGCAAATCCCAGCCCCGCAGCTGCGGCAGTACGTCCCAGGCCCGCGTGGGCATTTTGACTCAGCAGCGCTCCAGCCACAAAAACCGCTGGCAGGTACCCCAACAGGTACCCCCCGGTTGGGCCCACCAGATGCGCAACGCCGCCGCTCCCGCCTGCAAATACCGGAAAGCCAACCGCCCCCAGCGCCAGATACACCACAACGGATGCCACACCGTGGCGCGGCCCAAGCAGCATTCCCGCCGCTATCACAAAGAAGTTCTGCACCACGACCGGCACCGGACTGCCCGGAAGCGGAAAGGACAGGTACGCACCCACCGTGATAAGTGCGGTGAAGGCGGCCGTGGCCGCGACCCGTTCAAGCTCCGCGCGATGCGGGCCCTGTTGTGCATGGTCCCGCTGTGGCACAGGCGAGCGTGGACTCTGTTCCGCCACCGGTTGTTCCTCTGAATTGTGTGTGTTCATACTGCGCTCGAGCATATCAAAGCCGGCCTTTTGCTGCTACAGTTGTGCCATGCAAACCGAGTTGCCCCAATCTTCACTGCCAGCTGGCATGCTTAGCACCGCTGACGCTACCCCCGGCGCCGTCCAGGGAAGACGCGTCCTGCTTGCCGCTCTCAATGCGCGCTACACCCACACCAACCTCGCCTTGTTGTATATGCGTAACAGCATAGAGGCTGCCGACGCCGGTCACGATGTGCAACTCTGCGAGTGCGTGGTCACCGACCGGCGTACCGACATCCTGGAACACATTACTGGCGTCGGCGAGGGACCCAAGCTGGCCGGGGACGGCGAGGCCTGGGCTCCAGAGGTGCTCGTGCTCTCTGCCTACATCTGGAACAGCAATCTCATACGGCAACTGCTGCCGGACGTCCGCGCTTTACTTCCGGAGGTGGTTATTGTTATCGGGGGCCCTGAGGTCTCGTACAATGCCCAGTGGTGGTTAGATGAGTTTCCGGAAATAGAGGTTCTCATTAGCGGAGCGGGCGAGGCTGCAATGCAGCAGTTGGCAGCCAGCAGTTTCGCGCTACCCGAGGGCCGTCGGCTCCTGCATCTACCAAACCCGCCTTTTGCCGAGATCCCCTTTCCCTATACTCCGGCCGACCTTGCCCGACTGAGCCGCAGGTACATCTATTATGAGTCGAGCCGGGGCTGCCCGTGCAGCTGTTCCTACTGTATTTCCGGTCGCGCTGACCAGCGGGCCGAGTTCCGCCCTGCCGATCAAGTAAAGCAGGAACTTGCGCTTATTCTCATGCACGAGAAAAGCTATGAAGCTCCGCCCATTATCAAGTTCGTAGACCGCACCTTTAACGCCCGGCCCGAACGCGCCCGTGAAATCTGGGCCTGCATTATTGCGCTCACCACCGGGGCGATGTTTCACTGCGAGGTGCATCCGGCCTTTTTGCAGGAGGCCGACTTTGAGGTGCTGGCGCAAGCGCCGCCCGGTCGGCTGCAGTTTGAGATTGGTGTACAGTCGGTGGTCGAGCGCACGCTCCAGGTGATAGGGCGTACTCCCGGGCTCGCTTTGGCGTCCGCCCCCGGTGCCAAGGCCTGGGAGCGCATGCGTGATATGGTGGCCCGAGTTCTGGCGCTTGGCTCCATAGAGGTTCATCTGGATATGATTGTGGGCTTGCCGGGTGAGGATCTGCAACAGGTCGCCCGTACCTTCAACGAGGTGCTCAGCCTTCGGCCTCACCGCTTTGACATTGGCTTTCTCAAGAGCCTTCCCGGCACCCGCATTCAGGAAGAGGCTCAGTCAAACCGGCAGGTTCACATGCGGGAGGCACCGTATCAGGTGCTGTCCAATGCCTGGCTCGCCCCAGCAGATTTCGCACTGTTGCGCAAGGTTGAGCAGCTTGTGGAGTCGGTGTGGAACATGAATCAACTTGAAGATGAGCTACAACAAGGTGAGCAACGCTACGGAACGCTTTTCGCGTTCTTCACCGCGCTGACGCGGCATGCCCAGCAGACCAACTACGATATCCGCACTCGCCGCCGCGACAAGGTGGAGGCCTTTGTCTCGGCCTGCCTGAGTTCGGACCCCGGGCCCTGAGCATGCCGTGAACGGGCTTTTCGGTCACTCCAGCTGTAACTCATCGAATGTGTTCAACAAATCTGCGCTCAGGAGCTCTCGCCTTGGGGGCTACAGGTGGCAGTCTGCAGGAGTTTATGGTGCAGCAGTTGGGTTAAGGGGAGCACTACCAGGGCTCCAAGGTAGGGGGGAAGTCCCGCCCCGCTGAGAATTCCGGCGCTTACCGGACCAAGGCTTATGCCGAGTGAGTAGACTGCGGAGAATGCGCCAAAGGCGGCGCCACGGCCGTCCGGGCCACCAAACACCACAACAGATGAGCACACTGAAGGGAACATCAGTCCAAAGCCCAGCCCATAGGCAACCATTGTGAAGGCTATAAGTAGTGGGGAAGCGACAAAGGTGAGGAGGGTGAGCGCCAACATGATGCCAGCTGCCCCGTAGCTTCCAATGCGCGCAAACCCAAACCTGTCACCCCAGCGGTTGCTTGGCAGAACAAACAGCAGGAAAGCACACAACGAGAAAATTCCAAAGAAGGCCCCGGTAGAGGAACTACCGTAACCAAGCGCCTGCACCTGCAGCGGAAGCGCATAGGCAAGCGTGCCCATGCTGAAGTTCAGACCGAAGGTTGAGGCATAGGTACCCGCGAGGCGTGGATCACGCAGGGCAGCTCCAATACGCAGCAGGTACGCTCCAGCCCCGGTTCGTCCGTGCACGGCGAGGCCGTTGGCATGCAGCCTTCCGGGCCGAGCCGTTCCGGAACCATGGGTCAGCAGGAACACAAGTGCGGTGGCGCACAGCAGTACCGCAAGGAACACAAACACCGCACGCGGCCCAAAGCGCGCAGCGCCAACCCCGCCAAGGGCTGGCCCCACCGTGGCTGCCACCGCAATTGCCGCGCCGACCCGGCCCATGCTGCGGCCAACCGCACCGGGCCGCGACCGATCCCCCGCATACGCAAACACCGCCGGAATGAGCACTGCACCCCCGGCCCCATGCAGTATCCGCGCCAGCAGCAACTGTCGCGGCCCGGCCGCCACCGCGTACAGGCCCACCGCCACGCCAGCCACCACCAGCCCTATGATAATCCCCACACGCCGACCGTAGTCGTCCAGCCATGGGCCCACCAGCAGGTTTCCAACCATGTTCACCAGCGAGTAACTGCCAAGGATTACTCCTGTCAGCACCGCGCTCGCTCCCAGCCCT
>SLAA01000194.1 GCA_007127105.1 Spirochaetales bacterium | reverse complement strand
CGCATGAGCGGGGTCTCACTGTACATAGTCGTCTCGTTGATGTCCGCGCCAGCTTGTACCATCTCACGGACCAAATGAAGATCTCCGTCCGAAGCGGCATTAGTCAAACTAGTACCAAACATCTCGCGAATATCTACGGACTCAGGAACCGTGGGCGCTGCCGGCGCATCTTCGGGCGGAGCTGCCGGCGCGTCGGCTCCACAACTCATTAACGCGACAAGACACAAACAGACACAACTAACATACGCAAGGGTTTTCAACTCCAGCCTCCTCTCGTTCACTCCAAAGGTTACCACTCTCGTGGTAGACCCCAATCTTCCTCGCTCACCTCGGTGAGCACCGTCGTTCTCAACTCGGTAATGCCCACGATACCTGGGTTTGCGGTAAAGGGACTTTGATAGTCTCCAAAGTACTGTTGAAACAGGGGCGATGCTTCAGGCATTGCTGGCTCGGTGTCGAGCGGACGCACAACTCCACTGCGGGGGTCAACAACAAAGACATCGTGTAAAAACCCCTGATCAATGGAGTAGCCACTGATGTACGAGAACACAATTCCAGCATCGCTGCGGGCAAACCGGCTCGACTGTATGTTCGTTCTATAGCCAACGTCGTCGCGGAGAACTGCACGCTGCTGCAGCCGACCGTGTGATGCATCGTAGGTATACAGAAATATCTTGTGGAAATACACGCGCGCGGGTCGTTCAATTGGCATAATAAACCACACAGGACGCCTCGGCCGGGCTACTCGGTACTCAACAATGAAGTAGAAGATATTGGTCGCTTGATCATGAAACCCGTACGAGTGAGTTCGCCGATAGTTCACCCTGGTACCACGAGCATGCGCGGGCAGAGCAAGACTGAATAGGCCGCTTGCAGCCGCAACTAGAAACAGCGTTCTAAGCAGACCTGGGTATCTGCATCTGCGATACAGCATACCCCTATAGTAGCACGGCTTTTTACCAGGCGGGGAATGGGAATCAGCAACTTTTGATCCCTGCCTTTACCTCCTCACTCACTCACGACTATGATCTGGGAAATGAGTACACCTAAGACACAGACGCTTAAGCTCACCCTTGCCTACAACGGTGCGCGGTTCAAGGGTTGGCAGAAGGGCAACGGCCGGACCGTGCAGTCGACCTTGATAGAAATAATTAGCAAAGCGCTCCCAGAAGCGTCACACGGTTTAACCCCGGCCAACTTTGAACTGCGCCTGGACGGAGCAGGTAGAACCGATGCCGGGGTACACGCCGAAGGACAGGTGGCGAGTGCGGTAGTTCCGGCGTCGGTGAGCCCGGAACTTCTCTTTGAAAAAGTAAACCAGCACCTGCCTGTCGATCTCGCGCTTGTTTCTCTGGTAGTGGCCGAGGATCGTTTTCATGCCCGCTATCGAGCGCAGGCAAAAACCTACCGGTACACCGTGGTGGACGGACCGGTAGGAGACCCGTTTCTGCACGGTCGGGCATGGCGATACCCAGTGCAGCTGGACCTGGAACACATGAAGGCTGCCGCCGAGGTGTTCGTAGGGCAGCAGGACTTCTCTGCCTTTACCTCGGATAGACCAAAGCCAAACAAGGAGAGAAGGATCTTCTCAATTACTATTTCGCGCACTCGCACAGCGGTTGTCAGTCCCGTGGAGATACTGGTGCGCGGTGACGGGTTTCTCTGGCGACAAGTGCGTATTATGGCTGCGGCCATTGTGGCGGCAGGTGCACGGGAGTTGTCACCGGCGGAGATTCAGCGGGTGCTTGCGTCACGCACCCGCGCACAGGCACCAGCTCCGGCGCCCGCATGCGGTTTGACGCTTGTGTCGGTGGAATATTGAGCCCCACACCTACGGCTCATTCCTCTTCGCTGCGTACTTGCTCAGCAACCTGCGGAGAAGACCCAGAATGGGCCCTCCAAACAGTGTAATAAAGAGCGCAATGGCCAGCACGGAACTCACCGGACGTGTAAGAAAGGGAAGAAAGTCTCCCTGGGTGCGCACGAGACCGACCCGCAGGTTGCGCTCGACCATAGGGCCAAGTATGAGGCCCAGTATGAGTGGCGGAAGGGGGACATCGTTCTTCTCCAGGTAGAACCCAATAATCCCAAACGCAATCATTATGTAGATGTCAAAGATGCTGTTCTGCAGCGCAAAGGATCCTACAATGGAGAACATTAATACAATAACAATGACGGCGTTCCGTGGAAGCTGTAGAATGCGACCAAAGGCCTTAATGCCAAGCAACCCTACGCCAATGAGCATGAACTGCGTCAGTACCGCAATGAGGAAAATACCGTTGACCAGCTCCCTGCTTTGTTCAAATATGAGCGGGCCAGGTCGCAAGCCGTACATTAACATGGCCCCAACCACTATTGCAGTTATGGAGTCGCCCGGAACGCCAAATACCAGTGCTGGAATCCACGCTCCGGCGAGTCCCGCGTTGTTGGCGCTTGTCGGAGCTATGACTCCCTCATCCGATCCGGTTCCAAACTTCTCCGGATTGCGCGAAAACTTCTTGGCAATACCATAGGATACCCAGGCGGCTATATCGGCCCCGGCGCCAGGAAGCGCGCCAATGACAGTGCCTATACCACCTGATCGCAGTACCGTAAACTTGTGCCGCCACACTACCGGGAAGGCCTTCCGCAGCGAGATTTTCACGGCCGATGCGATGGAAGGCTGACTCAGAGCGTTGCGGTTAGAAACCAGCTTGAGCACCTCGGACAGTCCAAAAAGACCTATCATTGCCGGAATGAAGCCGACACCGCTAAGGAGATCAAGTTGGCCAAAGGTGAATCGTGGATGCCCGGTGGTAACATCCATTCCTACCGTTGATACAAGCAGCCCTAAACAGGCCGCAATAATTCCCCGAAAGGTGTTCCCCTTACTCACCACCGCGCTCATGCTCAGGCCAAAGAGACCAAGCCAGAAATACTCGGCACTGCTGAAGCGCAGCGCAAGCTGAGCCAGGGGTGGGGCCACAAAGATGAGGATACCAACGCCCATCAGTCCGCCTAAGGCTGAACAGATGAGGTCTAGCGTAAGTGCGTAACCACCTTTACCTTGGAGAGTTAGTTGGTAGCCGTCCAGGGTTGCCGCGCTGGATGCGGGCGTGCCAGGGATCCGAAGAAAGGTTGCTGGAATATCACCGGCAAAGATGGCGGTAAAGGTTGCACCAATAATCATTGCCAAGCCAGCAAGGGGTGACATGTAGTAGCTAATGGGCACAATAAGGGCCGTCGCCATGGTGGCCGTCAGGCCTGGTGTCGCACCTGCAAATATTCCAAACAGCATTGCCATGAACCACGGGAACAGGATACTCGGATGCATGACCTGCACGAACAACTCAACCATCTAACTGCTCCTTACGGTTCAAAAGGGTAGTGACAGAATTCCTCTCGGCAGAGGCACCCGAAACGCAGACACAAATATGAACGCAATAATAACCACTAATGCTACCGACAGCAGTACAGCAGGGACTGGTCTGGCTTTGAGCCGAAGCAACATGACCAAGGAAAAGAGGAATCCGGTCAGGACAAAGCCCAATGAAGGGAGCATAAGCACAAAAGCCAGCAAAGCCACCAGAAGCAAAGCCACACTTTGATTCCCCCAGCTTTTTACCACCCCCTCAATACGCGCCCATAGCCGGTGCCGCGTGCTCGAGGTAGTCGTTGTATCAATCGCAGGCTCCGACGGATCACCGCACCCTGGTGCTTGTCGTCGGCGACAGGCTACATAGCGCAGCAGCTCCACCACACTGGCTACGCAGAAGAACACTCCCAACATCGTTGGAAAGTATTGCGGCCCGGGTAGACGTTGTCCGCGTTGAATGAAGACAGGAAGTTGCGAGGAAAAATAGAGGGTGATCACACCAATAAGAAGCAAGAGAATAGGAAAGTTGAGCGAGTACGTGCGGGTCTCGGATTCGTTCTGGTTCGCGTTCTGGTTGTTGTCGTTCATCACACCGCCTCTAGAATGGGAAGGGGTGCACCACGCACGGTGACACACCCCCAACACCATAACTTAGTCTTTACTCAGCAGCTTATCAGAACCCAATTTCGCGGATAATCATCTGCCAGGTGTAGTGTTCATCCTCTACAAACTCGGCATACTCATCCCCAAGTCTGATCCGAATACCAAATCCTGCGTCGGCCATGAAGTTCTCAAACTCGGTTGACCGTGCAATTTTCTCACCAGCCTCAATGAGCACCTGTCGGACATTTTCGGGCGTGCCAGCAGGAACGGCAAAGCCGCGCCAGGTACCACCGGACCAGTCTATGCCCTGTTCCTTGAGTGTCGGGACATCCGGAAAGGCGGGGTTTCGCTCGTCGGACATTACCGCGAGTGCGCGAAGATTACCAGCTTCAAGCTGGGACTGAGCCTCGGGTAGACTGTTGGTAATGACGTCAACATGGCCACCAAGAAGGTCGGTAATTGCAGGTGCGGCACCCTCTGAGGGAATCCACAAGGTGTCGTCAGGGTCGATACCGGCCTCAAGCAGCATACCTACACGCGCCAGGTCCCATACGCCGCCGACAGCGGTACCAGAGAATGAAACCTGCCCCGGATTCGCTTCAATTGCGTCAAATAAATCTTGAATGGTTTGATACGGTGAGTCCGCCCGCACAATAACACCGGCTGCGTCTTCATTCATTTGTAAGATGTAGTCGTAGCCAGCATAGGTGATATCAGCCAGGCCCATACTCTGCAGAGTTGCCAACTCAAAGGTTACCATGGCAATGGTATAGCCATCTGCCGCTGCACGTGCACCTGCCGAGTGTCCTACCGCTCCACCTCCACCGGTGCGGTTCTCAACAACAAAGGGCACGCCCAGTTCCTGCTGATATGCATCGGCCCAGAATCGTGCAACACGGTCGGTACCACCGCCAGCCGCCCAGGGAACGACAACACTCACCGAACGACTTGGATAAACCGCATCTCTTTCGGCACCACCGCCTGCCCATACCGTTCCAGCCGCTGCCACCAACAGCAGCGCGACGACCAGGGACACGCACATTGTTCGCTTGTTCATACACCTCTCCTTTTTGTGTGAGACTCTCCCTACTCACGAGTCAATTGGCCCCAAGGCTGTAATTTGTGTATGCTGAGTTTCCTCTCTCGAGAACAATTGACTCCGGTCCATTATAGTAGAACCGGAAAATGCAGCTGTCAATGAAAATGGGGAACGCTGTTCTATTTTTTCGTGCTACTATGGAGTCGCACATGTCCAGCCCAGCATCGAGCTGGATGACACCCTCACGATTCGGAGAGATCGAGATGCCTGAAGAATTGGACGAGCCTTTCGAGCAACCCGTGGACGAAGAAGCACAACCGGACTCGGTACCCGCCGTTTCTCGCACCATGCAGATTCTGGAGCAGCTTTCAATGGCTGAAGGCGTAGGGGTCAATGAGATCTCGCGTAGCCTGGGTCTGCACAAGAGTACGGTCTTTCGTTTCCTGAGCAGCCTGCGAAATCTTCACTATGTTCAGCAGGATCCAGTAACCGAGCAGTACAGGGCTACCATTAAGTTATTTGAGCTCGGTGCCCGGGTGGTACACCAAATAGATTTTGTTCAGCATGCGAAACTGGTTATGGAAAGGCTGGCGGCAGAAACGGACGAGACCATACACCTTGCGGTTCTGGAGGACGACAAACTCGTCTACCTCCACAAAATTGAGTCAACTCAAACCTTGCGCGTATTTATGAAGTCCAGGCCGGGCCAGACAGCCCCGCTTCACTGCACCGGCCTGGGCAAATGTCTACTGGCCTTTTCGCGACCAGACCTCGTCGACAAAATAGGCGCAAGGCAACCCCTCACCAGCTTCACACCCAATACCCGCGTAACCGTTGCGGCCTTGGAGCAGGAACTTGAACACGCTCGCCAGCTTGGCTACGCCACTGACGACGAGGAACACGAGCCAGGCGTCAGCTGCATAGCCGCCCCGCTGATTCACCCCGACGGCACAGTCATAGCCGCATTCAGCATCTCTATGCCGACAGCACGTGTCACCAGTGCCGTGACACAGCTGTATGCAGAAAAGCTACAGGCCGCTGCGCAAGAAGTCCGCCGCCGCTTGGCGGCTGACCATACGGCATTGACCGACACCAAGGTGTCGGCAGAATCAGCGCACCACTCGCCCTGAGGCGTCTCCGCGAGTTAAGGTCTCAATCTCGGCCCGGCTAACATAGTTAATGTCTCCCTCTATGGAGTGACACAACGTGCTTGCGGCAACAGCAAAAGACAGCGCGCGCGCAGAGTCGCCCTTCAGCTCGGAATCTCGCGAGGCAAAGATCAAGGCCGCGCCGAATGAGTCGCCCGCTCCCACGCGGTCAACAATATGGGTAATCTCGTTGGGACTATACTCACCGTTACGCATGGGAGCAAAGACCGCATTGTCGGTTGAGGCCTCGTACAGCATAGCTCCCCAACGATTATGAGAAGCTGAAACGCTTTCACGGAGCGTGATTGCAACGCGCTTCACATTGGGAAACCTCTCCACAATCTGACGCGCAACATCGGGGTACCTCTCTCTGTCAAGGGAACCATGCTCGACCTGGCTCTCCCCGGCACGAATACCCAGCACGTCGTCGGCGTCAGCTTCATTTGCAATGACAAGATCTACAAAGGGGAGAATCCTTTCCATGGTGTTGCGCGCCAGGGCTTTGGGATTACCCTTTCCATCCCAACGCCATAACTTGCCGCGATAGTTCAAGTCGCACGAGACGGTCAGTCCCTGCTCCTTTGCGGACCGAGCTGCATCAATTGCTGCCAGAGCTGCGGTTTCCGACAAGGCCGGAGTTATTCCGGTTGTATGAAACCAGTCGGCGCCATGAAGAATTGAGTTCCAGTCGTAGGCCTGTGTCTCGGTGAGGGCAACGGCAGAGTGGTCACGGTCGTATACAACATTGCTAGCCCGTTGATTCGCGCCTACCTCGATGTAGTAGGTTCCAATTCTCCCGGAGTCCGTGCGGACAATGGCCGAGGTATCAACCCCAATACCGTTGAGATAGGTAATGCAGGCATCGGCAATAGGATTCCGTGGCAGCGCCGTTACGAACCTTGCTGAGCCACCCAGCAAGGCAACGCCAGCGGCGATATTTGCCTCTGCACCGGCAAAAGAGACATCTACATTCCCCGGAAACGCCTGTACAATACGCTTGTT
>SLAA01000258.1 GCA_007127105.1 Spirochaetales bacterium | reverse complement strand
GCCTCTTGCAACGACAGCCCGTGAGCGCTATGCTCGCACACGACGTGAGACGTATAGAGCGCAACATTATCGATATATCAGTCTATGTTCTCAAATGGGGTGTAGTTGCGTCGCTTGTTGGAATTGGCGGCGGTCTTGGTGCGCTTGCCCTACGCCGCGGAATTGCTATGGTGAGCGACGCTACCGTGGTACTGCCGCTCTGGATTACTCCAGCCATTGGTGCCTGCATTGCAGTCCTCATATTTCTGTGGGATCCTCAAGCCGCTGGTTTTGGTACAGACCGCTACATTACCGCCGTGAACCTCCGTTACGGGAGCCTTGAGCGGAAAACCGCAGTCTCCAAGCTCCTGGCTTCAATGGCAACCCTGGGATTTCGGGGAAGCGGTGGAATTGAGGGCCCCATGGTCCTCATTGGCGGCTCTATTGCAAACATTATGGATAGAATGCCGCCGGTGCGGCGCTTCTTCACGGTGCATGACCGGCGCATACTTACCGTCTGTGGTGCGGCTGGCGCGGTCGGGGCGGCCTTTCATTCACCCTTGGCAGGGGGAATCTTTGCGGTCGAGGTCCTGTATAAGTCATCACTGCATTACTCAGACCTTTTCCCGGCAATGCTCTCCTCCACCATGGGCTTTGTTGTCTACAGTCTTCTTGACAATGCAGAACCACTGCTGCTCATACCCGAGTACGTGCCCGATGTCACCAATCTTCACTACTACTTTCTGTCCGCCATTATTGCTGGCCTGGCCGCGCTACTCTTCATGCGGACCTTCCAGCTGAGCCGCAAGCTTGCCAGTCTCTTCCCGTACCAACGCCTGGCACCTATTTTTGGGGCACTGATTGCTGGCCTCCTCATTGCCAATGTGCCGCAAACCGCCGGCATCGGTTTAGATGTGATTCAGAGCATGCTCGTTAGCGTACAACCACTGTCCATCCTGATGCTCCTCATTGCCGCCAAGATTCTGGCGACCTCACTCACGGTTGGATTTGGTGGGAGCGGGGGCTTGGTTATTCCGGCCCTGTTCGTTGGAGCCGCCTGCGGAAATGCATTGGGTGGTTTTGTGGCGGTGGGTCAGGACGGGCTTTTGGCATCCATGGTCGTGGCTGGCATGTCCGCAAGCCTTGCAAGCATTGCGAATGTTCCGGTCAGTGCCGCAATTCTGCTCATAGAGATGGTCGGTCTGCGCATTGCCGTGCCAGCAACAATAGGCAGTGTCATTGGGTATATCATTGGTAAGGGCAATATCATTTACGGAATTGCGGTCAGCAGCGAGCCTGCCTTTACCCGCTCACATACCATCCGGGAGTCCGACCGCACCCTGGAAGATTGATACGCGGCTTCACCGCTGGTTGTGAGCAGGATTATCTCGTTTCGAAGCCGAACTCATACATTGCGTTGAGACGACAATGCGCAGTAGTATCACAGCATGAAAAAGCACCTGTTCATAGTTGTTCCGGTTCTTGCGGTGTTAATGTGCTCATTGCTGCTGCTCACTACCCTGGACCACCGGGTATATGATCTTTTTCTGCGAGCTATTCCCACCCTGACCGAGGATGACTCGGTTCTCATCATTAAGGTAGACGACGAGGCCATAGAGAATGTTGGTCTCTTCCCCTGGCCTAGAGATATCCTGGCCGACGCCATTGTGTTTCTGCGCGAGATGGGCGCCGACACGGTGGTGTTTGACCTTAGCTACCTTGACAACAGCCCGGCGACCGTGGACCCACGCTATGTCGCCGAGGAGCTCCCACGCTACCTTGAGTACAGCTTTGGCGAGATCGACGCTTCCATTGGGCAGGTTATGGACGCGGTGGCTGCAGGATTCATTGGCCCGGATGATGCCGACCTCTATAAGGAGCAGATACTTGAGCTCAACAGCTCCATAAAGGAGTCCCTGGGCCTGCGCATCTCGCATGTCACGCGCGATGTAGACGCCTACTTTGCAGGCGCACTCAGGTTGTTTGGCGCTTCCTACCTGACCCTGACCATGGTAGACCAGGACGACCTCATTGTAGCGAGTCCGCTTCTTATAGAAATGGACGAGATTGGCGGCGAAGAACCTGCCTTTGATATGTCATTCTACGACATCGACTGGCTCAAAGAGAACATAGCCCTCCACAACGTCACGGCCATGAACGACACCCGCACGCCGGAACAGATTGGCATTATTCCGGCCATAGAAACACTACTCAAGGCGACACATGGCGCCGGGTTTGTGAATGCACAACCAGACGCAGATGGGTACCGCCGACGGCTTCACTTGCTCATGAAGTACGACGGGCAGTACTACGGCCAGCTGGCCTTTGTTCCGCTCCTTGAGGTTCTGGGCAACCCGGCCATAGAGGTCACCAACTCCAGCATTACGCTCAGGGACGCTCATTTGGACGGCACAACCCAGGACATTAGAATTCCCCGGGCCGAGGACGGGTCGGTGCTGGTGAAGTGGCCCAAGCAACAGTTTAGAGAGTACAACCAGATTTCTTCATGGCAACTTATTCGCAACACCTCGCAAGAGGCGCGTTTTGTTCGCAACCTTGAGGCCATGGAGGAGTCCGGCTTCTTTGGATACTGGGACGACGGCCCCCCACCACTGGTATATTACGACAACGCTGAGTATCTCAAGGAGCTGCTTTTTGAGGTCGGTGACGCCGGTCAGCCTGGCGAGGACGGTCATGCCGGGCAGGACGGGCGCGTAAACTTTGAGGTCTACCGCGAGCAACGAGACGAGTTCTTCCAGGCCGCCGACCGTTTGCTCAACGGTGGGTACGAGGAGCTCCTGTTGTCCTACATCGACCCCGCTGATACCGAAATTGTTGAGTATGTCAGTGAGTTCTTTGAGGTTACCCGGCGCCAGTTCAACGAGCTCATGGGTAACCGAGAGGAGGTAGCCCGGCAGACCGCCGGTACCTTTGCCATTATTGGGGTTGACGCCACCTCCATGACGGATCAGGGCTTGACCACCTTCCAGGAGCGCTTCCCGAACGTCGGCATCCACTACACCCTGGCTAACATGATTCTTTCACAGGAGTTCCTCGACGACGCCCCGCCTAGTGTGTCGGTCATTGTGGCGCTTGTGCTTGCACTTTCCCTGGGTGTCTTCATTAAGAATCTGGATACCAAAAGGTCGATGCTGGCAGGATTCGCTCTCTTGTTGGTGTCGGTGCTGGCACTCTTAGGGTACTTCATGCTCACCCGCCGCTATATAGGCGTGGTAGTTCCTTTTACCTCGGTCTCGGTCAGTTTTCTGACGCTTTCGGTAGTAACCTTTTTTGACACAATCCGTGAGAAGTCTTTTCTGCGTTCTGCCTTTTCGCGCTATCTCTCACCGGCCGTTATTAGTGAGATCATTGCCGACCCATCCAAGCTCAACCTCGGTGGTGAGAAGCGTGAGATGACCGCCATCTTCACCGATATTCGCGGTTTCTCTACCTTTGCCGAGGGTCTTGACCCCGCAGACCTGGTTGGGCTCCTGAACATGTACCTCACCGAGATGAGCAACATTGTCCTGGAAAACCTTGGCACCATAGACAAGTATGAAGGCGACGCAATCATTGCCTTTTTCGGCGCCCCTATTCACATGCCAGACCACGCGGTGCGTGCCTGCCGAACAGCCATTGGTATGAAACAGGCCGAGAAGGCTCTCAATGCCCGTCTGCGCGAGGAAGACCCGAATGCCACAGAAATTTTCACCCGCATAGGAATAAACACCGGTGACATGGTTGTGGGCAACATGGGAACCCCCACCAAAATGGACTACACCATTATGGGCAACGCGGTGAATCTTGCCGCGCGGCTTGAGGGCGTGAACAAGCAGTACAATACCGGTGGCATAGTCATTAGTGAGCATACTCGTGCTCAGCTCGGAGATGAGTTTCTAGTGCGTCGGCTTGACCGGGTGCGTGTCGTTGGTGTCTCTACCCCGCTCCGCATTTACGAGCTTCTGGCGCGCATTCGCAACGCATCGGCGGAGGAAGTTGCGCTCGTTGAAACGTGGGAGTCAGCTTTAGATCTGTACGAAGCGCGGGAGTTTGAAAAGGCTTGTTCGATGTTTGAAGAACTTGCACGGAAGGATGCGTCTGACACCGTCGTCCCACTCTACCTTGAGCGCTGCAAGGAGTTCCTGCAGCAGCAACCAGCGGCAGACTGGGACGGTGTCTTTAGTTTGGTGCGGAAGTAGAGCTTAGTCCGGAGGTAGCTTCACCGAGTACGGAAAGATTATTCCTCGCTGGCTTCTTCTTCCTCTGCCCACTCAAGATCTTCCATTACATCTGCTGCTCGGGTAGATGCAGTAGAAATATTGCCCCGAGCCCGCCCTGAAGCAGAGTCGGCCGAGTCGTCTACCGAGGCCCCCAGTCTAAGACCTGAACTGCCGGACGACGCAGCGCCGGTAAGCTGAGCCACCGTGCCCCGTTGCATAGCACGAATGGTTACGGGACGACCGTCTACCTGAAGAACCACGCTGGAGTTCAGCCCGGTGTTAATAACTGTGTTTGCCGAGAGCTTCTGGTTCACACTCAGCGCCTCAAACCTGCCGTTCGAGGCCTCGTAGCGTGCAATACCGGTCACAGACTGCACGGTAACCTCGCCCGATGCCGCCTGCCCAAACAGGGAAACCGGCAGCACAAGCGCAACCATAACGACCAATAGAAAAATTGTTTTCTTCATAAAACACCTCTATGCGTAATAGAATAACACTTCTCCAAGCAAAAATAAACCTGCTTTGCGCCTTGGATGAGGTTGGCAGCCGAATAACCTTTCTGCGGCAAACCGCCGGTCTATCTTCTTGTCATCTTTGACTTCGCCATAGTGAACAAAACAACTCCCATACCAATAGACGCCAGAAACACCATCAGCCGTATCTGCTGGAGTGAGTGATCTTGGACTAATGTGGCGTCGTTGGCTTCATCGGGTATTACCGTGGTTTGCGTACCAGTGAAGTCACCAGCGCCCCCGGTCGCCCCCCTCAAAGCCGTAGCGGAGGCCACAAAGTTCTCGGTCACAGTGTTGGCCATGGCCGATCTCGGTGTAGGCGGAGTCGGGCCAACTTGAGCGAAGGATCCTTGGGATTCAGAACCAAACAAGGGGACGGTATCAAGCTCAGTTGCTTGGACACTCGAGGACTCTCTCGGAGCAGGTGAAACCCCTTCGGCATGTGACAGGACTGGTATTCTGGAGCGAGTTGGGACGCTACGCGGCATCTGTGTATCTGCTACAGTAGGTTGCCGAGAACGTGGCGTGTCGAGCTGTGCTAATTGGTTGGAGCTCAACCCGCCCCCACCAAACGCGGTGTTTTGTGTCGATGTAGGCGCACCGCTGCTCCCTTGAAAGATTCCCGTGGCCGGAGTTGTGTCAATGGGCACCCCACCGGTGGAACCTTCCGAGGATGATGGCAAGGACATTATACTTCCAAAGACCTCCGAGCCGCTATCGGGTTCGGGTTCTACGTACACGGTTATGGTATAACTGTCCGCGCCGGTGCCCCGTGCTCGCACCAACTCCACGACCCGCGGATTACCAACGTTGTCCGAAACACTGACTCGGAGATAGTCGCTTTCATCGTCGTTGAGTGCAGAAAGACTGGTTACTGCCCCGGGCTCTTGGACGTAAGCTGGCCCCGGCCCCCAGTCCCCACTCGCCATATCATCACGACGCTCTACAACCACGGTACTATAATCAACACCGCTTACGCTGTCGGTTATTGGTAAACTGAATTCGGTTCCATAGTTTCCGGCTTCACTCGGAAGATGTAGTTCCGGAGGCGTTGTGTCCTGCGTGATAGTGACGGCAGCCCAGGAACTGGTGTTCCCAACGTTGTCCACTGCAGTGATCGTGTAGGTTGCACCGGCGGTCAAATTAAGTGGCAGATCTCCTGGAGCCACTATCGTCGTGCCTCCGTCGAGACTGTAGCCCTGAAGCCCGGAGCCGCCATCTGTCGCGCTCGGATTGAATTGCAGAGATCCCGAGCTCGTGTAGTAGGTAGAACCGTCAAGATGGATCCCATCTCCGCTCGGCGCTCCAATGTCATCGAGGGCAGGGCCAACATTATCAAGCTCAACCTTAACTTCGAGCCCTGGAGAGACATTACCCACGTTATCAACCGCGTAGACCGTTGCCGTTGTGGCAAGGGTCAACTGCTGCTCGACTCCGGTTCCGTCGGAGTTCGTTGTGTAGCCCGCCACGCCTGATCCACCGGTATCATCGCTGGTGAAGCTGAACTGCACTCCCCCGCCGGTTGCGTAGTAGTAGATGTCCTCAACCGTGTCATGGTAGGCACTGTTGTCACCGCTGATCGCCGGTTGATCTGGTGGGCTTGTGTCTTGCACAACGTGGAACTCGGCGCTTTGTGTCACGTTCCCAACGTTGTCCACAGCGTAGATCCGGTGTGGGCCCCCGGTTGAAAAGTTCAGCGGAAGCGTCTCCACCGCAGTACTTCCGTCGGTGTTGAACCCCTTCAGTCCCGACCCACCGTTGTCAGTGCCGGTCGGGTTAAACGCAAGTGAGCCAGCGGTTGTGTAGTAGGTAGAGCCGTCGAGGTAGATTCCACTCGGCGCTCCTATGTCGGTTATCACCGGCCCGGTTGTGTCCTGCGTGATAGTGACGGCAGCCCAGGAACTGGTGTTCCCAACGTTGTCCACTGCAGTGATCGTGTAGGTTGCACCGGCGGTCAAATCAAGTGGCAGATCTCCTGGAGCCACTATCGTCGTGCCTCCGTCGAGACTGTAGCCCTGAAGCCCGGAGCCGCCATCTGTCGCGCTCGGAGAGAACTGAAGTGGACTCAAGCTCGTGTAGTAGGTAGAACCATCAAGATAGATCCCATCTCCGCTCGGCGCTCCAATGTCGCCGAGGGCGGGGTCAACATTATCAAGCTCAACCGTAACCAGCAGACCGGTAGAAACATTACCCACGTTATCAACCGCGTAAACCGTTGCCGTTGTGGCAAGGGTCAACTGCTGCTCGACTCCGGTTCCGTCGGAGTTCGTTGTGTAGCCCGCCACGCCTGATCCACCGGCATCATCGCTGGTGAAGCTGAACTGCACTCCCCCGCCGGTTGCGTAGTAGTAGATGTCCTCAACCGTGTCATGGTAAGCACTGTTGTCACCGCTGATCGCCGGTTGATCTGGTGGGCTTGTGTCCTGCACAACGTGGAACTCGGCGCTTTGTGTCACGTTCCCAACGTTGTCCACAGCGTAGATCCGGTGTGGGCCCCCGGTTGAAAAGTTCAGCGGAAGCGTCTCCACCG
>SLAA01000241.1 GCA_007127105.1 Spirochaetales bacterium | reverse complement strand
ACGGCAGTTTGCCGGTAGTCAGGTGGCTGAGTTCAAACAGATGGTGAAAACGCTGCACAATGCCGGCATCGAGGTCATTCTGGATGTGGTGTATAACCACACCGCCGAGGGAAACCACATGGGGCCAATGCTTTCGCTGAAGGGCATAGACAACACCGCCTACTACCGGGTCACCGAGGACGCCCACTACTACATGGACTACACCGGTACCGGGAACAGCCTTAACATGCAGCATCCAAACGTTCTGCAGCTCATCATGGACTCGCTGCGATACTGGATACAGGAGATGCATGTAGACGGATTCCGTTTTGATCTTGCGTCAACTTTGGCCCGCGAGCTGCATGATGTGGACCGCCTCTCGGCCTTCTTTGACATTATTCAGCAAGACCCCGTAATCAGCAGGGTCAAGCTCATAGCCGAACCGTGGGATGTAGGTGACGGGGGTTACCAGGTAGGGAACTTTCCTGTCGGCTGGTCGGAATGGAACGGAAAGTACCGCGACTGCATACGAGACTTCTGGCGTGGAACAGATCAAAAACTTGGTGAGTTCGCGTACCGCGTCACCGGGAGTTCCGACCTCTATGAGAACACCGGGCGCCGTCCCTATGCCAGCATTAACTTTGTCACCGCACATGACGGCTTTACCCTTGAGGACCTGGTCTCGTACAACGAGAAGCACAACGAGGCCAATGGTGAGGACAACCAGGACGGTGAAACCCACAACAGCTCATGGAACTGCGGCGTTGAAGGGCCAACAGCGGACCCGGATGTGCTCTCACTCAGGTTCCGACAGAAGCGTAATTTTCTCACCACCCTGTTTCTCTCCCAGGGTGTGCCAATGCTGGTCTCCGGGGACGAGCTTGGGCGAACACAAGGTGGCAACAACAACGGTTACTGCCAGGACAACGAGACATCATGGGTCAACTGGGAAGACATCGACCAGGAACTCCTGGAGTTCACCCGCGGGCTCATTGAGTTTCGGCGCAAGCACCCGGTCTTCCGTCGCCGACACTGGTTTCAGGGACGCGCGGTATACGGAAAAGGGCTGGACGACCTCAACTGGTTCACGCCGGACGGTCTGGAGATGGAGGATCACTACTGGAACGAAGGTTTTTCCAAATCTGTGGGAATTTTCCTCAACGGCAAGGCCATTATCAGTCCGGATGAGCGTGGGCTCCGCATTACCGACGACTCTTTTTATCTTATTATCAACGCCCACTACGAGGACCTGAGTTTTGCACTGCCGGACAAGGTCTGGGGTCGGCGCTGGAAAGAAATTCTCTCTACCGAGTACGGCTTCTGTGAGGAACGGAAGGTGTATGCCGCTGGCGACGAGCTTTTGGTGACAAGCCGCTCAATTAAGGTGCTCAAGCGTACCGAGTAGTACCCCGGCACCGAGCGAGTACAGAGTTGGCCGTACCGAGTAAGCAGCAGAGAGGAGCATAGTTGCATGCAAAGAGTAATCTCAACCTACAGACTTCAACTGAATCCGGATTTTGACTTTGACGCGGCGGCCAAGGTTGCACCGTATCTCCGCTCACTTGGGGTTAGTCATGTGTACGCCTCGCCCTATCTGCAGGCCGCACCCGGAAGCACTCACGGATACGACGTGGTAGACCACAGTCAGGTCAACGAGGATCTTGGAGGTGAGAAGGCTCACGAGTGGTTCTGCCGGGCGCTGGGAAAGAACGGTCTTGGGCAGGTACTCGATATAGTTCCCAACCACATGGCAATCTCAGGCCCTGAGAACCGCTGGTGGTGGGATGTACTGGAGAACGGCCCTTCAAGTCGCTACGCTGTGTACTTTGATGTGGACTGGCAGTATAGCGAGATAGAGAACCGAGTGCTCTTACCTATTCTGGGAGATCACTACGGCCGCGTTATTGAGGCGCGCGAGATTCGCGTTGAGCGGAATGCTGGGAGCTTCACAGTTCGCTACTACGAGAACACCTTCCCGGTAGACCCTCGCAGCATGAAGCCGGTTTTTGAACGCGCCGCCGACCACTCCGACTCGGCCGACCTGGCCTTTATTGCCGGTAGCCTGGATCACTTACCGCCACCCACCTCAACGGACCGCACGAGCCGGCGGCGGAGGCATCGTGACAAGGAGGTGCTGCGCGCGCAACTTGACCGGCTCCTGGAGGAACAACCGGCGGTCCGCCGCGCCCTGGACGAGGAACTGGAGCGCCTCAACAACGACGCCGACCGGCTGGCAGAACTCCTTGACCGTCAGAACTACCGGCTTGCCTTCTGGCGCATTGCGCGCAGTGACCTCGCATACCGGCGTTTCTTTGACATCAACGACCTGGTTGGGTTGCGCATGGAGGACGACGAGGTCTTTGAGGACACCCACTCACTGATCACTCGCTGGCTCCATGAAGGGGTCATTGACGGGTTGCGCATAGACCATCCAGACGGGCTACGTGACCCCGAGGAGTACTTTAGACGCCTACACGACGCTGCCCCGAACGCCTGGGTTGTGGGCGAGAAAATTCTTCATCCCGACGAGCCCCTGAGGCAGGACTGGCCGGTGGCGGGTACAACCGGCTATGACTTTTTGAATGCCGCACTTGGTCTCTGTATAGACCAGAGGAACGAAGCCGCCTTTGACACCCTTTTCCGAGAAATCAGCGGCGAGGAGCGCAGCTATCACGAGATCCTCACCGAGAAAAAGTACCTGGTTATTCGGGAGCTACTTGGCAGTGATGTAAACCGCCTGGTGTCGCTGCTGACCGAGATCTGTGGGCGCCATAGACGCTACCGAGACTACTCCCGCGAGGAGCTGCAACAAACGCTCGTAGATCTGATTGTGGCCTTTCCCGTTTACAGGAGCTATGTGCGCCCAGATGCAGGCACGGTAACCGAGGAGGACGCGCAGCTGCTTCGTAGCGTCGTTGAACAGGCCCAGAGTACTCGTGAGGACTCGGACGAGGAACTCTTTGCGTTCCTCCTTCGCATTATGCTCCTGGAGATTGACGGGGAACTCGAGCATGAGTTTGTGGCTCGGCTGCAGCAGATCACCGGGCCGGTCATGGCAAAAGCGGCCGAGGATACTGCCTTCTACTGCTACACACGTTTCACAGCACTCAACGAGGTTGGAGGAGAGCCAGACCGTTTCGGGCTCACGCCGCATGCATTCCACGAGCTTATGAGAGAGCGTGCACACACCTGGCCGGGTGCGATGCTGGCCTCATCAACCCACGACACCAAGCGCAGCGAGGATGTCCGGTCGCGGCTGGCGGTACTCTCGGAACTGCCTGAGCGCTGGGAAGCCTTTGTCAGGAAGATGCAGGAGGCCACCGCTGAGTTCAGGCAGGCTGCGCCACCAGCGCCCAGCGGGGAAGGCGTACACTACCCCGACGGAGCCACCGAGTACCTCATTTACCAAACCGTTGTCGGAGCCTGGCCTATTGAGTATGACCGTCTCCAACCCTACCTGGAAAAGGCGGTCCGTGAAGCAAAACTCTACAGCAGCTGGACAAATAGAGACCCTGCCTATGAAGCAGCGGTATTCGCTTTCGCCGAGTCCATGCTGGGCAGCGACACCTGTCGGAACCTCATACAGGAGCTTGTTGAGGAGATTCGTGAGGCCGGTTGGATCAACTCGCTATCTCTCACCCTGCTCAAGCTGTCCTGCCCGGGAGTCCCCGACATATATCAAGGAAACGAGCTATGGGATCTCAGCCTGGTAGACCCGGACAACAGGCGAGCGGTGGACTACGAGCTTCGCTCCGAGTTACTGGCTCGGGTGAGCCCAGATGACGAGGCCGATCTTGGTGAGGCCCTTGCCGCGGTAGCTGCCGACACCGAGCATGGGCTTGCCAAGCTTTGGGTTACGCGCCAGGCATTGCACCTGCGACAGCGCCGGCCGGTGCTGTTCCTGGAGGGAGAGTATCAGGCACTTGATGTAAACGGGGAAAAGGCGGCTCATGCAGTGGCCTTCAGTCGCGGTGGAAAGGTGGTGGCAGTGCTTGCGCGCCTTCCCTACACCCTTGACGGCGACTGGGGAGATACGACCGTGCATCTACCAGAAGGCCGATGGTTCAATGTGCTCTCGGGTGAGGTGGTCGCAGGCGGCACAGTTTCGCTGCAGGAACTGTGTTCAACCTTTCCGGTAGCACTGCTGGAAAAGGCGCCCGGCGCAGAGTAACCGCACCTTGTCCTGGTCTTCATCCGCCCGGTCTAGTTCATGGAGGGCCGAATGCCGGTCTCGGCAATGATCTTGTACAGAGGCCCTTTCCTGGACAGCGCGTCATGCCAGCCCTTCTCGGGGTCGGCATGAAACACAATATCGGCAGTGGCGCGGTGTATATACCATGCGCCTGCCTCAAGCTCGCTCTCAAGCTGTAACGGGCCCCAACCACTGTACCCGGCAAAGAGGTGAATCTTGGGCCGGTCTTCCAGAGGTATGGCTCGCCACTCATCGCGGAGGAAGTGCACAAGCGGCTCGGTAAGCGGCTCAAAAATTACGCCCGGAGTAGGACTAACCGAGTGGTCGCTACGGAACCGGGTTGGTATACCGGAATGCAGTACAAACAAATACTGCTGCTCAACCGGGCCACCGACATACACCGGAATGTCTCCGGCCGGGTCGTTCTCAAAGTCGGGGATAAGATCCTTCAGGCCTGCGGTTGACTTGCGGTTTACCACCAGCCCAAATGCTCCTGCTGCACCATGGTCGGTCATGAGTACTACGGTACGAAAGAAGTTTGGGTCCAGGAGATCTGTCTCGGAAATGAGAAAGTGTCCGGCAAGCGAGTCCGGTACCGGTATGTCGCCCTCAAAACTGTTTGGCTGCACCTCGCCTCCCACAAATTGACTGCTCTTCGCAGTCATATCTACGAGTATACCTGCGCTCAACATTTTTTCCAAGTCGCTTGTGAAGCCTGTTGTAATCGTGAAAAAAATAGTGGTATACTTCTCACTATGACGTACGGACTGCTGCTTGTGGGACTCCTCTTTGTAGGAGTTGTGCTCTTCATTCGAGTTCGCAACCACATGCATTACTGTCGTAAGGTCTCCGAGAATGGCACTGGGGAACGCATCCCGGGTTGCCCCTCTTTTGACGAGGCAGACTCGGAGGCCCCGACCGAGTATGGTGAGGAGCAGCAAACCAAGGACCACGACGGGTAACCCACCGGCATAACGCCAATATCGATTCTTATAAATCAATACATTATTCTTCTTTTTCGGCTTCACATTTGCGCACTTCGGTATACAATGCACCTAAGCTCCTGCTTAGTTAGCAAGAAGGCGATGTTAGGAGAGCGAAGTGCGAACCACATCGTTGTTGCCCGTTTTTGTCACGCTCTTCCCTATGTTGATGACAATTGGGGTGGCATATGTAGCCCGTGAGTCAACTCGTCTGCGCAACCACCTGGTAGTCTTCACGACCGTTGTTACCTTCGTGGCAGCGGTCGCAATGTATCCTGCCGTCATTCGTGGCGAGTTACTCGTTCTCGAGCTGTTTGAAATCCTGCCCGGACTCGGATTCGTAGGCTCCTTTCGGGTTGACCTGCTAAGTCTCTGTCTCGTGCTTATTTCCTCTTTCGTCTGGATGCTCGCCACAATCTATTCGCTGGCGTACATGAAGCATGGTCACTCCCAAAACCGCTATTACTCAACCCTGACCCTTACGCTCGGCTCGTGTATGGGAATTTTCACCGCTGGTGACTTTTTTACGCTGTTCATCTTCTTTGAGTTGATGTCGGTGATTGCCTATGTCCTGGTCGTCCACGAGGAAACTGCCGAGGCTCTTAAGGCAGGGTATAAGTACATCATTGTGACAATCATTGGTGGTCTGAGTCTTCTGCTAGGGGTCATTAACACCTATGAGATATCGGGATCGCTAAGTCTGGATGCTGGCACCTTAATAACCGAACCCTCCGGGCTGGCACTGGCCACCTTTATTGCCTTCCTTGTTGGTTTTGGAATGAAGGCTGGTATGTTTCCGCTGCATGTCTGGTTGCCCGACGCGCATCCAGTCGCGCCCGCCCCCGCAAGTGCGCTGCTCTCAGGAATTATGCTCAAGACTGGTGCCTACGGTCTTTTCCGCGTGGTGTTCACGGTGTTCTCGCCGGAACTGCTCATTGAGACCGGGTGGATTCTGATCATGGCGGTGTTGGGAATCATTACCATCATACTGGGTTCGGCGGTCGCCCTTACCCAGTTCGAACTCAAAAGGCGTCTGGCCTATTCCAGCATCGGCCAGATGGGGTACGTGCTACTGGGGCTTTCGGTACTGCGGGAGACAGCAATTGTGGGTGCAGTTTTCCATATCTTCTCCCACGCCTTCATGAAAAGCTGCCTCTTCCTCTGTGCTGGTGCCATTATTCACAAGACCGGTGAAAGAGATGTCCGCAAAATGGCCGGGTTCGGTACGAAAATGCCCTACACCTTTGCGGCCTTCTCGGTGGCCGCGCTTGCGATGATTGGCATACCACCCTTAAACGGGTTCTTGAGCAAGTGGAACCTTGCGCTGGGGGCACTCGACGGGGAGCATGTGACGTATGTTGGTGTGCTCCTGCTCAGTAGCCTCCTTAATGGATTGTACTACCTCCCCATTATCATCATTGCCTTTTTCGGGGACGCCCATGACATGAAGCGTGACGAGACATCCAAACTCATGTTATGGCCCATTCTCATACTTGCGGCAGCCTGTTTTGTTTTTGGGATTTCACCGCTGAATATTCTCTATGAGTTATCTCAGTTCACCGCCGCCATGCTGATGAACGGGGGATTGTAACTGGTGTATTACGTAACCCTGGCTGCCACACTCCTTCCTATGGTTGGCGCCCTTCTCGTCGCAGCGCTGCGACGAAGGCCGCTCGTCCGGGACATTGTCGCAACGCTCATTGTTGCTGGCAGCCTGGGCTTGTTGATTTCGCTCTATCCTTTGCTGCGCTCCGGTGCGGTATTCAGCTCCTATCCTATACCTACTATCGGGTTGGCGCTTAGCTTCCGTGTTGACGGTGCAGGGTTTGTTTTCGCGGTTCTGATCAGCTTCATCTGGCTACTGGCAACCGTTTTCTGCAGGGCGTACATGGCACACGGTCACGCCCAGACTCGCTTCTACTCGCTGTTGGTGTTCACCTTAGGTGGCTGCATTGGCGTTGTAACGGCGGGGGACTTTCTCACCCTTTTTGTTTTCTTTGAGCTCATGACCTTTAGCTCCTACGTCCTGGTTGTGCATGAGCAGGATCCGGACTCAATGAAGGCTGGCGACTTGTTTATTCGCCTGGGCGTTGCTGGCGGCCTGGTGCTTTTGTT
>SLAA01000164.1 GCA_007127105.1 Spirochaetales bacterium | reverse complement strand
TACTCTTGCGTGGCATGCTCCCGGCGGCGGTCTTTGACCAGATGGTGCGGTTTCTCGGAATTAACCAAAGCATGCGGAATTTCCGCGGACACAGTTTCTAACAATTTCGGTAGCGGGAAATGCGGATAATCGTTATAATGGCGTCATTGTGAAAAATAATAATCAACTGTCGGCAGTGTTTCGGAGCGCAGCAGCAAGACGAAAACTGCTTCAGGTTGGTTACTTCTTTGGAGATTTGGACAACCACTGGGGTTACACCAGTGGAACGCTGACCCGACTTGGGCTTACCGATGCCGAAATGCGAAATGGTGATTACCAGAAGCGCATCCATCCGGAAGATTTACCAAACTACATGCACAACTGGGACCGCCTTAACAATGGTCACACGGACGAGATGTACTGCGAATACCGAGTAGCGGATAACAACGGCAGATGGCACTGGATAGAGACGCATGCGGTGGTTCTTGAACGCGGGGCGCGCGGCGGTATTGGCAAGGTCGCTGGCTTTGACCGGCTCATTGATGCCCGAAAGCAGTCGGAGGAAATTCTCCAGCAGGAATACCGTGAAGCCCAACGGAAACTGGCAATTAACGAGGCCGTGAGGCGGGTCGGGGCCGAAATCACGCTCGACCGTGATCTCAGTCAGGTATTAGGCCACGCAGTTGAACAAATTGCCGAGGTTATTCATTTTCACAGCTGTGAAGTGTTTGCCCAGCAAAATGGCCAGCATGGAGAAATGACTCGGATATTTGGCGCATCACTCAACGGCTCAGTGGAAATAACTACTGCGCAGAATGATGTGCCGCGCTTCCTGGCAAGGCTGGCAGATAACCTCTACCCCATTATCATTGACGAACCGGGAGGTCCAGACGAACCGGGAGGGCCAGGCCAGCCAGGAAGCCCAGATACACCAGGAATCCCCTACGCCGACCACTCACTCCTCTTGGTACCACTACGCGCGAACTCCCGCTTCATCGGGGGCCTTTTTCTTTGGAGGCGGTCGGAGCAGCCTTTCTGTGGCGAGGATCTCTATCCGGCTTTAGCACTTACCGACAGCCTGGCCGCCGCGGTGTACAACAGAAGCTACTACCAGGAGCAGGTGACCCGGCTTGAACATGATGAGCTGACTGGGTTCCTCACACGCTCGGTCTTTGAGCGCGACGTCCCCCAGTTGTGGGCCGAGTACCAAAGCCGCTACTCTCATAACTCGGTTGCGATGATCGACATCGACAACTTCAAGACAATTAATGACACCTTTGGTCACGACCAGGGTGACCATATAATTCGTGAGCTTGCACGGCTTCTGCGTGAGGGACTGAGGCGAGAGGACCTTCTCATTCGCTATGGAGGCGAGGAGTTTGGGGCAATTTTTCCGAATACAGATATAGAGACCGCAGTCAGGTCGGTCGACCGCATTCGCATGGCCTGCACCGAGTCGACCGTATTTGAGCTTGAGCAACCACTGAGCTTTAGCGCCGGTCTGGCTGAATGCCACAGTAAGGATATTGAACTGGCCTCACTCATTAAGCAGGCCGATGTCGCCCTCTACTCAGCTAAGCGCGCAGGGAAGAACCGCGTGCATCGGGCCGCACCTCCGACTAAGCCTCCTAAGACACCTAACCCGCCCACGCTGCCTAAACAATCATAAACGCAATCATCTTCTCATACACAAGCGGCGCCCGGTACACGTAGAACGCGGTGCCAGCAATAGGGCTGCAAATCTCGGAACGGACCTCACCCAAATGAGGGTCAAGGATCTCTGCAAGCACCTCACCCGCCTGGACCAGATCACCGGGCCGACATCGAGTTGAGAAAATTCCGGCCCTGGGTGTCGGCACAACACAGATGTCCTTGTCCTGCACCACCCGACTAGGCCTGCTCTGTGACGAGCCCGCCTCACCAGGAACGGCGCTGTTCGGAAGAACGCCATGCACCACGAGAAAGCGCAACACGCCATGGAAGAGTTCCAGAACCTGGTCTTCATCTATTTCAAAACCCCTGCCCCCGGCAAGAGAGACCGCTCGAGTATTCCAGATCTGCCAGTTGTAGTTCAAACTGCCGGTTTCCTGCGGGTTAGCTTCATGCTCGTGAACAAATGGCAGACCAAAGGCCTCGGCCGTCTGGACACTATCTGTTCCAAGTCGATGTATTCGCGCGTGCACAACATGTTTGCCCGGGTGCGGCGTTGAGGTAAGATTCACGCCAAGTTCGTAGTCTTGTACTGCTGCCATGACGGCGGCAGCTATTCGCTGTGTTGTCTCTCCCTGGGCGTAACCAGGGAACATGCGGTTGATGTCGGTGTGATCAAGCGGCCACAGGCGACGCACAGTGTTGAGCGAGTATGGATTAACCGAGGGAATAACCAGAATCTCACTGCCAGATGCAATTGCCTGCTCATTCTCTTTCAAGTACTGCACCAGTTTGGCGGCAACATAGAGCCCCTGGGCCTCGCTGCCTCGCATACCTGCCACAATAGCTACCCGAGGTATTCCACTGCCAAAGCGATACCCCTGAATCTGATAGTCTTCGCGCGACATGGAGGCCAGGCGGTAAAGCAGTTCTGTCTTCATGGCGTGCGTTCCGGGGCAGCAGTGAAGACACGCGCAAGAAGCGATCCTTCCATAACAACCGGGTACTCTCGCAAGGTGAAGACCGTACCGGCGCCAGGGGAGCGAATTTCAGACACCACCTCGCCGGTTAAGGGTTGCACAATTCGTCCAAGCAGCTCTCCTTGTTCTACCCCAATCCAATGCTCTACATCAGGCAGAAACAGACCGGCAGCAGGTGAGTTTATGTAACTCACCTCACCTTCATTGCACTCAATAGGGGTCTTCACCGGAGGTGGTTCTGGATCATCCCAAATGCCAAGGTGCGTCATGACCCGAAAGATCCCCTGGACAAGGTCATGGCAGAAGACCGGTGTAATGCGCATGCCGACACCCATCTCTACAACCAGAGTAGGGGTGTTCCTGGCGTTGAGAGTGTGTGCGAGAGTCGACTTCAGTACCGTTATTGCCTCATGAATCCAGATAAAGTCAACGTTCATCATTCGAGCCAAGGGCAGCAGCCGCTCTGCGGTGTTGCGGTCCATTCTAATTTGGGGTATTTCCCGGAGGTAAATGTTGCTGGCATGAATATCTATAACAAGATCGGCACCGACTAAGGACTCGGTTACCAAGTCGGTTAAGTGGGCAATGTATGAATCATTTCGCTCCTGCTCACCAGCAAAGTACCGGTTCATATCAAGCTCAAGGTAGGGAATGCTGCGTTCTATTGCGTCTATTCCCAGGGGGTTGACTGCAGGGTATATGTCCACGATACCGCGCAGACGCCCAAACTCAGCCTGTATCTTCTGAGCAATGAGCGCGCATACGTACTGCCCCTCAAGCTCGTCTCCATGAACCCCGGTGACAACGGCAATACGGGGGGGCCTTTTTATGCCCTCGGACTTTATCGCGCTCGACTGCGAAGGGTTCTGCAGTCTATTTCGCCGAATAACGAGCCGCTCGGCAACGGGAAGCTCCAAATCTACGATATCTTCGATCACTCCCCCACCTCGACGAGCGATGCCGAGATACGCAGGTGCTGCTGTACAACGGAACTCCATACACCCCTGTTCAAGGAGCAGTCCTCTGCATTGCGCCCGCGAGCTAAAGGAACGTAGTCCTGAACAACGAGACGATTGTGGGTGGGGTCTAACCCGTACCATCTACCGTCGACGAAGACCTCGACCCAGGCATGAGTCTCACCCTCGCCAACAAAGAAGCCGTTCACATATCGTGCGGGCACTCCATGAGCACGGCAGAGTCCAATCAGTATATGGGCAAAGTCCTGGCAAACGCCGCTTCCCTGAGAGACCGCATCCCCAGCCGGTGTGCTGTAGTTGGTGGTTCCGGTCAGGTAGATCATATTCTGCGTTATTTCGTGCATCGCCCCAATTGACCACTCTAATGGGTCTTTCGGCTTTTCCGGAGATTGGAAGGCGTCCAGCCAGCCAACACCTTTGTGATCAAGTTCTGTAAGCCGGTCGCTCCGAAGAAAAATCTGAATAGGAACCGCATCGGGACGACGCCCGTAGCTCGAGTGTTGGCGGATAGTCGCGGACAGGCCGTAGCGGAATACCGAGTGGTCCTCTCTCACGAGTCCGTAACTGTATTCCTGGCCCAGGTAATCAAAGCCTGTAGATGTCGTACATTCCGGTTCAACGTAACGAGAGAGGGCCTCAACCTCAAAGAAGTCGTCGTCTGGGAGGCTCAGTCGCAGACACCATGCGTGATTGCGTATTGGTGCGTCCATTTCCGCTCGCACGTCGTAGTTGAGTTTATAGACTCCGTCGGCGGATCTTTCATACTCAAGGTCGGTAAATTGTGGTGAAGAGCTCATTTGTGAAATCTATACCTCCCTCTCGGTCCAATGCTTGCGCGACATTGAGGTACTCGGCAACCTCGAGCACATGAAGGTTCTCCTGCAGCTGCCCAACGGCCTTCTCAAGCTTATCATCAGCGTCTTCAAAACGGCCAGCAAGATCGCGAATCTCAACCCATTTACCCCATCGTACCATGGCACGAACTCTACGGTCTGCACACTCATCTAAGCTGCCCCAGAAGGCGTAGAGATAATCAATAACAGGCTTCACATCATAGAAGTTAACCACCCGGAGCGACTCCAGGGTGTTGAAGGCGAGCCGCAGGTATGCAAAGCCCTCATGCCCAATGGTGTTCCGCAGAAACACTGCATTCTCATATGCCGTGGTCAAGGAAAACAAGATCGAGTAGCTGTTTTCTTTTTCAAAGAACAGCGCTTGCAAAAAGGCGTCCCTGTTTGCGAACTCCGACTCAATCCCCAGGCATTCGCAGAACTCTTCGTACCGGAGTCCTACCGGTGCGGTTTCGTTGCTATGGGTGTCGTAGAGTCTATGCAGAAGATCCAAGCCACGCTGCACGTAGCGTCCCAACCAATACAGTTGATTTGCCGTTCTTAAAGAGATAAGACCCATGTGTCCTTGAATCCTCCACCTTGTGATGAGTTAACAATCATAGAACCACGATCCATTGCGTATCTCGTAAGACCGCTTGGCCAGACCGAGATGTCTTTGCCGTGCAGGACATACGCGCGCAAGTCGGCTCGTCGCCGTACAACACGATGCTGATCAAATACCTGAAGACTGCGAAACTCAACAACCTCTTGCCCAATGAAACGGCGAGGCTCGGTCCGTATTGCGTCTGCAAGCAGGCGTCGTTTGTCGGCGCTTAATCTGCTCCCAAATACAACCCCGTAGCCCCCTGCCTCTGCTACGTCTTTAATGACAAGGCGGTGGAGGTTCTGAAGCACATGCTTTCGGTCACGTTCAAAAAAAGGAAGGTAGGTCGGTGCGTTCCGCAGAATAGCTTCCTCACCAAGGTAGTACTTAATGAGTGCAGGAACGAAGTAGTAGATGCCTTTGTCGTCAGCAATACCGTTGCCCACAGCATTTATGACCGCAACGTTCCCCTTGCGATACACAGACATAAGATTTGGCACACCGATGATTGAGTCCGGCTCAAACACCATAGGATCCAGATACTCGTCCGATAGTCTACGGTACACAGCGCCCACTCGTTCACGGTGCCCACCAACATCCTTGAAGTAGACAAACTCACCGTCAACCTCAAGATCATTTCCAAACACCAAGGGAACGCCCATCTTCTCTGCAAGATAGCTATGCTCAAAAAAGGCAGCATTGAAACGCCCGGGCGAGAGGACGACCGAGATCCCGCCAGGATTGACATCGTCCATGACCCGGCCAAGCATGTTTGGATAGTCACGACTTTCACGCACCGGCATACCCGAAATCAGGCCTGGGCAGACGGTGTGATACGCCTCCCGAGCAATGAGTGGATAACTGGCCCCGGAAGGCACCCGGAGGTTGTCCTCCAGAATAAACCAGGTTCCATCGGCTGCCTGCACAAGGTCTATTCCGGATAGATGGGCATAGACACCGGCTGGTGGTCGCACACCGTAGACCTCGGGAAGGTAGGCTGGACAGGAAAACACAAACTCCTCTGGAACGATCTTATCTCTGAGCACCTTTCGCTCATGATAAATGTCGTGCAGGAACAAGTTCAGTGCATGAACACGTTGTCGCAGGCCCTTTTCCAGGGTGTCAAACTCCCAGGGGCCAATGACCCGCGGAACTGTTCCAAAAGGAAACAGCCGGTCCTGAAAGGTGTTGTCCTGGAAGAGGCCAAAAGTAATTGCGTAGCGGTTAAGGTAGGCCTTGAGCCGGTCAAGGTCGGAGTATCCAAGCTTAAACTCCCTGTTCTTCCCTGCTCCGCCGTCCGGTTCAAGTACTACATACCCGCCCGGTCCCCGTCGCGAATGCCCACGTTGCTGAGTCTTTTGCATAGCAATTCCACCTCGTGTTCAAACTGCACCAAGACTACGCATTTAAGATCGTGACGACAAGGCTTTTGTGTAGGATTTGCAAAGTTAACCTACGGATATGTCATATTAGAATGAGTTTTAGACGTCGCCTCCCTCCCATTCGGTCAAAAACCGCTCAAGAAACTGCACCATGACACTGTGCCGCCCCTCGGCAATGCGTCGCGCGGTAGTGGTGTTCATTCGGTCTTTGAGCAGCAGCAGCTTCTCGTGGAAATGATTCACGGTGGTACTGTTGCTGCCTTTGTACGCCTCAAAGCTGGTATGGGAGCTGGGCTCGATATCGGGATTGTGCATTTGTCTGTGTTTGTGGCCGCCATACGCAAAGGCGCGCCCAATCCCTACCGCGCCAATAGCGTCGAGCCGGTCGGCGTCCTGCACAATGAGACCCTCGAGTGACTCCATGGTGTTGGCCACACCCGCCCCTTTGAACGAGACGTGGGAAATGATCTCACAGACGATATCCACGCAGTCTACATCACAGTCCTCCAACCAGGCCCGTGCGCGATGCGGCTTGCCATCGCCCTGCTCACTGAGTTTCCAGTCATCAAGATCGTGGAGCAAGGCGGCTAGCTCAACAATAAAGGTGTTGGCCCGCTCTCGTTCACAAATGGCGCGCGCATTTCTCCAGACCCGGTAGATATGCCACCAGTCGTGACCCGAGGAATCATGTTCACATTGTGACCTGACATAGTCGGCTGTCTGCTGAATGATGCTGTTCATGTAATGTTGTCTCCTCGGCTATCAGCTTTCGGCGGAAAGGGATTTCAGCGGGCCACACACTGTAACCCGTGCGCCTGCTCGGTTCTTTTTCTCGACGGTTGCTCCAAGTTCCTTTGCGAGCGACTCAACAAGACTGAGCCCCATTGAGCCTTTTCTGAACAAGTGTGGTTTC